>JBHEOD010000011.1:2143-25286 GCA_046261745.1 Binatia bacterium
GAAGTAACAGCACATGTCGTGATCGAGATCGTTGTTGAACGTGCGCTGGTGCCCGTCTTCGAACAGCACGCGCACCAGGCACGTCCCGCCGACGACGATGGACGTCATTTCCTCGACGACGGCACCGACTCCCCACTCTTCGTGGGAATCCGAATAGACCCGATCGCCGAGTCGCAAGTAGAGGCGCTTTTCCTCCACGGAACGGGACCATACACGGACTTCCTCCGGCTGACCAGTGTTTTTTGCATGACCGTCGGCGACGTCCGCGACGCCTTCGTAGCGCCGTTGTCAACTCACACGTTTGCCCGTCACGCCATCAGCCGAAGCTTCGAAAAGTCCCCGATGCAACCCACGATCGCGGGTGAGCAACGTTGCTGCAACGGCAAGCGCATGGGCCGCGATGAGAAAGTACGGCAGAATTCGCTCGCGCGCGCCGCCCGCCTCGTAACGCCGGTAATGCGCTTCAGAACTCCGTCCCGCCCTTCGGCGCAATCTCCACGCGGGCACCGTCCACCAGCACCGGCACGACGCGGCGCCGGCGCGTGAGCTTGACCAGCTCCGGAATGCACTCGGGCCTTTCGCCCACGTCGATCTCGGAAAAGCTCGCCCCGCGCGCGAGCAATTGCTCGCGCAACGCACGACTGAACGGGCAGCTCCCGAGGCTGTAGAGCGTGATCGCCACGACGTCAGCCGAGAAATACCGAAGCGCGTTCCTGCAGCCCGCGGTCGATGAGAACGCCGACGCTGCGGCGCAGCCGTTCGGTCATGGCTTCGAAGTCGGCGTCGGTGCGGAAGCGCCGCTCGCGATGCAGCGCAATTCGCGAACCGAAGGACAGGCTCCACCTGGTCGGCAGCGGAAGCGCGCCGAGCGGCCCGAGCAGCGGAAAGAACGGCGTGATCGGAACGTACGGTGCGCCCAGCGCCGCGCCGCCTTCCTCGCTGCGTCCGATGAGGGGATAGGCCTCCTCGGCTCCGATGATCGCGAATGGAACGATGGGTGCGCGGTGCTTCCAGGCAAGGCGCGCAGCGGAAGTGGAGAAGCGCTGCAACCGGTATCGTTCTTCGAACAGCTTGGACACGCCGCCGATTCCCTCGGGAAAGATCACCACGCATTCGCCGCGTGCGAGCAGCGTGTCTGCCACGGCATAGCGTGCGGGCACGCCGCCGCTGCGGCGGTAGATGTCGGCAAGAACCGGAATTCCTTCGACGAACCGGTCGTAGAGAACGCGGGCAACGCGGCGCGGGCTGTGGCCGTCGCCGTCCAGCGAATAGGCCAGCATCGCAGCATCCACCGGAACCGCGCCGGAGTGATTGCCGACCAGGATGACGGGACCTTCGGCCGGAACGTTGGCGAGGCCGCGCACGGCCACGCGCCAGTAGCGGCGGAACAGGAACCGCACGGCGGGTCGCAGCTTCTCGCGGAGCGCGAAGTCGACAGGGTAGCGTTCCAGCGAGGAAGCGCGGCCCGTTTGCCTGTCCGGAGGCGGCATCACAGGCGCTTCACGAACGGCTTCAGCCGGGCTCGCCGGCGACATCGGCCGGTGCAGCTTCGGCGCCGCCACGCCGGCGGCGCCGGCGGCGGCGCTTGCGCTTGGGCGCATCTTCTCCGTCGCCGGGCACGCCTTCTCCGTCGCCGGGCACGGCTTCGATATCGTCCGGCGCGGCACCCGCTTCGGAGTTTGGCGCAACCGCGACGCGCTCCACGCTGCCACTTCGCTTCGAACGCGCGCGGCGCGACTCCCCGTCCCGGGGAAACGCAGCGTCCTCGGCGGATTCCACGGCTTCCGTGAGCGCAGGACGCGGAAGCGGACGCGGCATCTTCACGAGCTCGGCTTCCGGAAACGCGTGCGGCACCGGGATGCCGATGAACTCCCCGATGGCTTCGAGCGAGTAGACGTGGTGCTCGCAGGCCAGCGAAAACGCCTTGCCGGACGCGCCCGCGCGAGCGGTGCGGCCGATGCGGTGCACGTAGTCTTCGGGGTCCTGCGGCAGGTCGTAGTTGAACACGTGCGAGACGGCCTCGATGTGCAGTCCGCGCGACGCAACGTCGGTGGCCACGAGGATGTTGATGCCGCCTTCCTTGAATTCGCGCAGCGTGCGGATGCGCTTCTTCTGGTCGACGTCGCCGACCAGCACGCCGGCGCGGTAGCCATGGCGCTCGAGGCGCTCGGCCACGAAGTGCACGCCGCGGCGCGTATTCACGAACACGAGCGCGCGCGTCGGCTTCTCGCGCAGCAGCACGTTGAGCAGCACCGGCAGCTTTTCCTCCACGCCCACGTGGTAGACGAGCTGTTCGACGCGCTCGGCCGTCACCTGCTCCTCGTCGATGGCCACGCGGTGCACGTCGTGCATGTACTCGTAGGCCAGCTCGAGCACGCGGTACGAAAGTGTGGCCGAGTACATGAACGACACTCGCTCGGTGGCCGGCGGCATCTTCGTGACGAGGTAGCGAAGGTCGTCGACGAAGCCCATGTCGAA
Organism: Binatia bacterium; assembly: GCA_046261745.1. GTDB lineage: Bacteria > Desulfobacterota > Binatia > UBA1149 > CAITLU01 > DATNBU01. The sequence goes on from JBHEOD010000011.1 coordinate 4,622, forward strand.
CATGCGGTCGGCCTCGTCGACGATCAGCACCTCGGTGTCCTTGAGCGTGAAGACCCGCTGCCGGAAGTAGTCGATCAGGCGACCGGGCGTGCCGATCAGGATGTCGACGCCGGCCGCGAGGCGGTCGAGCTGCTTGACGTAGTCGACGCCGCCGTAGACGGCATGCATCTCGAGGCCCGTGTGCTTCCCGAGCAGCTTGCCCTCGTCGAATATCTGCATCGCCAGCTCGCGAGTCGGCGCGATGATGAGCACACGCGGGCAGGAGCCCTTGCCCTCGTGGCGCCGCGGCTTGCCGAGCAGCAGTGTGAAGGCGGCGATCAGGAACGCCGCGGTCTTGCCGGTGCCGGTCTGGGCCTGTCCGGCGATGTCGCGGCCGGTGATGGCCGTGGGAAGGGTCTCGGCCTGGATGGGCGTGCACCAGGTGAAGCCCGCATCGTCGATGCCGCGCCGGACCGGCTCGGGCAGGTCGAGGTCGGCGAAGGCCAGCGGAGTGCCCGAGTTCTTTACTGCTGGTTCGACGGAAGACATCGTGATGATTCGCTAGCAGCGCGCAGGGGCAACGCCCGGGCGGCTGGATCTCGCCGGCTGGCGGCTTTCGGCCAGCATTTCGACGAAATCGCCGGCGGTGACGAACCCGAAACGGTGGGCGCTCTGCTTCCCGTCGGGCCCGAACAGCACGAGCGTGGGGGCGCCGAGGACGCGGAAGCTGTTTTTCAGCAGGTCGTTCTGGCGGTTCGGGTTGGTCAGGTCGACGCGAAAGAAGCGGATTCCGGCGGCGGCTTCGAGTACCTCCGGCGCGCGGAACGTCCTGGCGTGCATCTCCTTGCACGGGCCGCACCAGTCCGCCTCGAAGTACAGAACCACAGGCACACCGCTCCTTCGCGCCTCCACGAAAACCTTGTCGTCGAAGTCGGTGAATTGGAGCTGGGCAACAGCCTTGTCGGGCGCCTGCGCTTGCGCACCGGGCTCGGCGAGGGCAGGGCCGGCGGGCGCCGCCAGTGCGAGGAGGAGTGCGAGCGCTGCCAGCCGGACCCTTGATGGGGAGGAAGCGACGTCGCGTGGATGAGTAGCGGATCGTGTCACAGGAACTCGACCGACTCGGGCCCGCGGGCACGTGTCGCGGCAACGTAGCCGAGCACCGACGGATTTGCGAGTCACCCGGCCGAACGCTAAGCACGCGCTCGTCGCCACCGACGCGTTTTCGCCGGCATCTCGTCGTGCAACGGCGCGCTCGCCTGCAGCCTGCTTCCGTGCACGCGTCCAAGGACATCGCCATGCATGCAATCCCCGCCTCCGCCAACCCCCGAATCCGCCTCGCCGTGCTCGGCGCGGTGCTCCTGGCGGCATCAGCGACGTTGTCGCCGGCTCACGCGCAACTGCTCGGCCACGGCCCGGTGCTGGCGTTCGGTTACTCGCCGGACGAAGACGCGTCGGACACCCCGCAGGACCTCGGGCTGATCGAACTCGGCTGGCGATGGCGCTGGGAAGGCGCAGATGCGATCGACGACTTTCTGGCCAAGGGCCGCATCGACTTCTCGTGGGCGGTCGAGCCTATCGTCGGCGTGGTGTTCGGCGACGCCGAGGCCTTCGAAATTTCGGCGGTGCCGTACGTGCACCTGAGGCCCCTCGGCTGGGAAGGCGTGGTGCCGTATTTCGAGTTCGGCATCGGGCTGGCCTACACGGGGCTTCGAAACTACGGACTCGGCTCCCGCGTGCACTTCAGCGACAACGCCGGCATCGGTGTCACGTTCGGCAGCGGAGAGGGGCGGCGCTGGTCGGTCGGGTACCGCTTCCGGCACCTGTCGCACCTCGGCCTCTTCGGCGACTCGAACGACGGCCTCAACGTGCACTTCCTCACGCTCTCCGTCGAATAGAGAAAAAATGGGGTCTGACCCTATTTTTCTCAGGCGCGGGCGACTTCGCGGAAGTGGTCTTCGAGGCGGCGGCGGCCCCGGCGCGGAGCGATCGCTTCGGTGGTGCTGACGACGGCGGCGAACTCGAGCAACTCCGACAACCTCGGCTGCAGCCGGGTCAGCACTCGCGACGCAGCCTTCCATGCCGCCGGCGAGGAGCGCACCACCCTTACCTTCTTTCCGACCGCCGCGGCGGCCAGCCCGGCGATCTCGGCGCGCGACAGCACGTCGGGGCCTCCGACTTCGACAAGCTTTTCGTCGCCGGCGAACGCATCCGCGACGAACTCCGCGACATCGGCTTCGTCCACCGGATTGGTACGGGCGCTGCCGTCGCCGACGAGGGGCGCCACTCCTCGCCTCGCCATGCGGACGAACTCGTCGAGGAAACCGAAGAACCCGGTCGGCCGGATGATGCGGGCGTCGAAGAATCCGGCGGCGAGGGCTCGCTCCACCTCGCGGTGAGCCCGAACGTACGCGGTCTCCTCGATGCCCGGCGTCGCGAAGACGCTCACGTAAGCGAATCTGCGCACGCCCGCCGCGCGCGCGGCTTCGACGAGGGCGAGGTTGCCGCCCGCATCCACGCGCGTGTACGAGAGGCGGTCACGCACCGCGTACAGGTCAAGGGAGGCACCCACGCAGGAGATGACTGCGTCCACGCCGTCGCAGGTCCCGCGCAGGGACGCGGGATCGAGCACGTCACCGCGGGCGAATTCGATGCCGTCGTCCGCCGGCATCGCGATGGTGCCCGGCGCCCGGCGCCGGGAGAGCATCCGAACCCTCGCGCCGCGGGCACGCAGGCCGCGCACGACGTGGCGGCCGAGGCAGCCTGTCGCACCGGCCACCAGTACGAAACGCGGAGACTCGGACATACGAGTCACGCATAGCAGAAGTCGCATCGTCCGGTAGAACGCGCGCACTCGTGGCCAAGTCGCGGCGCCACGTCTATGCTCGGCGTGCACGCGAATCTCGCACTACTCCGACGAGAGATCATCGACGAACCCATGGCGACCCCCAGCACTCCCGGCCCGGCGGACAAGCCGAGCAGCCTCACGCCGAAGCGGCTGCGGCGCATAAGCATCCTGCTCTCCGGCGCCGTGGTCGGCGTGGGACTGTGGGCCGAACTGACCGAGCCGTGGTTCGTCAGCGACATTCACAACGCCGTGTTCGACGCGTACCAGCGTTCGCTGCCGCGGCCTTACCGACCCGCGCCGGTGCGGATCATCGATATCGACGAGGCCAGCCTTGCGCGCCTCGGCCAGTGGCCCTGGCCGCGAAACAAGGTGGCCGAACTCGTCTCCGACCTGCGTGAGCTAGGTGCGTCGGCCATCGCGTCCGACTTCATCTTCGCCGAACCCGACCGCACGTCGCCGGCCTGGCTGGCCTCGGAATGGAAAGCCCAGCCGGAGGTTTCCGCGCTGCTGAGCAAGCTGCCGGACCACGACGCCGCGCTGGCCGACGAGTTCCGTCGCGGCAACGTGGTGGCCGCCTTCGCGCTCACTGAGGAGGAAGGCGGCACCGCGCCGGTGCAGAAGGCGCGCTTCGTGCGCGTCGGCGCCGACGGGCCGCTGGCGGTGAGCCGGTACAAAGGGTCGGTGGTGTCGCTGCCGGCGCTCCAGGAGGCCGCGTCGGGCAACGGGGCCGTCAATTTCAGCCCTGACCGCGACGGCGTGGTGCGGCGCGTCCCGCTGCTGGTGGAGAGGGACGGAGTCGTGTACCCCGGCCTCGTCGCCGAGGCGCTGCGGGTCGCGAGCGGCACCACCAACTACTCGCTGATTGCCGACGATCGCGCGAGCCGCCCGGGCACGGCCGCGCTGACCGCCGTTCGAATCGGCAAGGACACCATCCCCACCGACACGTTCGGCCGCACGCTCGCCTACCTGACCGAACCGGTGCCGGAGCGCTACGTTCCAGCCTGGAAAGTGATGGAGGGCCAGGCCGCCGGACTGATCCCGAGGGACAGCATCGTTTACCTCGGCTCCTCCGCCACCGGCCTCCAGGATCTGCGCTTCGGGACGCTCGGCAAGATCATCCCGGGAGTGGAGATCCACGCCCAGCTCACCGAGCAGGCGTTGCTCGGCGTGTTCGCGACGAGGCCGCTGTGGGTGCAGGGACTCGAAACGCTGGTGATGGTGCTGGCGTGGCTGGTGATGCTCGCCTTCGGCTCGCGCCGTCGCGTACTGCCGGCGGCGCTGGCCACGGGCGGCGGAATCCTGCTCATCACCGGCGCCGCCATCTATGCGTGGCGCTCGATGCTGGTGCTGGCCGATCCGCTGTTCGCGAGCCTGGTACTGCTCGCCACGTTCGTTGCCTACACGGTGCCCCGGCAGCTCGCCACGGAAAGCGAGGGGCAGTGGATCCGCGAGGTGTTCTCCAACTACCTGTCGCCGAACCTCGTCGAGCACCTGATCAAGAACCCCGGCGATCTTCGCCTTGGCGGCGAGCGCCGCGAGTGCTCCTTCGTACTGACCGACGTCGCCGGCTTCACCTCCATGGTCGAAAGCATGGAAGACCCGGAGGAGCTCACCGAGATCATCAACGACTATCTCGAGGGCATGGTCAGCATCGCGTTCGAGCACGACGCCACGCTCGACCGCATCGTCGGCGACGCGGTGGCCGTGCTGTTCTCGGCGCCTGTCACGCAGGCCGACCATGCCCAGCGCGCGGTCCGCTGCGCGCTCGCGATGGACCGCTTTGCCACCGAGTACTCGAGCCTCTGCCTCAAAAGGAACATCCCGTTCGGCCTCACCCGCATCGGCGTCCATACCGGCGAGGTTGTGGTCGGCAACTTCGGCGGCAGCTCGCACTTCGACTACCGGCCGCTCGGCGACCCGATCAACACGGCGGCGCGCCTCGAAACCGCCAACCGCCAACTCGGCACGCGAATCTGCGTGAGCGGGGTGACCGTGGGGATGTGCGAGAGCTTCAGCGGGCGTCCCGCGGGAACCCTGCATCTGAAGGGCAAGACCCAGGGCGTCGAAGTATTCGAGGCCTACGCCGAGGGCTCGCATGCGAATGGACGCGCGTCCTACGAGCGCGCGTTCGAGAAGATGGAAGCCGAGGATCCGGGAGCGCTGGCCGCTTTCGAGGAGTTCGTTGCGAGCCATCCCGGTGACGGCCTAGCGGCGTTTCACCTCGAGCGGCTAAGGCGCGGGGAGACCGGCGCCCATGTCGTGTTCACGGAAAAGTAGCGCGGGCCCGGCTCAGCGAACCGTCACTTCGACACGACGGTTACGCAGCTCGGGCACGTCGTCGCGCGTCGGAACGGCCGGGCGCGTCTCACCCCAGGAATCCATTTCGATGCGCTCGATCGGGACGCCCGCCTTGACCAGTTCGTCGCGAATCCGGTACGCGCGCAGAAGCGCGATAATCTCGTTCTGGGTATCGGAAGCCGTGCGGTCGGCATGCCCGGCTACCGTGGCGTCGACGCCGGGGCGGCGACGAATGTCGGCGATCATCGCCTGGAACTGCGCTTGCGACTCCGCTTCGATCTCGGTCTTGCCGGGCTTGAAATAGAGCGTGTACTTGACGAATCGTCCCGGCCTGGCGCCGAAGGCCCTGGCGAACGTTTCCTGAATCTTCTCGACGCCGAGTTGCCACGGCGAACTCGGCGCGCTGCCGGCTCGATTGAACGTGGTGGCTGAGCCGGACTTGTTCAGCTCCTGCCGTCCCTTCTCGTTGGAGACGATGACCTTACCCGAGCCGCCGCCCGGATCGTCGAGCAACACGACGTAGTTGCGCGGCCCGCAGGCAGACACAGCCAACGCCAACGCGAACACGACCGCAGCGCGCTTCATCAACAACAAACCGACCTTTGGTCCCGACTCGGCGTTGGATCCAGGAAGATTCAGCCCTTCTTCGCGCCGCGCTTGGTGCCCGACTCGTCAGCGAACTTCTGTCCCGGCGCAACGCGAACGACGAAGTGCGTTCCGCGCATGCCGATCACGCCGGTAGGTGTCTCGATGGCGACCGATTCCGGAGCGAGCTTGCCGAGCATACCCGACACGAAATCGAGGGTGCCCTGGCTGACGCGCGCCACGAAGCCGAGTTGGCCGGCCTTCGGTGCGTACGCGTACTTGTCGAGCAGAATTTCTGTCTCGGGTCCGGCCGACAGCGTGGTGCCGTCCTTCATCGTCACGCCGAGACTCGATTCCTCGCCCGTCTTGAGCGTGTCGTTCTCGAAGAGCGGCGCGCCGACCGCGAGAGGGCGTTCGGAGCCCTGACGAACAACCGTGGCCTTGCCGGAAACCGTCTTCACGTAACCGATGGTCTCGGCAGCGACGGCGCCCTGGACAGTGGCGAAAGAGAGCAAGATGGCCGCAAGGGTGAGCTTCTTCATGAGGACCTCCTGACAGGCGGAGCTGGGCTCTGGCGCCCTGACCCCTGTTCCCCGCTTGGAATTACCAGTCGTTGGTAACTGAAAGCCCCTGTCATAGCTAGGGCCTCGTTGATATTCCGGGCTTTCGAGTGCTCGTCCATCCACGCGGGGCGCCCGGGCAGCCCCCCGCCGCGGACCTCAGACGCTGACGACTTCGACGATTTCTAGGCCGTAGCCGGCCAGGTTCGGAAGCCGGAACGGTGAGTTCGTCAGCAGGCGAATCCGGCGCACGCCGAGGTCTCGGCGCCGCGGCGGTGGCGCCGCACATAAAGCAGTACCCCTTCTCCCTCGCTCGCAATCCGGGCCATCGCGCGGTGAAGCACCTCGCCGGTGTTGCGCTGCGCCGACGCGAAGACGTCGCCCGGGAGGTACTCGGCGTGGGCCCTGACGAGCACCGGCCGGTCCGGGTCGATGGATCCCTTCACGAGCGCGATGTGCTCGCCCTCTTCGACTCCCGAGCAATAAACGTGGGCGGTGAACTCGCCGCCGTACCTGGTGGGCAGCCGGGCACTGGCCACGCGATGAACCAGCGACTCGTTCTGCAGGCGGTACTGGATGAGGTCGGCGACCGTCGAGATCTTGAGTCCGTGGGTTTGGGCGAAGCGGACGAGGTCGGGCAGGCGGGCCATCGTGCCGTCTTCGTTGAGGATTTCGCAGATCACGCCGGCCGCTTCGAGCCCCGCCAGCCGGCACAGGTCGATCGAGCCCTCGGTCTGGCCGGTGCGCACGAGCACTCCGCCCTCGCGAGCGCGCAGCGGAAAGATGTGGCCGGGGATCACGAAGTCGCTCGCGACGGCGGCCGGATCGGCCGCCAGGCGCATGGTGCGGCAGCGGTCGTTCGCGGAGACTCCGCCCGCAGTGCACGAGCGCGCGTCGATCGAGACCGTGAAGCCGGTACCGAGCGGCGCGGTATTCTCGGGAACCATCATGCGAAGACCGAGCTTCTGCATGCGGTCCTCGGTGATGGGCATGCAGATCAGCCCACGGGCGTGGCGGATCATGAAGTTGACCTGTTCGACGGTGACCTTCTCGGCGGCCACGACGATGTCGCCCTCGTTCTCGCGGTCCTCGTCGTCCATCAGCACGATCATGCGACCGCGGCGGATCTCCTCGATGACTTCGGAGACGGGCGAGATCGGAGACACCCCGCCGTCACGCGGGAGTCCTGGCGACTTGGCGAACATGACGAGCGACTATATCCCCCTTGCCTGCCTTGCCAAACGTGTCGTCGTGGCACGTCGGGCGCCTGGAAATTGCGCGGAGAGACCGGGCCGCCCCGGAAGAAACCGCTAGCCGAGAGCGGCTTCGATGTCGGCGACGAGGCCGGCATCGTCGGGAGCAACCGTCGGCGAGTAGCGCGCGAGAACGCGTCCGTCGCGGCCGACCAGAAACTTGGCGAAGTTCCACTTTATGTCGCCTGGACCGTCGGGCGCGGTGCTCTCGCCGGTCAGCCACGCGTAGAGCGGATCGCGCGTATCGCCATTGACCTCCACCTTGGCCGAAAGCGGGAAGGTCACACCGTAGGTGGTCGAGCAGAAAGCCTGGATCTCGGCCTCGGCTCCGGGCTCCTGGCCCGCGAACTGGTTGCACGGGAATCCGAGCACCGTGAAGCCCCGGTCCTCGTACCGCTTCTGTAGATCCTCGAGACCCGTGTACTGGGGCGTCAGGCCGCACTGCGAAGCGACGTTGACCACGAGGACGACCTTGCCGCCGAGTTCGGACAGCGGTCGCGCAGCCCCGTCGATGGAACGAATCTGAAAGTCGTGGAGAGTGCTCATGGCGCGGACCCTAGCCCGGGGGGCGTCTCTGTCCAACGATCCACGAGCGCGGCACTGGCGCGCGAAATTTCCGACGGGAGCGTCCGGGACGGTTCGTCGCGAACGCGGTTCCGAGGCCGGCGCCCGTCACTCGCCGGCCTCGGGCAAACAGCCTTATCTTTGCTTACAAATTGTAACTGACTGACGTTCAGTAAGCAGTGAGAGCGCCCTCTTACGGTACGCAAGCGCGTAGGGTAAGCTGGGGAAAACCTTCTGTATACTGGTACTTACCGCCTCCTTTGTACCTCAAAAGGCTGGCGTGAACGTCTTTCCGTGTGGTACACCTTCCCATCCGCGGACGACCAACCCAGGGGACGGGTGCCGCGGGACTCAATCCACCAATCGCTTTTTACCGGAGGGACGAATGAACCAGCATAAATTCAGGCAGAGCATCGCTCTGTTTTCAGTACTCGGATTCCTGGCCGTGGGCAGCAGCGCCTACGCCAGCACGCTCACCCAGAACCTGTCGTGGACCATCAACCGCGCCAATACGACGGCCAAGTATCGCGTCACCGCCTACGGCGACTCGATCTACTCGGGCTACAACACCTCGCTGTACAACATCGCGCTGTTCGCGGCTCCGACCGTTGACGCCGACTACCTGCAGACCAAGTGGAACGCCGACATGGAGTCCTACCGTCGCTGCAAGGCGGGCGCGCTCGCCAAGGCCGTCTACAACGAGAAGATTGTCAACGAGCGCTCGTACATGCAGACGTCGAACACCCGCGTCGTCACGTTCGAGATGTGCGGCAACGACGGCCTTCAGGCCCGAACCGCCTTCAAGAAGCAGACCGGCACCTGCGACTATTCGGTGCTCAACACCGCGCTGAACAACTGCACCACGTACCAGAGCGCGGCGATGTCCTACATCAACTCGAACGCGCACGTGAACACGAAGGTGAAGGCCATCGGCAACCTGATGTACCCCGGGTACAACGCCGACAACGTGCTCAGCAGCTGCACGGTCAACGGCGCCAAGGTGAACATGCGCGACACCTTCCTCCCGTACATCGCCAAGATGAACTGGAGGGCCTGCAACTTCGCCAACACGTACGGCTTCAAGTGCGTCGACAACTTCTCGCAGTACATGGGCGCGGACTACGACAGCAACGCCGACGGGCAGGTTGACTCGTATGCGCTTCGCTACATCCAGGGCGAGACCGAGGCGGCCTACGTCCAGCGTGTCACCGTCACGCTGAGGGCGACGCTGCGCGACGCCAACACGCACTTCGTCAGCTCCGGCACCTCGTACGACTACATCCAGTCGGACGACACCCACCCCACCTACGCAGGCGGAAACGTTTCGACGGGCATCTGGCCCGGCGGCACGGCGTCCGGTTCGTCCACTCCGGACTACACCGACTCGCAGTACGTCAGCGGCAAGAACCCGGTCTGGAACCGCTACGGCCACGAGCGCTGGGGCTGGGGACTCTCGACCTTCAACCCGACGGCCCCGTAGGCCGCCTCTCCTGACGCCGACTCCGGTCGGCCTGGGCTAAAAGGGCCCGGATGCACTCCATGCATCCGGGCCCTTTCTTTTTGGGCGAAGCTTCCCGCTCGCCGGATCCCGGCAACAACGGCCTCGCCGGAGCTGAAGCGCGATCGCCGCTCAACGCCGCGACGCGCGGCGGCGGCTCAGACCAGCAGGCGCAGCGCGATCCAGGTGGGAATGCCGACGTAGAACACGACGCGCTGGGTGCGTTCGAGGATCTTCCTGGCCGTGAAGGCCCGCGCCGGCGCGATCGCCGTGGCTGCCAGTGCCAGCACCTCGACGATGGCGCGGAACGTCGCCGCGAAGAGCACGAGATAGATCGCGAAGGACGCCCACCAGATGCCGAAAGCGATCAGATAGGCCTTGAGCCCGTAAGTGTAGTACTCGCCGAAGGTGCCGCCGTACGTGATGTACTGGTGCAGGCGAAAGACCGGCAAGGCTGGAACCAGGCTGTAGACGACGAACTTGAGGATCGGGTTCTCGAGGAAGCTTCGCCCGTACGCCGTCTTGGCATGGGCAAGCACGGCCAGCGGATTCTTCGCTACCGCTTCCAACTCGGGCGCGGCGCCGGCCGCCACAAGGGCCTTCGCGAACGAGACCGGATCGGCCAGCTGCAATCCGTACTGGAAGCGACGCCCGGAGCGCAGTTTCAGCGAGACGCCGCCGCGCGGCGCCGGCATCCTCCACGGCTCCACGGCCGCAATCGATTCCAGCGGAACTTCGATGCGCGTGTCGCGCCTCTCGAGGACGAGCATGTCGCCCTCAACCCGGGCCCTCGCGGCGAATGCCCGCGAGATGAACCAGGCCGCCGCTTCCGGCGCCGCGAAGAACCCGAGGAACCAGCGCATCTGTCGCAGCGGGTTGAGCGGCGGGTTGCCCAGCAGCAGGTAGGACGCCAGCATCCACACGAGGCTTCCGTGCGCGAAAATCGTCAGCGCCGACGCGACCACGCGCCATGCCCGCGGATACACCACCACGGGGATGTCGAGCACGCCCGTCTCTTCGGTTTCACGAACGTCCATTGGAATCATTCCACCGTGACGCTCTTGGCGAGGTTGCGCGGCTGGTCCACGTCCGTGCCGCGCTCGACGGCCACGTGGTACGCGAGAAGCTGTAGCGGAATGGTCAGCAGAACGGGCATGAAGAGGCTCTCGGTTCGCGGCACCGGCACCACCCACTCGGAGATGCGCGCCAGGTCTTCGCCGGCGTCGTCGGTCACGGCGAAGATGCGGCCGCCGCGCGACTCCACTTCCATCAGGTTGCTGAGCGTCTTCTCGTAGACCTCGTCCTTGGGAACGAGCACGAGCACCGGCATGTGCTCGTCGATGAGCGCGATCGGGCCGTGCTTCATCTCGCCCGACGGGTATCCCTCGGCGTGAATGTAGGAGATTTCCTTGAGCTTGAGTGCGCCCTCGAGTGCGACGGGGTAGTTCACGCCGCGGCCCAGATACAGCATGTCGGTGACCGACGCGAGTTGGCGGGCGATGCGTGCAATGGCGTCCTCCACTTTGAGCGCCGTCTCCATCAGCAGCGGCAGCTCGACGAGGGCCTGCACGTAGCGCGCTTCGTCGGCTGCGGTGAGTCCGCCCTTGCGGCGCCCGAGCCAGACAGCGAACAGGTAAAGCGCCACGAGCTGGGTCGTGAAGGCCTTCGTGCTGGCCACGCTGATCTCCGGCCCGGCGTGCGTGTACAGCACGTGGTCGGCCTTGCGCGCGATCGACGAGTCGACGACGTTGCAGATGGCCAGGACTTTCGCGCCCCGCTCGTGCGCGGCCTCGATGGCCGCCAGCGTGTCGGCGGTCTCGCCGGACTGCGAAACCACCACCATCAGCATGCGCGAGTCGGCGACCGGATCGCGGTAGCGGTACTCGCTGCCGTAGTCGACGTCCACGGGGATGCGCGCGAGCCGTTCGATGGCGTAGCGGCCGATCAGGCCGGCGTGCCAGGCGGTGCCGCACGCGACGATCGTCAGGCGTTCGATGCCGGCCAGCTCTTTCTCGAGCGTCGCGAGCTCATCGAGGCACACGGTGGCGGTGTCCTGGCAAAGCCGGCTGCGCAGCGTGTCCACCACGGCCACCGGCTGCTCGTGGATCTCCTTGAGCAGGAAGTGCTTGTAGCCGCCCTTTTGCGCGGTGACCGCGTCCCAGGTGATGCGGCGGGGGGTGCGCTCGATCGGCGTGCCGTCGAAGGTGGTGAGCGTGACCGACGTGGCGGTCAGCTCGGCCATCTCGCCGTCCTCCAGGAAGAGCACGTCACGGGTGTACTCGAGCAGCGCCGGCACGTCGGACGCGACGAGGTTCTCGCCTTCGCCGACGCCGACCACCACGGGCGTCGCATTTTTCGCGGCCACGAGCCGGCCCGGTTCCGACGACGACAGCGCGACGATCGCAAACGAACCGCGCAGCCGTGCGATGGCCGCGCGCGTGGCGTCGGCCAACCCCTTGCCGCGGTCGCGCTCGGCTTCGATCAGGTGGCCGATCACCTCGGTGTCGGTGTCGGAGTGCAGCTCGCATCCAGCCGCCGCCAGCTCCGAGCGCAGTTCGAGGAAGTTCTCGATGATGCCGTTGTGGATCACGACGATGTCGCCGGCGCGATGCGGATGCGCGTTACGCTCGGACGGACGGCCGTGGGTGGCCCAGCGCGTGTGTCCGATGCCGGTCGAACCGGCCATCGGTTTGGCCGTCAGCAAGGCCTGAAGGTTGTCGAGCTTGCCGACCGCCCGGCGAACCTCGATCTCCCCGTCGTCGAGAATGGCCAGGCCGGCCGAGTCGTAGCCGCGGTACTCGAGCTTGCGGAGCCCGCCCATCAGCACGCTTTCGGCCTGGCGCTGGCCGACGTATCCGACGATGCCGCACATTGCCTAGCTCCGTTTCCGCGCGGCTTGGCGCGCTGGCGCGGCTGAAGCCGTCCTGGGTTTTGAGGCGGCGGCCGGGCGGGGACGCGTGGTCTTGGCGCCAGGAGACTTTCGCGAAGCCGTGCCCGCGCTCTTCTTTGCACTTACCTTGCCGCTCTTTGCCTTGCCGCTCTTTGCCTTGCCGGTGCCTTTCCCCCGAGCGCCTTTGCCGGCGCCGGCGGCTCCTGCCTTGGCCGCCGCCGCGCGCGCGCGGAAGGCCGCCACCCAACCGTCTCTCGCGCGCTGCGGCTTGTCGTTGAACGCCAGCGAGCCGGGCGCCACGTCCTTCGAAATGGTCGATCCGGCCGCCACGTAAGAGTCTGCGCCAACGGTTACCGGTGCGACGAGCTGGGTGTCACTGCCGATCTGCGCGCGGTCGCCGATGACGGTGCGGTGCTTGGACACGCCGTCGTAGTTGCAGGTGATGGTGCCGGCGCCGATGTTCGCATCGCAACCGACGCTCGCGTCGCCGATGTACGCGAGGTGATTGGCCTTCGAGCGTGCGCCGATGGTCGCCTTCTTCACCTCGACGAAGTTGCCGATATGAACCTCTTCACCGAGGTCGGCGTCGGGCCGCAAATGCGCGTAGGGGCCGACGCGAGCTTCGCGCCCGATCTTCGCGCGATCGGCGACGACGCCCCAGCGTAGCAGCGCACCGTCTTCGACAACGGTGTCGCGCAGGTGCGTGGATCCCTCGAGAACGCAGTTGCGGCCGATCGTGACGGCGCCTTCGAGGCGCACGCACGGGCCGATGACGGTATCGCCGCCGATCACCGTGGCTGTCGAAAGCATCGCGGAAGCCGGGTCGAGGAACGTCACTCCGGCTTCCATCGCGCGGTGAATGAGCCTTTCCTGCATCAGGTTCTCGATGCGGGCAAGGTCGGCACGCGTGTTGACGCCGTGGCCCTCGTCGCCGTCTTCAAGCGTTACGCAAGCCGCGGCGTCCTCGGCGGCGGCGGCCTCGACGAGATCGGTCAGGTAGTATTCGCCTTGCGCATTGTCGCGTCCGAGGCGGGCCAGGCGCTGGAACAAGAACTTCGCATTGAAGCAGTAGGTGCCGGTGTTGATCTCGTCGATGTGGAGTTCTTCGTCGCTGGCGTCGGCGTCCTCGACGATGCGAAGGCGACCCTCCGTCTCGCCGCGCACGATGCGGCCGTAGCCCGACGGATCCTCGACGACGGCGCTCAGCACCGTCGCCTTCGCGCCGACGCGGCGGTGCAGCCTCACGAGCTCGCGCAGCGTTTCGGTGCGCAGCAGCGGAACGTCTCCGCAAAGCACCAGCACGTCGCCGTCGAACCCGGCGAGCGCCTTCTTCGCCTGCAGCACGGCGTGGCCGGTGCCGAGCTGCTGCTGCTGGACGGCGACCTGCGCGCTGCCTGCGACGACGGCGCGCACGTTGTCGGCATCGTGGCCGACGACGACCACGACAGGCGAGACCTCGAGCGGCACCAGTGCCGCGATCACGTGCGAGACCAGCGGCGAACCGGCGACCGCGTGCAGCACCTTTGCGCGCGGCGACTTCATGCGCTTGCCCTGGCCGGCAGCCAGCACCACCGCCGCCAGCGGCCGGCGCGGCGCACGCGAGGTGGGCGGCAGGGAGAGGTCGGTGCGGCTCTTGGCCGCCTTGGTGCGTGCTTTCGGCGTCATGGGTTCTCGCAAATGGCGGACACAAAGGATGGACAGTAGACGAGTTCTCGCGCCGTCTCGACTGCGCAGGGGATGCGTGGCGAGCAGGCGCAGTCCGGGTTCTCTCAGCTGCTCACGGGCCGCGCCTCGGTTCGGTCTTCGCAGGATCCCGTTTGGTCGCACCCGCCGCCGGGACGGTCGAGACAGGCGCCGCAGAGCCGTTCCCGGGACCCGGATCGGGCGGCCCGGCGGCGGCTTCGCCTGCGAACGGATCGCCGCGGGGATTCCAGGCCACGAGGCCGCCGGAATCCTGCGCGATCACCACGCGACCATCGGGAAGCCGCGTAAGACCCTCGGCCATGAACGCGGGGACCCGGACGCTGCGCTCGAGCTTGCCGTCGACGTCGAGCACCACCGCGCGTTTCCACAATGCGGACAGCACGAGGAACTTACGGCTGCCGGGGTCCCACGTAACCTCGGACAGCGGGGCGCCGTCAACCGGGATCGCGCGGGCGATTCGGGCCACCTGGTACTTTTCCTTCGAAGTCTTGAGCGCGATGCCCAGTTCAATCAGGACGGGAGGATCGAACTGGTTGACGGCCCACAGCTTGCCGCCTTCAGGATGATGGTCGTCGGGCACGAAGGTGAGGCCCTCGATGCCGTCGCCGCCCCGACGCAGGAAGTTCGGGTCGCCGTTGTAGCTGCGGTCGACTGTGAAGCGACGAACGATCTTGAAGTTGTCGGGACGCACTTCGAAGATCACCTCGTGGCCCTCGCGAACCACGAAGAGAAGGCCGCTTTTCGGATCCACGGCAATCGCCTCGAGATCGCCGCCGAGCCGGAACTGGCGCAGCAGCTTGCCTTCCAGCGAGACTTCGCCGATGTCGCCTTCGTCTCCGACGAGGAACAGCGAATCGCGCAACGGGTGATAAACGACGCCGGAAGGCTCGGCGAACTCCGGGATCGGCCACTCCACGACATCCGAAGTGGAGTCGCCGAACCGCAGCGCGATCAGCAGCGGAGCGGCGACGAGCACCAGCGCCACCTGCAGCAGCGAAGCTCGCTTCACCGCCACACGTCCCGGCGCGAGCTTGCACGTGTCCGCGTGGTATTCGACGATGCGATCAAGCCTTGCGTTATACGCCATGAGGACGCGTTCTTTCAATGTTCCGAAACGCCTCGTCGTGCAGCTCGCGCTTGCCGTCCTGGGATCGACGTCTGTTGCGCACGCGCAATCGGCGGAACATGAACCCGCTGCGCGGGTAGTTCCCCTCGCGCTCGAGCAGAATCGCACTGCGTTATCGGCACTGCCGATGACGTGGGAGCCTGTGCAGCTCGTCGTCTACAAGTCGAAGCGCGCGCTGGCGCTCTATCGTTTCGGTAATTTCGAGAGGGAATATCGGGTGGTTCTGGGGCTCGCCGCGACCGGACGAAAGCGCCACGAGGACGACGCCCGCACTCCCGAAGGCCTGTATCGCGTAGTCGGCAAGCGCACGCACGATCGCTGGCAGCACTTCCTTGCGCTCGACTATCCGAATGTTGCCGATCGAAAGACTTACCAGGCCGAGTTGCTTCGCGGGACCATTCCGGACGACAACGGCAAGCCGTTCGGCATCGGACATTCCATCGGCATCCACGGCAACGACCGCCCATCGCAGCAAAAGCAAGGTATCGACTGGACAAAGGGCTGCATCGCGCTCGACGCAGCCGACATTGCCGTGCTGGCGGCTGAGGTGCCCGTTGGTACGGCCGTCTGGATTGTCGAGTAGGCTCGCGAAGCGCTCAGGCGGCGCGGTCGCTGACGATGCGACGCAGCACCTCGTCGATCCGCTCCTCGAAATCGTGAACTTCGTCCGCAATCGCTGCGTCGTCCTGCTCTTCGCGTTCCTCGCGATGCGGGGGCGGGACATCTCCAACCTCGTCCACGCACACGAACTCGGCTTCGCCGGCCTCTCTCCAGTCGACGAGCGCATCCGCGACGTCCCCGCGGTCGCAGATCACGACGGCCGCGCCTTCGAGCAGGGCCGGGCGGCGGTCGAGATCGGGACAGACGGCGCCGGCCGCGTCGATGCCGACGGCGTGAAGGGCGGCGAGCCCCTCGTCGCTGATGCGCCCCGCGCCGCCGTTGATGCCGCCGAGGCGAATCTCCAGGCGCTCGCCCCAGCCGCTGCGGTCGGCCGCAGCGCCGAGCAAGCGCTCGAGCGCGATCGCGCGGTCGGGACTGCTCCCGCTCGCCACGAGCACGACTTTGCGAATCGTTGTCACGCCCCGGCTTGTATCACGGATTGAGAACCGTGCGGCCTGCCACCCGCCGGAGAACCGCCGACGCGAGAGTCCCAAAAAGGGACAGGCCCCGTTTCCGGGGAAACGAGGCCTGTCCTCTCTTTCGGCACGACGAGGTCGCGCCGGCAGGGAATCAGCAGGCTTCGAACAGCGCCGCCATACCCTGGCCGCCGCCGATGCACATCGTCACAATGCCGTACTTGCCGCCGCGACGGCGCAGCTCGTAGAGCAGGTGCCCGGTCATGCGCGAGCCGGTCATTCCGTAGGGGTGGCCGATCGCGATCGACCCGCCGTTCGGGTTGATCTGCTCGTCGCTGATGCCGAGCGTGCGCATGCAGTAGAGGAGCTGGGACGCGAAGGCCTCGTTGAGCTCGACGATGTCGATGTCCGACATCTTGAGGCCCGCGCGCTTGAGCAGCTTGGGAACGGCGTAGACCGGTCCGATGCCCATTTCCTCGGGACGGCAGCCGGCCACCGCGAAGCCGCGGTAGATGCCGAGCGGCTTGATGCCGATTTCCTTCGCACGCTCCGACGACATCAGGATGGTCGCCGACGAACCGTCGCTGAGCTGGCTCGCGTTGCCGGCGGTCACGGTGCCGGTGGGGCGGAAAGACGGCGTCAGCGACGCGAGCGCTTCGAGTGTGGTGCTCGCGCGGTTGCACTCGTCACGATCGACGAGCTTGTCTTCCATCACCATGTTGCCGTCGTTGCCCTTCTTGGCGAACTGCACCTGCATGGGCGCGATCTCGTCGTTGAAGATTCCGCTGGCCTGCGCGGCCGCGGTGCGCTGCTGGCTACGCAGCGCGAACGCGTCCTGGTCCTCGCGCGAGATGCCGTAGCGTTCGGCGACCACCTCGGCGGTCTCGCCCATGCCCATGTACACGCCGGGCCACGCATCGAAGACCTTCTGGCTGACGATGCCGTCGGCATTCATCTTGCCCTGGCCCATGGTGATGCTCTCGACACCGCCGCCGATCGCGGCGCTCGCGCCCTCGTTGACGATCTGGTGCGCCGCCATCGCGATGGCCTGCAGGCCCGACGAACAGAAACGGTTGACGGTGGTGCCGGCGACGGTCTCGGGCAGGCCCGCGCCGAGTACGGCCACGCGGGCGATGTTCATGCCCTGGGCGCCTTCCGGAAAGCCGCAACCGAGGATGCAGTCTTCGATCTCTTTCGCGTCGAGTTGGGGAACCTGGCTGAGCGCGGCCTTGATGGCATGGCTCGCCATTTCGTCCGGACGGGTCGCGTTGAACGAACCGCGGTAAGACTTGGCCAGACCGGTGCGCTTGCTCGCGACGATGACGGCTTCTCGCATGAAACGAACTCCTTGGAATCGGGGCTCGGCGAGGCGTCGCTCCACGAGGAGCAGGCCTTCACCGGCGGGCGGACCCTACGCGGAAGCGTCCGGGTTTGGAAACGCCGGGACGGCGGTGCAGCGGGCGAGGCGAGCCTCGCCGCGAAGATTCACCGGCAAAACGTCGCGACAAGGCATGGCGGCACCATTGCGGGGGCCGGCGCAGGGGACCGGCGAAAGCGCGTCAGGAAAGAGACGCGCGAAAGCGAAGGTAGTCGTTCGCGCTGTCTTCGGGCGCCTCGATCATCGGCAGGTGCCCGATACCGTCCATGATGATCACGCGCGAACGCGGCATCAGCGCGTGCAGGACTTCGGCCGCGCCCACGTGGATGGCGCGATCCTCGCGTCCCCACACGATAAGACTGGGCGTCGCGAGGCCGCGCACGCGCTCCTCGACGAAATCGCCACGAACCTGCTCGAAGATCTTCTCCTCCAGCGCGAAATTGCGCATACGGTCGCGCGCCATCACGTCGAGGATTGCGCGCGGAACCCACGGAGGATCGCTCATCGCGAACTCGAACACCTCGCCGAATTCCCTCTCGTCGCGGGCCATCAGCGAGTTGCGGCCGTTCTCCTCGATGATCCGGACAAGCTCGCTGGACGGCGCACTGCCGGCGCCGCCCGGACTGAGCAGCCAAAGGCTACGCACGTCCGTGGGATAGGCGGCGGCGTACATCAGCGCGATCTGGCCACCCATGGAGCTTCCGCCCAGATGGATGCGTCCGAGGTCGAGCGCGGACACGAACGCGTGCAGTCGCGTGGCCTGCGCAGAAGCCGTGTAGTCCACTTCGATCGGATGCGAGGATTCCCCGAAGCCGATGTGGTCGGGAACGATCACGCGAAAATGCGGGGTCAGGAAGCGCGCGACACGGGTGAAGTTGTCCTTGTCGGCGCCGAAGCCGTGAAAGAGCACCAGCGGCTCGCCGCGGCCGCCGTCGAGGTACACGTAACGAAGCCCGCCGGGGAGAAGCACTTCGCGGCGCACGAGTCCGGCACGATGCCTCTCGGCGGCAACGATGGCGCGGGTAGCGGTCTCGGGCGCCAGTTGGACGAAAGCCGTGGACGCCGCGCCGAGGCCGGCGATGACAGCAACGAAGATCCTGAGCAGCCACACGTGGTGTTCGTAACAGCACGTCTCGCACACGACGAGGTCGCTTGCGCCTTGCCTGGAACAAATCCGGCTCGTGAGGTGACAACAATCACAGCCGTGGAGGAGTCCCGCCATTCGCCGGTCGTGGCGATTCGGTGCGGAAGCCGGGGCTCGATGGACGCTCGATCCGGCGGCAGCGACGCGTTTCGGCGTTGCTTTTGGGTGTGGGGTAGCTGCGTTTTTAACTACACCATCGGCGCGAACGGCTCGCTGCGGACAACCGGCGCAGCCGCGGATCATTCTCGCTCCGGTCGAATGCCGCGCGCGCGGCGCGCGTCGTCATGGAAAGGCGAACAACGCCAATGAGGTGCAAAATGCGATTCACGAACACTGCCGCAATGCTCGCGACCCTTTCCCTTTTCGGGGGCCTGCTGGCTCTGCCGGCCTACGCCGACGATGCAACAGGCAACCCGGACGGGCGGATCGAACGGGACGTGATCGACGACGACGTGGACGTCGACAAGATCGAGGTCGAGGTCGAGGGACGGAGTCCGAAGCAACTCAACGACCCGCTACCGCCGGCCGTGATGCAGGAGCGCACGGTGCCGGGCCCGGCCACGACTCCCCCGCGAGGTGTTCCACAGGGAATGGGAAATGAAACGCACTCGACCAAGACGCCCGGAGACGACGATCCCTCCGACGGAGTCGACGAGCCTGGGCGAAACCCGGTCCCCGGACTGCCGCGTCCGGGGCCGGACGCAGTCGACTAGGGCGTAGGGGGCGAACGACCAAACTCGGACGGCGGGACCGCCCGGGTCGGAACTCGGTGCGACCGTGCAGGGCGCCTCTACGCTTCGGGCCCCGCGCCGATGGCGCGCAAACGATGAGGCTGCCACCGGGCCTGGGGCGCGAGCGGCTGGGCCGTGCGCACGAACTCCTCGATCTCGTCGATGCGCGCATCCGTGTCGCGCCATCCGATGTCGATCAGCGTGCGAGTAAAGGCGGAATCGAAGAGCAGGTAGCTCATCAGGTCGGCGCTTTGCGCGTCGGGGATGCCGAGCCCGTCGAGCATGTAACGCACGATGCGCGGCATTCGATGCGCGAAGCGCTGAGCGACAAGCGCGAGATCCTCGGACGGCGAGACCACCAACGTGTCGAGGCGCCGCATGCCCTCCACGTCCGTGGCCTCCGGCCCGCCGTGATCGAGGTCGCCGCAGGCATGGTCCGGATGGGTCAGCAGCGCATTCATGCGCCGGAGGTGCTCGACGTCGGCGTCGAGGTGATCGAGAAAGATCGCGTTGAAGAACACGCCGCACACCTGCGCGAGCGGCGGACAGGCCAGCCCCGGTTTCTCGGTCTCGGCAAACGACGCGCCGCCGGCTTCCTCGTGTGCGAGCGTCGAGGCCGCGCGCGCTGATCGGATGCCGACCGCCAGGATGCGCGAAGCGCCGAGCCGGATCGCAGGACTCATCGGTGCGACCAGCCTCAGCGCGCCATCCCCGAACCAGAGCCCGCTTCCGCCCTGCTCGAGGCGCACCGGCGGGAAGAGAATGGGGATCGCCGACGAGGCCAGCACGTGACGGTGCGTGAGGATGGTCGGCACCACGACGCGCCGGCTCTTGATCCAGATGGGATGGCCGGGTCGCCCCTGAACGAACGTGCACGAACGTCCCGAGTGATAGCTGGTGGCGGTAACCGCGACGGCGTACAGGTGTCCGCGCGAGATCGCGTCGGCAATGCCGCGCGTCGGGAACACCGTGCGCAGCATCTCGTCGAGGGGTGACGTATCGAAGAATCCGGTGGTGACGGTGTGCCCCAGCAG
>JBHEOD010000011.1:25296-45582 GCA_046261745.1 Binatia bacterium
CGGAAGACCTTCTCCACCTTGAGTTCCGACCATAGGCGCGCGATGTCCTCGCCGGCGTCGCCGAAGTCGCTGGAGCGCGCGGCCAGCGCTGCACCGTTGATGGCGCCGGCCGAAGCGCCCGTGACGATCGAGAATGGAGAGGCGCGGTCACGCAGCGATGGGATCTCGGCGAGCCTCTTGAGCACGCCGGCCTGATAGGCGCCGCGCGCGCCGCCTGCCGTGAGCACCAGTCCGAGCACGACGATATCCCAGCAACGCCCATGCCACGCGGCTTCCCCCAGGCGCGGGCGAACGACGCGACGACCGAAGGGTGCGCCCGGGCTGGGGATTTACCGGGCGCAGGCACCGGTCGCCTCGGACTTTCCTGGAGAGAGGCTGGCCGGTTTCGCGCCCCTGCGCACGCGACGTTGCCCGCCACGCAGGCACGGGAACGCAGTGGACGAGCGCCTGCCGCGCAAGAACGCCGGTTGCCGCCAGAGCGCGGCAGCGCGTGGGCGGATCACCGCGGCGGCTTTCCGCGTTGCGGCCGGTACGCCGGCGTCCGAGCCGTCGTCTCGTCAGACCATCCGAAGAGGAAGAACGAGGTCGATCAGCAGGCCGAGCACGAAGAGCCCGCCGGCGCGGCGGTTGAGCCGAAACGCCCATGCCACGTACCACAGCGGCCAGAGCGGATAACCGGAAGGCGGCTGAGGTGGCGGAGGCTTGCGAAACGTCGCGAGCGTCTCGCGAAGACGCGGAACAGCCAGCAGCGTCAGAAGGCACCACACCGGTACGATGCCCGACAGCACCAGCGCCGCGACCAGCACGAAGTAGAGCGTCATCATCGAACGTGTCCACGACAGCGCCGTTTCCTTGCCGAGCAGCACGGGCAGCGTGTGAATGCCCTTGGCCTTGTCGGAATCGAGCTTGTCGACGTGCTTTCCGAACAGCACCGTCGTCACGAGCATGGCGTAGGGCAAGCTCGCGAGAAACACCCACAGAGGCGCCTGACCCGTCGTCACGTAGTAGGTTCCGCCGATCATCAGCGGCCCCCACACCACCGCCACGCCTGGTTCGCCGAGGCCGCGGTGCTTGAGCTTGAGCGGCGGCGCCACGTAGAAAACGCTGATGAACAGGCCCGACAACGCGAACGCGAGCACCGCCGGCCCGCGTGCCTGCACGAGTTCGACGAGGATCCACAGGTCGACGAGGTTCGCGACCAGGATGGCCGTGAGCAGTCCGCTTTTGGAGATGAGGCCCGACAGGATGGGGTGGGGCGCATAGACGGTGCGCACGTAGCCGTCGGTGTCGACGCCGCCGACCACGTCGAAGTAGTCGTTGATCATGTTGTTGGCGCTGTGCGCGACGAGCAGGCCAACGAGCGACAGCAGGAAGCAGCCGAAATTCGCGTCCGGCGAGCGCGCCGCGAGCAGGCCTCCGATCAGGCCGGAGCAAAGCGTCATCGGGAACACGCTCGCGCGGATGATCAGCAGCCAGCGCGAGACGAAATCCATCTCGGCGCCCTTGGGAAGATTCTGGGTGGCGATCACCGAGCCCCAGTTCGAAACGACCGATGTCCTGGCTGCCATCGGCGGAGTCTCACGGATGGGACGGCGTCTGGCAAACCGGCCGCAGCGCTTCGACGATTTCGGCGAAGAGGGAATGCGCGAAGGGCCGGAGCGCGATTTTTGTGTTCGATTACCCTGCGCCGGACCGATATACAGGCCGCGATGTCCGAAACGCTGGTCGTACTCGTCAGCAGTCGAGGTGCGCTGGCCACCCTGGCCGGAGTGCCTTCCGTGGTGCGTCACGTCCAGGCGGGCAGGACGCTCGGTCTCGACGTCGTGGTGGTGTATCCGCCCGAGCGCCGCGCCCTGGGTGCCGAGATCCGCGGGCTCGTCGAACAGCACGCCAGCTGCATTCCGGCCGATCAGTTCACCTCCCAGTTCACCGACTCGAGCGCGCAACCGGACGGCAGCCTTGCGCTCGTCGTCGCCGCCGAATGGTACCTGTCGCTGTCCGCAATCCTGACGGTTCGCGATGCAGCGGCGCCGCGAACTTTCGGACGTGTTTTCGGGCGCGTCTGCGAGCGCGGCTGCATCTCGGTTCCGGTCGCACGCGTGACCCGCAGCGAAGCCGCCCACGCCGCGCTGCAGCTCGGCACCACGTCCGCCGCCACATCGCTGGCAACCCTCCTCGACGAAGCTGCTGCCACCGTCGACCTCGACTCGCGTAGTGAGCAGCGCCTTTCCGACAACATCTCCACCGCGCACGCCGAGGAGAAGCTCGTCGAGCACTTGTTCGGCCCCCAGCGCCTGCTGCCGCTGCTTCGTCTGCGTCCGACGATCGCACCGCTGCTCGCGCGACGCTTCAACGACACCACGGTCGGACCTGCCGGCATCTCCGGGCTCAAGCTCATCGTCGGACTGGCAGCGGCGTGGATCATCGGCGGCGGCAGCTACACCGACGGACTCGCCGGCGCGCTGCTCTACTTCGTCGCGCGCGTGATCGGGGCATCCGGAATCGTGCTGGCGCGCGCGAGCCTCGCCGACAGCGACATCCGCGGCCGCCTCGATCTTGCCGGAGACACCATCTTGCACATCGCGCTGCTGTGGAGCCTGGCCGCCGGCCCCGCCCGCGACCACGGCGGCGTGTTGCTGGCTGCCGTCGCCACGGTGGGAGTCCTGGTGAGCACCGGAGTCGCTTACGTGTTCGTGCTGCGTGGAACGTGGCTCACGCCGCCGCACCAAGGCTCGGCGGCCGCCGCGGTGCGCGTCCCGGCTCCGTCCGCGGCCGGCAACGAGTTCATCGCGCGTTTCGTACAGCGCGACGGCATCGCGTACGCGCTGCTGTTCGCCGCCGCCACCGCAAGCCTCGACCTGTTCCTGTGGGCTGCCGCACTCGCGAGTCACCTCTTCTACCTGCTGTGGCTGCTGACGCGCTCGCGGCGCGAGGACGGCACGTTGGCCTTCGGCCGGTCGGCCTGAACACGCGCCCGCACGCATCCATGACGATTGGCAACAGCACTTCGGAGGCTGTCTCGATCCGCGCGCTCGAACGCCGCTTCGGCACGACACCGGTGCTGCGACGCCTCGACCTCGGCGTGGCCCGTGGCGAGTGCGTCGCCATCTTCGGCCCCAACGGCGCCGGCAAGAGCACGCTGCTGCGCACGCTCGCCGGGCTGCTGCGTGCGGACGCCGGTACGGTCGAGGTCTTCGGCTGCGCGCTTCCAGCCGATTCCTCCCTGCGCAGGCGCATCGGTTATCTCGGCCACGATGCGTTCCTGTACCGCGACCTCGACGCTCGCGAGAACCTCGACTACTACGGCCGACTGTTCGGCGTGCGCGACGCGGGTCGCAGCGCGGCCATGCTCGCCGAAGTGGGGCTCACGAACGTGGCCGCCAAGCGCGTCGGAAGCTTCTCGCGCGGGATGCTGCAGCGCCTCGGCCTCGCCCGCGCACTGCTTCACGAACCGGAGTTGCTGCTGCTCGACGAACCGCTGACCGGGCTCGATCCGGAGGGCGCCGAAATCCTGTCGGCCATTCTCTCGCGCCTGAGATCGGCGGGCGTGACCGTGCTGATGGCCACGCACGACATCGCGCGCGCCCTCGAATCCGCCACCCGCGCCGTCGTGATCGGCCGCGGACGCGTGGGCTGGGACAGCGGCGACGGCCCCGTGCCCGGCGCTGCGGCGCTGACGGCCCATTACGCCGAGGCCCTTCGCGCGCGCTGAATCGTCGCCGACGAGGAAACAGGAACAACTTGCTCGCCCTGCTCTGGAAAGACCTCGTGCTCGAAGCCCGCTCGCGCGAAACGCTGCCTGCGTTGTTCGTGCTCGGACTGCTGGTGCTCGTGGTCTTCGATTTCTCGCTCGCGATGAAGCCGGAGGAGGCCGCGCGTTTCGCCGGCGGCATCCTGTGGGTGGCCATCGTGTTCGCGTCGGTTCTGGCCCTCGGACGCACGTTTCTCATCGAGCGCGAGAACGCGTGCATCGAGGGACTGCTGACCTCGCCTCTCGACCGCGGGTCCATCTTCCTCGCCAAGCTGGCGGTCAACGTCATCCTGCTGCTGGCGTTCGAAGTACTGCTGCTGCCGGTCTTCTCGCTGATCTACGGTGTGCCCCTGACTGCCAACTTTCCGGCGCTGGTCGCGGTGATGGTGGCCGGAACCATCGGCATCGCGGCCACCGGCACGCTGTTCGCGCTGGCGGCGCTCGGCACGCGCGCACGGGAGATGGTGCTCCCACTGCTCGTGCTGCCGCTCCAGATTCCGCTGCTGATCGCGGCGGTGCAGTCCACCAACATGGTGCTCGGCGGCTCGGGCCTGGCCGCACTCGGGATGCGTGGGGAACTGCTGATCGGCTTCGACATCCTGGCGGTGACGGCAGGGTGGATGCTGTTCGAGTTCGTGCTGGTGGATTGAAGGTGGGCCGCCGCATGGTTCGCGGCGGGGGCGGGGCGGCGTCAACGATGCGAACCCGGCGGCAGGAATGCCCGAAGCGGTGGACTCACCGGCCCGCCCCCAGCAGACTGCCCTGCGCGTCCTGAACACCGCAACGATCGAGAAAGCCCCGAGAACCGCGATGATCGATGCCCTCCAACGATGGATCCTGCGCCTGGCCCCGCCGCTGGCACTGCCTCTCGTGCTGGCGTCCCTCGCCGCAATTTTCTTCTGGGTTCCCACCGAGCAAACGCTGGGCCTCAGCCAGCGCATCTTCTACTGGCACGTGCCGGCCGCGACAGGCTGCTACCTCGCGTTCGCGATCGCGGGCGTCGCGAGCATCGCGTTCCTTCGCACCCGCCGCGCCGACTGGGACCATGCGGCGCACGCCGCGGTGTCGGTGGGAATGGTGTTCGCAACCATCGTGATCGGCACCGGCTCGATTTGGGCCCACACGGCCTGGGGCGCCTGGTGGACCGGCGATTCACGCCTGACCACGTTCCTGATCCTGTGGCTCATCTTCGCGTCCTACCTGCTGCTGCGCATCTTCGCGCGCGACAACGAGATGGCGCCTCGCTACGCGGCCGTGCTCGCCATCGTGGGCACCATCAACATTCCGCTGGTGATGATGGCCACGCGCCTGTTCCGCACCATCCACCCCCAGGTCATCAACAACCCGCAGGGCGGCATCGACGACCCGCGGATGGTCTACGCGCTACTGCTCAGCTTTGCGGCCTACCTTGCGCTGGTGCTGTGGCTCTGGGCGCTCAAGCTCGCCCATCTGAGGATGGCCGGGCGCATCGATTTGCTCGAAGGCGATCGCGACGCCGCCTGAACGAAGGAGCCCATCCGTGAACGAAACGACCGCCGAGATTGCGACCATTCCCGCTGCCGACGCGCTCGCGATGAGGCAGCTTCAGCACGTAGGCGCTGCGTACGGACTGATCTTCGTGCTGCTGTTCGTGTTCGCGTGGCGCGCTACGGCGGCGACGCGGCGGCTCTCCGATCGCCTCGACGAACTCGAACGCGACAAGCGGTAGGGAACGTTTCCCCGCGCCGCGGGGTAGCGGCCGCTCGGGGCAGGTGCTGCGAAACTCAGGCCGCTGAAGAACTCGAGGGGCGAGAGTTAGCGTAGCGGCGCGGCAGCACCACGCGGAACGTCGTACCCGATTCCACCGAGCTCACCAGCTCCAGGCTGCCGTCGAGCAGTTCGCAGAGCCGTTTCACAATCGACAGGCCGATGCCTTCGCCGTGCTGCTGGCTCGGCGTGCTGCGGGCGCTCGTTTCCCCTTCGGACGAATCAAGCACCATCGCAGTCTCGCCTCTGGAGGTGACGGCTTTCTCGTCCGATTCGCGCGCGCTCACGGTGGCTTCTTTCAGGGCGTCGACCATCGGTGCGTCGGAACCGGCCACCATTCCCGGCCCGGTATCATCCACCATGATCCACCAGTTGGCGTCATCTTCGTCCCAGCTCACCTGGACGCCGCCGTGTTCCGTGTAGCGGAGTGCGTTCAGGAGCAGGTTCTGGAGCAGGCGCCGCACGCGGGCCGCATCGCCGTCGACAACCAGTGTCGCCGGGCCGTTCGCTTTCAGGAACAGGCCCCGTTCCACGGCGAAGGACTGGTGCACTGCGCAGAGCTCCGTGATCAGCACGGCCGCATCGAACTCGGCCACCTCGCGAACCTCCTGGCCTGCTTCGAGTCGCGCCAGCTCCATCAGTTCATGGAGCATGGCCGTCAGCCCCTCGACTCCGTGAGCGAGCATCGCGGCGACCTTCTCGCGGTCGGCCAGCGCGATGTCGGCCTTGCCGAGCAGGTTGGCCGCCACGCTGACGCCGAACACGTCTCCGCGAAGATCGTGAACCGCCTGGTGGATGAGGGCCGCGCGGCGGCGTTCGATCTCGTTGACGGTGTCGAGCGCCAGCGTGAGGGCGCTAACGTGACCGACGGCTTCGGCCTGCTGCATTCGTTCGTACTGGTCCGTGCTTTCGCCGATCGACTCGTGGACCAGCAGAATCATCTGGCGGTGCGCGTTGGCCAGGACGGCCCGATCAACATCGGGATGCTTGGCGGCGAAAACCTCCAGTTCCTCGAACAGGCAAAGCTGCAGGTGCTCCCACTCGTTCATGAGCTCCTGCAAGCGGTAGCCCTGCTGCCAGCGGTGAAGGCCGTGCTTCACTTCCTCACGCTTCTGGTCGCGGTGAGCGGCGCGGCTGGCCGGCCCGGCCGCACCGGCACGCAGCTTACGCTCGAACGCATCGAGAACTTCGGGAATGTGGTCGTTGAACTGCCGGCGAGTCAGCGAACGCGAGGTGGTCTGGTCGGGATCGGCGTCGACGGATTTGCGCCACTTCTGCAGGATCGCCTGGCGCCTTTCGGACAGGTAGTCGCAGAGGGCATTCAGGGAGGTGGAGGAGTCAGGGGGCACGCCGGGAGGATAACGCGTGCCGAGGAGCAAGCGAAGCGGCAAGCGGAATGGGCGGGCGGCACGCCGAGCGAGCCGGCCACCACGCGGAGCCGCCGAGCACCAGCGAAGCGATGGACAGCAGCCGTTCGCTTCGCCGACTCACGGGGCCCGAAACGAGTTGAAGCTGAGTGGACTCGGTGATGCGCCGCCAGCAGAGTGCCCTGAGAACGCAGCGGGTAGAACGACCTCGCGCGCCACAAGGGCCGAAATGTTCAACGAATTCCCGCAGCGGAGCCAGCACCCCGCCGCGTGCAGATCTCCACGGTCGGCCACGCCGTGAGCCCACCAGGCCCCGCCCCCGCCATCGCCGCCGGATCGCTGCCGTTGCCAGTGCGCGTGAGGCGTTTTCTCGCCGTCGCGCGCCTCGTGGTGCTCGTCTACTCCGACTACAAGATCCGTCAGGTCCACGGCCGCCTCACCGGCGGCAACGCGCGCCGCGATTGGTACGACCGACAGCACGATCGCGCGTCGCGGCGACTGCGCGACACCGCCGTGCGCATGGAAGGCCTGCTGATCAAGGTATGCCAGTTCATGGGCAGCCGCGCCGACGTGCTGCCGCAGAAGTTCATCGACGTGCTCGGCGCGCTTCACGACCGCGTGCCGCCGCGGCCGTTCTCCACGATCCGCCCTCATCTCGAGCGCAGCCTCGGCCGCCCGCTCGCGGAATGCTTCGCCCGGGTGGACGAAACGCCGATCGCGGCGGCGTCGCTGGCGCAGGTTCATCGCGGGCTTTCGCTCGACGGGCGCGACCTTGCGATCAAGATCCAGTACCCCGACATCGACCGCGTGGTGGCCACCGATCTCGCCAACTTTGCGTTCTTCGTCCACCTGCTGGTGCGCCTCGAGCCGAACTTCGACCTGCGCATTGTGCTGCAGGAGATCCAGCACCTGATCCCGCTCGAGCTCGACTTCGAGAAGGAAGCGGCCAACGCGCGCCGTTTCGCTGCCGACTTCGCGGGCGACCCAAGCGTGCGTTTCCCGGTGCCGATCCCGGAGCTCACCACACGCCACGTGTTGACGATGGATTTCATCGAGGGGGTGAAGATTACCGACCTCGCCGGTCTCGCGCGGTTGGGCGTCGACAAGCACGAGGCGGCCGAGCTCCTCACCCGTACCTGCGTCAAGCAGATCCTCGAGCACGGCTTCTTCCACGGCGATCCGCATCCCGGCAACCTTCTGATTCGTCGGGAAGAAAGCGGGCCGGTCCTCGTCGTGCTCGACCTCGGCCTGGCCAAGGAGTTCACGCCGGAGCTGCGCGACGGCGTCATCCGCCTCACGCTGGCCATCATTGGAAAGGATCCGCACACCATCGGCGAGGCCTTCCGCGCGCTCGGCTTCCGGCTACGCGACGGCGGCGACAACACGTTCGTCGCGCTCGGCGAGCTTTTCCTCGGCCAGGCGCTCCAGACCGGCCGCGCCTACGCGAGCATGGAAATGATCGACCGCATCCAGGACGAGCTGCTGGCGGCCCTGCGGGCCAATCCGATCGTGCGCGCGCCGTCCGACCTGATGCTGGTGCTGCGGGTGATGGGACTGCTGTCGGGAATCGGCAAGACGCTCGATTCGCAGGTGAACCCGCTGACGGCGATCCTGCCGTTCCTGCAGTCGCCGGCCTGATTCCTATTTCGCGAGACGGGTCGTGATGGCCGCATCCACCAGGCGCGCAACGTACTTGCCGAGTACGTCCAGCTCGAGGTTCACGCGCGCGCCGGGCGCTCGTTGACCGAGCGTGGTGACCGCCAGCGTGTGCGGAATGACGGCCACGTCGAAGCGGTCGTCGCGGCAGTTGAAACAGGTGAGGCTGGTGCCGTCGATCGCAACCGATCCCTTCTCCACCATCAACGGCATCAGTTCGGCCGCGATGCGGAACGTGAAGATGGACGATTCCCCTTCCGGCCGGATCGAGTCGACGAGGCCGGTTCCGTCGATATGACCGGACACCATGTGGCCGCCGAGACGGTCGCCGAGCCGCATCGCGCGTTCGAGGTTGACCGCGTCGCCGACGGCGAGGTCGCCGAGGGTGGTGCGACGCAGCGACTCGGCCGAGACGTCGACCGCAAACTCGGAGGGTCCGCGCGCCACCACCGTCATGCAGGCGCCGGCAATCGCGATGCTCTCGCCCATCTCGAAGTCGCCGACGTCGAGTTTGGTGGCAAACCACAGCCGCTGACCGGCGGCGAGATCTTCCCGCCGCTGCAGGCGCCCGACGTCCTCGACGATGCCCGTGAACAACGGGTCAGCTTCTCAGCAGGGACCGAACCCAGCGCGTGATGCCGGGCTCATCCTCCACCTTGAACAGTTCCTCGAGTTCGCCCTGATCGAGCCAGATCCCCCGGCAGGTGGGGCATACGTCAATGGTGACCCCGCGGTCTTCGACCAGATTCAGCTTGGTGCCGTCGCGCGGACAGGTGCCCAGCGCACTGCCCGGGCTACCGGCCGATTCCCGCAATTTTTGCAGCCTTTTGCGCTCCTGCTCTGCAATGAACAGGTCCTCGGCGGCCTTGCCCTTGTCGCGAAGCTTGTCACCCAACGGGTCCTTCGGTTGCGTCATCCTTCTTCCTCGTTGTGAGCGGCTGCGACTTCCTGTCCCCCCTCGTCCCGCATTTCTGTATGACGAAGGTCTGGAACGCGCTGCACAAAGTGGCGACATCCTAGGCGCGGCAAGCGGACAGGGCCAACGATGCGGGGCCATGCGAAGGAGGTTGGGGCGCGGCGGCGCACCCCCGTTGCCGCGGACCTCGTCGTGCTTACTGAACCAAAGGCCCGCGCTTGCGCGCGCCAAGGGAGATCCAGCCGATGGAGAAGAACTACACGGACAAGACCCAGGCCGCCATGGCTGAGGCCCAGGGCCTCGCGCTCGATCGCAACAACACGACACTCGAGCCCGAGCACCTGCTTCTCGCGCTGGTGACGCAGGCCGAAGGCCTCGTGCCCACCATCATCCGACGACTCGGCCGCGAACCGTCTGCGCTCAAGTCCCAGATCGAGACAGCGCTCGGTCGCCTGCCCACCGCTCCCGGCGGCGGCGACCTCCACGCCGGAACACGCTTCGCGAAGGTCCTGCGCGAAGCCAGCCGCGTGATGGAAGGTTTCGGAGACACCTACGTCAGCGTCGAGCACCTGCTGCTCGCGCTCATTGCCGACAAGGGGGAGGCAGGCAGGATCCTCGCCGAATTCGGCCTCAAGACCGCCGAGGTCGATAAAATCGTGCGCGAGCTTCGCCAGGGAGCCAGCGTGCAGTCCGGCAATCCCGAGGCCACGATGGAAGCGCTGACCAAGTACGGTCGCGACCTCACCGAAGCTGCCGCGGCCGGCAAGCTGGATCCGGTGATCGGCCGCGACGAGGAACTCTCGCGGCGCACCAAGAACAATCCGGTCCTCATCGGCGAACCCGGCGTCGGCAAGACCGCGATCGTCGAGGGGCTCGCGCGCCGCATCGTCGCGGGAGACGTTCCCGAGAGCCTGAAAGACCGCAAGCTGATTTCGCTGGACATGGGCTCGCTGATCGCCGGCGCGAAGTTCCGCGGCGAATTCGAGGAGCGCCTGAAGGCTGTGCTCAAGGCAGTGCAGGAGTCCGAGGGGCAGATCATCCTGTTCATCGACGAGCTTCACACCGTCGTCGGCGCGGGAGCCGCCGAAGGAGCGATGGATGCCGGCAATCTGCTCAAGCCGCTGCTGGCGCGCGGCGAGCTGCACTGCATCGGCGCCACGACGCTCAGCGAGTATCGCAAGTACGTCGAGAAGGACGCGGCGCTCGAACGCCGCTTCCAGCCGGTGCGCGTCGCGCCGCCGTCGGTGGTCGACACCATCTCGATCCTGCGCGGCCTCAAGGAGCGCTACGAAATCCACCACGGCGTGCGCATCAAGGACGCCGCGCTGGTCACAGCGGCCGTGCTGTCGGATCGTTACATCTCCGACCGCTTCCTGCCCGACAAGGCCATCGACCTGATGGACGAGGCAGCCGCACGTCTGCGCACCGAGATGGATTCGATGCCGGTCGAGCTCGACGAGGTCTCGCGCCGCGTGATGCAGCTCGAGATCGAGCGCGAGGCCCTCAAGCGCGAGACCGACGCTGCTTCGAAACAAAGGCTCGAGAAGCTCGAGAAGGAGCTGGCCGAGTTGCGCTCCCAGCACGACGAGTTGAAGGCGCGCTGGGAAGTGGAGCGCGGCGCCAGCCAGAAGCTGCGCGACCTCAAGAGCGAAATCGAGGAGACACGCAACCGCATCCAGCAGGCCGAGCGCGCCTACGACCTCAACAAGGCGGCCGAGCTCAAGTACGGCACGCTGGTCGAGCTGGAGAAGAAGCTCTCGGGAGCCGAAGCGGACCTCACCGACGATTCGCGCCACCTGGTGCGCGAGGAAGTCAGCGAGGACGACATCGCCGAGGTGGTTTCGCGCTGGACGCGCATCCCGGTCTCCAAGCTGATGGAAGGTGAAGCCGAGCGCCTGATCCACCTGGCCGATCGCCTTCACGAGCGCGTCGTCGGCCAGCACGAAGCCGTGCAGGCCGTTGCCGATGCCGTCGTGCGCGCGCGCTCCGGACTTTCCGACCCGAACCGCCCGCTCGGCTCGTTCCTGTTCCTCGGACCCACCGGCGTCGGCAAGACCGAGCTGGCCAAGGCACTGGCGGCCGAGCTGTTCGACGACGAACACGCGATGGTGCGCATCGACATGTCCGAGTACATGGAGAAGCACTCGGTCTCGCGCCTGATCGGCGCGCCGCCGGGCTACGTCGGCTACGAAGAAGGCGGCCAGCTCACCGAAGCGGTGCGGCGCCGGCCTTACACGGTGGTACTGCTCGACGAGATCGAGAAGGCCCACCGGGACGTCTTCAACGCGCTGCTGCAGGTGCTCGACGACGGGCGCCTCACCGACGGCCAGGGTCGAACGGTCGTGTTCACGAACACGGTGATCCTGATGACATCGAACATCGGCAGCGCCGAGATTCTCACGCATCGCAGCGCCGGCGACGCCGAGGCCTACGAGCGAATGAAGACCGAGGTTCTGGAGCTGCTCTCGCAGGAGTTCCGGCCCGAGTTCCTCAATCGCCTCGACGAGATCGTCGTGTTCCACGCGCTCACGCGCGAGGAACTGCGCCGCATCGTCGACCTGCAGCTCACGCGCCTCGTCACTCGACTCGAAGCGCGCAACATCCGGCTGCGGCTCACGGCGGATGCGCGCGATCACCTGGCCGAAGTCGGCTACGACGCGGCTTACGGTGCGCGGCCACTCAAGCGCGCCATCCAGCGCGAACTCGAAAACGAACTCGCGCGGCGAATCGTCGGCGGCGAAGTGCGCGACGGGATGGAGGTGGTCGTCGACAGGACCCCCGACGGGTCCAGGCTGACGTTCTCCGCGGAAGTCGCACAAGCGGCGTGATTCCAACCAACACGGCGACGCTCTTTTTTGGTTACCCCAAAAAAGAGCGTCGCCGTGTTGCGATTCAGACTCGCAGTCGCCGAGAATTTTCCCGGAATCCGATGCCACGTACTCGCTCCCAGCAGCGCGGCCCGCTATATGGGTGCGTGCAATCCGTCTTGTTTGCTTCCTGGGGAGGAAGCGCGCGACGGTTCCACACACGAACGTGCGACGGTCGGCGGGGGCGTTCGCACGACGAAGGGGAGTCCGATGAGTCTCGCAACTTACCCACCCACCGGTGCGGATTCGTTCACGGAGAGTTCGGCCAATCCAGTTGGAACCGCACTCGATATGGAATCCACGCTGATCGATGAAAGCGCCCTTGGAGCGGTTGCCACCGCGCGCCGCGCCAACCAGTCGCGCGACGGCAGCACCGGTTACTATCCGCGCAAACCCTCCACGCTCGAGGAAGCAGGCCTCACGCGCGAGTTCGTCGAGCGACTGATCTGTCGCTTCCTGCTCGTGCACGGCGCCGCGTCGGGACGACGCATCGGTCGCGAGACCGGACTTCCGTTCCGTGCCGTCGAGCCGCTGCTCGCCGCCCTCAAGACCGACATGCTGCTGTCGTATCGCAAGACCGCCGCAGCGGGCGACTACGAGTACGTACTGACCGAAGCGGGATCCGACCGCGCGCGCCGCTACATGCTGACGTGCACATACGCCGAGACGGCCCCCGTGCCGCTCGACGACTACATAGAATCGGTGGCCGCGCAGAGCCTCACGCTTCAGCACATCGGGCCGCGCAATCTCGAGGCTGCGTTTTCCGACATGCTGCTGGAGAGGGAGATGCTCGATTCCCTCGGCCCGGCGGTCAACGCAGGCCGGGGAATGTTCCTTTACGGCTCACCCGGCAACGGCAAGACCAGCATCGCCGAAAGAGTGGTCCGCTGCTACGGCAACGACCTGTGGATCCCCCGCACCATCATCGTCGACGGCGTCTGCGTACGCCTGTTCGACCCCGTCCTGCACCAGGAACTGGCCAGCGAGGATTCGAGCATGCTCGGCGAACCGCTCGAGGACGCGCGCTGGGTTCGCGTGCGCCGGCCCACCGTCGTCGTGGGCGGCGAGCTGACGATGGAGCAGCTCGAGCTGCGCCACGACCCGGTCAGCAACGTCAGCGAAGCGCCGCTGCAGATGAAGAGCAACTGCGGCGTTCTGCTGATCGACGACTTCGGCCGGCAGTCGATGCCGGCCGCCGAGCTTCTCAACCGCTGGATCGTGCCGCTCGAGAAGCGCTACGACTACCAGAAGCTTCCGACCGGAAAGAAGATCCAGGTCCCCTTCGACCAGCTGGTGGTGTTCGCCACCAACCTCGCGCCGCGCGACCTCGTGGACGAAGCCTTCCTGCGCCGCCTTCCGTACAAGATCGAAGTGAGCGATCCGACGCGCGAGCAGTTCTACCGCATCTGCGACCTGGTCGGCCCGACCATCGGAATCCGCACCACCCGCGAGCGCGTCGAGACACTCGTTGACCGCTATTTCGAGTCGGTCGGCCGCCCGATGCGCTGCTGCCACCCGCGCGACCTGCTGCTGCAGATGCGCAGCTACTGCAGCTACCACGAGCTGCCCCTCGAGTTCAGCGACGAGGCCATGGCGTTCGCCGTCAAGAATTACTTCGCCGTGATGTAGATGATGTAGGCGCGGTCAGCGCGAAGCCGGGCGCATGCGCAGCGGCGCACGGTCGAGCCAGGGCGTGTAGGCGGCGCTGCCGAGGATGCGGCTGGCGGGTGAATCCGGGGTGCACCACCAGTTGCCGACGGCGGGCACGAGAAGTGTCTTCGCGTTGTGGAGGTCGCGCCGCTTGCCGTCGGGCCCGAAGTTGCGGCACAGCGAGTTCTCCCCGGCGCTGCGCACGGCCGTGCCGTCAATGATCAGCTGCCCGCCGCCCAGATCGATCGACGCCGACTCGACGACAGCCGCACCGCCAAAACCGTTCTCCGTTGATCCGCTGCCGCCGTTTCCTTCAATCGTCGTCCCTTCCACCGACACACGCGCCGTCGAGGCGGCGCGCAGTCCCCGCAACGCACTGCCCGCGATTCGAGTGTCGCTGATGATCCCGCCGGTCCCGCCGCCAAAGCGAACTCCGCGCCGGCAGCCTTCGACGCTGCTTTCGCGAATGTGGACGACGACCTGCTCGCCGCCGCTCGCCGTGAACCTCGGCCCGTCGCACGGGAACTCGCTGTCGTCGCCGCCGTGCATCCTCACGTCGCGGAGCAGGAAGCGGCCCGAGGTCGCGACCCGCACCGGCTGGAGGCAATCGTCCAGATCGACATCCTCGAGAATCGCGTTGTAGTGGTTCTCGACGCGAGGATCGGGGTCGGTATCGCCGAGGGCGCCGTCGTTCTCGGAGCACTTGTCGCAGCCGTCGTGCACCTCGAGGTGCCGGAACACGTTGCCGACGCCGCCGAGCACGCTGCCGAACGCGTCGTCGCACAGGCGGTCGAAGCGCACGTTCTCCACGAGGTTGCCGTGGCCGCGCACGGGGATCCCGTCGAAGAAGCCGCGCACGCCGAGGTCGCGCACGACGTTGCGATCGCCGCGCAGCTGCAGGAACACGTCGCCCGAATCCAAGTCGGGACAGAAACAGGTGCCGTCCTCTTCGAGCCCGCCGGGGCATTGGGACGCTTCGACAGGCACCTGCGAACAAATAGGGGAAAGCTCGAACGTGATGTTGCGCCCCGCGCCGTCGATGGTGAGGTCGTCGCACTCGACCTGGCGCTTGCCGACCGCGCCGATCGGCAGCGGGATCACGGTGTCCATGCAGTCGAACGCGATCGCGCCGCTCGGCGCACCGCAGTTCGCCAGCGCCTGGTGGAGCGCGCCGGCCGTGCAGGGAATCGCGCACGCCCATGTCCCCGGCAGGTTCACGCACGGGCGGTTCCCGCAGGGATTCTCGATAACGGCGCACTCGTCCACGTCCGTGCACGCGCCGGGAGATCCCGCGTAGCCTTCGGCGCACGCGCATTCCTGGTACGACCGCGATGCGACGGCGTCGTCGGGGCAATCGATGCAGCGCACTTCACCGTCCACCCGCGCGCACCTCTCGGCGCGGCACTCGGCGCTGCAGCCGTCCCCGCCGGCTGTGTTGCCGTCGTCGCACTGCTCGAACCCCGCCTCGAGACTGTCTCCGCATCGCACCTGCAACCGCGCGGCCGATTCGTCGATTTCCCATTCGATGCGCTCAGCGACCTGTTCGGCGTCCAGGGTCGTGCACGCCGGCGAGCGCCAGTCGTCTCGGAACACTGTTCTTACGCGCATCGCGCACGCGTCGAAGCTGTCGTGAGACGAGTTGCCGTGCCGCTCCCGGGCTTCGACGCAGCGGCTGTAGCCGGTTGTCAGGCGACGCATGGCCTTCGCCTTGGCCTGCCTGCATGTCGCGTTGCCGCCGCCCACAGCGTCGTCGAGCAATCGCAGCGGCCACGACATGGTCCCTTCCAGCCCGAGCGCTTCGGCGCCTGCCGGGCACACGAAGCCGCTCCTCGCCGACCGGCGCTCGGCCGCGTCCAGGCGCCGGCTGAGCCGCTCCTCGGCCCGCGCCAGGCACACGCCGAGGCGCGCCCTGCTCTTCGCGCCCGCGCGCGCGCAATGCAGGAAGACCGCCGTGCCGCGCCGGTCGGCGACCAGCTTGTCGAAAAAGCAGCGCCCGGCTTCGTCCAGCGCAGCGGCCGGACGGCAGCTGAGCAGGACGAACCCGATCAACCCGACCGCGAGTCGTCTGCATATGGTGCGGCTTGGTGTGGTCACGATCCCGGCAGGATACCGGACTGGCGGCGTGGGAATACCCGGCAATTTTGCCGGGCTGGTGGAAAGCTGCAGGCTCGCCCCCTTTGGGGCCACCGCCCAGGCGTTACGAGCCCTCACGGCCGAGGGTGCGTCGGGCGTTCTCTCTCCCGCCGCCTGCCGTCCGCCCAGGGCGCGGGGCCGGGCGCTCTCCGCCCCCGACGTGAAGCTGACCGTTTCCAGGTGAGTCTCTGCCGAGGACAGAAGTCTTTCGTCAGTTCCGGCCGTGAGGCGCGTCCGCCACGTGCTGGCTTGCCCGTAGCCACGCCGCCGGCTGGTAGACGCAATCCGGGTCCGACCCGAGCGCGTCGCCGGTCAGCGCGAACGTGCGCGCCCGCGAGCCTCCGCAGATGCTGCGAAACTCGCAACTCCCGCACTTGCCGCGGAAGCCGTCCGCGTCGCGCAGCGAGCGGAAGAGCGGATGGTTCCGGTACACCTCCACGATGGAATCGTGTGGAAAGCGGCCGCACGGACGCGGCAGGAAACCGCTCGGCTGGATCAGCCCGGTATGGCCGATGAACAGCACGCCGTTGCCGTCGTTGGTGCCGGCCATTCCCATCGGCACGACCCCGGTTGCCGCGTTCGTATCGGGGCCGTTCGCCGTGGCTTTGCCCGCGACATTCGTGGCGGCCAGGCCGCGCTCGCGGCGGCGTGCGGCCTTGCGCTTTTGCAGCACGAAGCGGCGGTAGTGCGGAGCTTCGGTGGTCTTGATCAGGTAACTGCGGCGCCGCGCCTCGCGCGCCAGCAGCGCAAAGACCTCCTCGTACCGCTCGGGATCGATGCGACGTTCGGCAAGTCCGCGTCCGACCGGGACCAGGAAGAACACCGACCACAGCACGATGCCGTAACCGTCGAGAAGATCGGCAAGTGCGGGCAGCTCGTCGACGTTGCCGCGATGCACCGTCGTGTTGACCTGCAGCGACAGGCCGCACGCGCGCGCATCGGCGAGGATCTCGAGGCTGCGCGCAAAGCTGCCGGGCACCCCGCGGAGCGCGTCGTGGCTTGCCGCATTCGCACCGTCGATGCTCACCGCAAGGCGCGACAGTCCCGCGTCGGCGAGGCGGCCCAGGGCGGCCTTGGTGACCAGCGGCGTCGCCGATGGCGTCATCGACATCGAAAGCCCGCGCGAGACGCCGTGCTCGACGATCTCGTGGATGTCGGGCCGCTTCATCGGATCGCCGCCGGTCAGCACCACCAGCGGCGGCTCATCGAAGCGGCACAGCTCGTCAAGCAGCCCGCAAGCCTGGGCCGGCGTGAGCTCCCAGCGGTTGCGGTTCGGCTGCGCGGACGCGCGACAGTGGGTGCAGACGAGGTCGCAGGCCTGGGTCGTTTCGTAGAACACGACAAGGGGCCCCGCCCCGAAATCGCGACTTGCCAGCGGACGCGCTCGAACGGGCGGGATGGACGGGCTTACGGAAAGCATGGCGGCAATAGAGCATCATTCGTGCCAGCGGCGGAGGCCGGTTACACAGGGATCGTGGCGCACGAATACGAGTGGCTCGGCGACCTCGACGAGGCCGCGGCGTACCCGGACGATGCAAGCGCGCAGGGGGAAATCCGGCGCGTCGACACGCATATTTCGCACGTCTTCCTGACCGGTGCGCGCGCGTACAAGCTGCGCCGGCCCGTGAGCCTCGCCTTCCTCGACTTCACCAGCGCCGCCGAGCGACTCGCCGACTGCCTGCGCGAAGTGGCGCTCAACCGGCGCCTGGCGCCGGACGTGTATCTCGGCGTCGCGCCGGTTCTCGCCGCCGGTAAAAGCGTTTGCATCGGTCCCATCGGCGAGAATCCGTCGGCCGATCCGGATGCCCTCGAGCATTGCGTGGTGATGCGGCGGCTCAAGGCTGGCCGCGACCTGCTGAGCATGCTCGAGCGCGACGCGGTGACTCCGCTTCAGATCGACCGCATCGCGGTGCGCCTGGCGCTCTTTCATGCCGGGCATTCGCTCGGACAGCCCGCGCCGTGGTCGGCCGAAGACTGGCTCGCCTGCACGACCGCTCCTGCCCGCGCCAACTTCGATGCGCTCGCCGGCGCGCCGCCCCAACTTGCGCCGCCCGCCCAAGTGGAACGAGCGCGGCAACTCGCCTGCGCCTTCGCCGAGGCGAGGCGCGACGACTTCGAGGCTCGGCGCGCGGCCGGTCGCATCGTCGACGGCCACGGCGACCTGCACTGCGAGCACGTGTGGTTCGAGCACGACGAGGACGAACCGCTGATGGTCGACTGCCTCGAGTTTCGCGAGGACTTCCGGCGCATCGATGCGGCGTCGGACGCCGCTTTCCTCGCAATGGATCTCGCCTATCGCGAGCGTCCCGACCTCGCGGCGCGATTCCTCCGCCGCTACGCGCAGGCGAGCGGCGACTATCACCTTTTCTCGGTCATCGACTACTTCCTGAGCTACCGCGCGCTGGTGCGCGCGAAGGTCGCTTCGTTGCGGGCGACGGACGCTTCGATGTCGGAGGAGGAGCGCGGCGCGGCCGCGGTGAGCGTGCGCCGCCATCTCGACCTCGGACTCGACTTCCTCGACACGCCGGGCCGGGGTTGCGTGATGATCACCTGCGGATCCATCGGCACGGGCAAGTCGACCGTGGCCGAGGCGCTCGCAGACGCGAACGGCGGCGTGGTGATCTCTTCGGATCGCCTGCGGCGCGATTCCGGCGATACCGCGCGCGAGCCGGCCGGCTACGGGCAGGACCGCTACAGCGACGCAGCCCGCGCCGCCGTTTACGAGCAGCTGCTCGAGCAGGCCGGTTACGTGGTGGATTCGGGACGCGTCGCGATCCTCGACGCCACCTTCTCGCGACGTGCGTGGCGCGACGCTGCGGCCCGGTGGGCGCAGCAGCGTGGATGCGAGGCGTCGCTCGTCGAAGTCGTCGCGCCGCGCGACGCGGTGCTCGCAAGGCTGGCTGCGCGCGAGGAGGCGGCTGCGTCACGTCAACCGGACGAGCGACGACAGACGCCGGGAAGCGGCGATGCGTCGGAGGCCGGGCCGGGCCTTTACGATGCGATGCGTGCCGAGTTCGAGGACCCCGTCGAGTGGCCGGCCGCTCGCCTGGTCCGCATCGACACCAGCCGGCCCGACTGGCGGGAGCAGGCCGCCGCCGCCGCCCGTCGCCTGGCGCCCGGCCGCGCGCCGTTCCCATTCCAGCGAATTCCCCGCTAACCCCTTTCCAACAACGCGAACGGGGAAATGGGGTCAGACCCCTTTTTCTGACGGGGCGGCCCTTGGAGCGCGAGGGCCCCGGGTTCGCCTGCGTCCCCAGCGAGAACGAGAAAATGGGGTCTGACCCTATTATTCCCGCGCAGTGAGGGTCCGCCAGGAATAATGGGGTCTGACCCCTTTTTCGGGAGTCAGGGGACGACGCGGCTTTGGAGCTGGCCGAGGCGCTCGACGTGGATCAGGACTTCGTCGCCGGGCTGAAGATAGGCCTTGGCGTCGCGGGCGGCGGCCACGTACGCGTCGATCACGTTCCCGGCCGGGCCCTTGCTCCAGCCGCCGAGCAGCCAGCGCCCGATGCCTGCGACCATCACGCCCGACGGCACTCCGCTGAAGACGGTTCCGTGCGGCGTGCCGGTCAGCACGAGCGTGCGGGGCGCAATCTCGTCGCCGTCGAAGAGCGCCACCTGGTCGCCGCGATGCTCCCAGCGCACGTCCTTGCGCGCGAGCGTCTGCGCGAGCACCTCGTCGATGTTCCAGACCATCTGCGAGGCGGGCGAGCGCTGCCGAAGCGCGTCGTTCACGAACAGCCGCAGTTCGAGCCCCGTCGCAAACGTGCGGTAGTCGCGCGGGATCACCAGCAGGCTGCCGACCGGCAGGAAGCCGTGGAAGCTCTTGCCGGTGGTGAAGCCCTTGCCGGACTCGATGTCGCCGCGGTCGACGGCGTGCATCAGCGTTTCACGGTCGGTGAAGTCGTTGGCGAGCACGAAGCCGAGGAAGCGCGGCGAAGTTCCCGGCGCAAGCGGCTCGAGCGTCATCACCGCGATCTCGACTTCGTAGTCGAGAAGCCCGCTGCCGGCGCTGACCGGATCGCCGGTGAGGCCGGGCTGCACCACCTTCGGGAACAGGAACGGCCGCGTGGTGCCGGCGTCGTCGGCATGCTCGGGATAGTTGGTGCCGACGGCGATGTGGCGGTCGCCGAAATCGACGGGAATCAGCAGCTCGGCGGCCGGCACCGACACGCGCGCCGACGCTGGAGCATCGAGCAC
>JBHEOD010000110.1:0-13079 GCA_046261745.1 Binatia bacterium
GATCCTCCTCTGTCACGGCGATGAAGCGCTCACCGACGGTGGACGCTCCCTTTTTTCTTTTCGTGCCCGGCTCGTAAGCGAAGCCGTCACTGCGAAACTCGATGAAGGGTTCGTCCCAGCCGCAGCCGGCGTGCTCGCCCACATCGACCAGGTTCCAGGTGCCGAGAAGATCGGTCGCCGTGGATGGGGACGGCTCCTCGAGCTTGAGGCCGAATCCCTTCGCCATGGCTTCGGCGTACACCACATGCTGGGCATTGGCATCGGTCGGCTTGCCGCCCGTCGTCGCTCCAGCCGCAGGCGCGGGGTCGAGCGCTGCAAGCGACGGCGGAATGCGCAGGACATCGACTCCGCCTTTGGAGTTCATCGCGAGGTGGGAGTCCCCGAGGAATGCCAGCCGCACCCGGCTGAATTTCGGCAGGATGCGGTGGAACAGCTCTTTGCCGTCACTGGTCCGCAGGATGAGAACCGCCTCGTCGGTGTTCATGCGCGTGGCCGCCGACAGACTGACGGCGATACGTTCGCCCGCGGGATCGACCGAGAGGGATTCGATGCTCGACAGTGGAAACTCGCGTTCGCCGCTTCCCTTCCGCGTCGCCCATTCGAGCCGCGCCGGGCCGCTCCTGCTCCACGCTGCCCAGCCGTCGTTTATGCGGCGGAAGGACAGTGCATCGGCGGTCGTGGCCACTCCGATGGCGGTCTTCGGTGCCCATTGCGTCGCCCCCTTGCTGTCGATGACGAGGACGTGAAACGAAAATTTGCCGAGCACGAACTCGTCTGCTGCTATGTCGGCTGCAATCGGCTCGTAGTCCAAAGGGACGGAATCGAGAGGAACCGTCTGCTCGGAACCGCTCTCCAGATCACGGACGACGAGCCGGCTGGCCGGCTGCCTGGTTTTCCAGACCAGCGCGGCGCCGTCGTCCGACAGGACAGGCGCCCAGTGATCCTTCCCGAGGTCGGACGGCTGCTGGAGCTTCACAGGGTCCTTTCCCGCCTGCTTGACGAGCAGCGAGTGCGATGTGTACGACCCGTCATCGTAGAGGATGTCGCCGCGTGCGGTGACCGAAGCGATCGTGATCGGGCGATTCGCGCCGGACGACAGGATCGTTTCGAGCCTGCAATCCGGAAGTGACAGCAACGCCAGCTCGAACGGCTCGCTTCGTTCGACTACCACTTTCCCTGCTCGTTCGAGCGCAAGATTGACGCCCGATTGCACGCTCATGATGGAAACCCCTGGCGCCGAACATTCGACGTCGAGAGCGGGGCCGGCTGTCGCTGCCAGCGCCTGGGTCGGCGTCTCGGCGCGCTCGTGCTCACCCGCCGAAGCCGGTGAGTCCGCACAAATCGAGAGGAGAAGCGCGAAGACGATGCATGCCGCGATCTGCGCTCCCGTCGATGACGTGCTCGAGCGTGCCGACCGGGCATTGGTGGAGTGGTGTCTCGAGTCACGCAATGTTCGTTCTCCAGGAGTTTGCTTGACCCCAGTCTGTTCATGCAGGCTGCCTTGAGGAAAGCCGGCTCGATCCGGGGACGGAACGACGGGCGATCCCCGTCCACACGCACTCCCTCGTCGGTATTTCGCCCATGCCGGCGGTTGCTCCTTTTTCGAGGGTGGAGTACTACCCGCCGCTTCAGGAGGGCCTGCTCTTTGCGCTTTTACGAATACGAATCGAAGTTGTTGCTGGCGCGCCACGGCGTGCCGTTGCCGAAGGGTTCCAAGCTCGCCAATTCCGCCGACGAGGCCCGCCAGATCGCGGCTGCGATCGCCGGCCCGACCGTCCTCAAGAGCCAGGTGCTCTCCGGCGGTCGCATGAAAGCCAGCGGCGTGCTGTTCGCCGACACGCCCGACGAAGCGGCGGCGGCGGCCGAGAAAATCCTCAAGCTCGAGATCAACGGGCACAAGCCGCGCGGCGTGCTCGTCGAGAGTCGCCAGCCGGTCGCCCAGGAATACTACCTCGGCATCACCTGGGACGGCATCGCGAAGAAGCCGGTCATGATCCTTTCGGACATGGGCGGCATCGACGTCGAGGAAGTAGCCGAGAAGCACCCGGAGCACATCGCGAAGAAGCACTTCTCCACGCTGATGCCATTCTCCGAGTTCCGCGCCAAGGAGCTCGCCTCGCAGCTCGCGACCGGTTCCGACGTCAATGCGATCGTGCGCTTCGCCGCACCGCTCGCCCGCATCTTCATGCAGTACGGCCTGACGCTGGCCGAGATCAATCCCCTCGCCAAGCTCGCCGACGGCACCTTCGTGGCGCTGGATGCGCACGTGGACATGGAGGCCGAGGCCCGCGGTGCGCACAAGGCGCTGCTGAAGGAACTCGGCATCGGCGACGACGAGACGCGCATGGCGCGCGTGCCGACCAAGTTCGAGCTCGACGGCGCCGCCATCAACGCGGCCGACCACCGCGGCGTGGCCGGCAACGTCACCGAGTTCGACGGTACGCTCGGCCTCATCATCGGCGCCGGCGGCGGCTCGCTCACGCTGTTCGACGCTGTGCGGAACCACGGCGGCGATCCTGCCAACTACTGCGAGATCGGCGGCAACCCCAGCGTGAACAAGGTTGCCAACCTCACCAAGCTCATTCTGTCGAAGCCCGGCGTGAAGAAGATCGCGGTCATGATGAACGTGGTGTCCAACACGCGCGTCGACATGGTCGCGCGCGGCGTCATCAAGGGCGTGATCGAGTCGGGCGGCGATCCCGCCGACAAGGTCGCAATCTTCCGCATCCCCGGCTCGTGGGAGCAGGAGGGGTTCAAGTTGCTCGGCAAGTATGGCGTCGAGTACTGCGATCGCACCGTTTCGATGTACGAGGCCGCGGGCCGCGCGGTCGCCAAAGCGAAGGGGGCCTGACGTGTCGATCCTGATTACCGGCGACACCACCTGCATCATCCAGGGCA
The DNA here is from genome assembly GCA_046261745.1 of Binatia bacterium. GTDB lineage: Bacteria > Desulfobacterota > Binatia > UBA1149 > CAITLU01 > DATNBU01. The sequence goes on from JBHEOD010000110.1 coordinate 2,899, forward strand.
TCACCGGCCGCGAGGCCGTTTCGATGACGCGCGAGTGCCTCGACTACGGCACCAAGATCGTGGGCGGCGTGACGCCCGGCCGCGGCGGCCGAGAGATTCACGGCGTGCCCGTCTTCGACACCGTCGAGCAGGTTTGCAAGCGCACCCGCGTCGACGCGTCGGTCATCTCGGTGCCGCCCGCATTCACGCGCGACGCGGCCTTCGAGGCGATCGAGAACGGCATCAAGCTGCTCGTCATCGTCACCGAGAACATCCCGCGCTTCGAAGTCGCGCAGATGGTCGAGCTGGCCAATCTGCACGGCGCGCGCATCATCGGCCCGAACTGCCTCGGCATCCTGTCGCCGGGCGAAGCCAAGATCGGCGGCCTCGGCGGCCGCGCGGTCGACGCGCGCAAGGCCTTCACCAAGGGAAGCATCGGCGTGATGTCGCGTTCGGGCGGAATGACGACGGAGATCTGCAACACGCTTTCGGCCGCGGGACTCGGTCAGTCGACCGCGTGCTCGATCGGCGGCGATGCGATCATCGGGTCGAGCTACGCCGAACTGATGCCGCTGTACGAGGCCGATCCGGAGACCGAAGCGATCGCAATCTACTCCGAGCCGGGCGGCCGGATGGAGGCCGATCTCGCGCGCTGGGTCACCGACAACAAGTCGCGCCTTCCGGTGGTGGCCTTCATGGCGGGACGTTTCATGGACGCGATGCCCGGAATGCGCTTCGGCCATGCGGGCACCATCGTCGAGGGCAAGGCCGACACGACGGCCGAGAAGATCGAACGCATGCGTGCGGCGGGCATCGAAGTGGCCGAGCGCATCGAAGACATCCCGGCGCTGGTCAAGAAACAGTTGGGGAGGCAGTAGCATGGCACTTTTCATCAGTGTCGAGGTCGACCCGGCGCTCGCGCAGGACGCCGCGGCAGTCAAGAAGCTCGCCGAGGTCTGCCCCGTGGACATCTACAAGGTGAGCGCCGCCGGTGCGCTGGAGATCGTCGACAGGAACCTCGACGAGTGCACGCTCTGCGAACTGTGCCTTGCCGTCGGCAAGCCGGGTCAGGTCAGGATCCGCAAGCTCTACGACGACGGCGCGCTGCTCGAGCGCCACGCGTAGGCTGTTCGCCGTGGCCCCTGGGAGCACCCGGGCTGCTTCGTGAAAGGACAGGTACAATTCCGGCCAAAACGGAATGTACCTGTCTTTTTTTCGGGCTGCGGGCCGTTTTGGTTTCACGACTCGCGCCGTTAGACTCCCGCGCCGATGAGCGACATCGAGACCTTCCGTAACGAAACGCGCGCGTGGCTCGAGGACAACTGCCCGGCTTCCATGCGCTTCGGATCTGGCGCGGCAAACGCCACCCTCGCGGACGATCTTGTCTGGGGCGGCAAGAAAGAGACGTTCCCCAACCCGGACTCGAAGACCTGGCTCGATCGCATGGCGGCCAGGGGCTGGACGGCGCCGACGTGGCCGAAGGACTGCGGGGGAGCGGGGCTGTCCAAAGAAGAGGCGAAAGTCGTCGCCGAGGAAATGCGCCGCATCAAGGCCAAGCCGCCGCTGATCGGTTTCGGCCTCACGATGATCGGCCCGCTGCTTCTGCAGTACGGCACCGACGCGCAAAAGCACCGCTTCCTTCCCGAGATCTGCCGCGGCGAAGTGCGCTGGTGCCAGGGGTACTCGGAGCCGGGGGCCGGCTCCGACCTCGCCGGTCTCCAGACCAAGGGCATCCGCGACGGCGACCAGTGGATCCTCAACGGACAGAAGGTCTGGACGTCCTACGCGGACAAGGCCGACTGGATGTTCGTGCTGGTGCGCACCGAGTTCGACAAGCCCAAGCACGAGGGCATCACCTTCATGCTGATCGACATGGATCAGCCGGGCGTGACGGTAAAGCCCATCAAGCTCATCAGCGGGTATTCGCCGTTCTGCGAGACCTTCCTCGAAGATGCACGCGTCGAGAACGCGCACGTCGTTGGCGGAGTGGGTAACGGCTGGACGATGGCCAAGGCCCTGCTCGGCCACGAACGCAGCATGATCAGCGAGGCATTCAACGAGTCCGAGGAGCGAAACGAACTGGTGTCGGCCGCCCGTCGTCACGTCGGCGTCGATGCGTCGGGACGCGTTCGCGACGGCGCGCTACGCGACCGCATCGCTCAGCTCACGATGAACAAGACCTGCCTCGAGTTGACGCTGAGGCGCACGAAGGAAGCGGCCAGGCTAGGCCAGCAGCCCGGCGCCGAATCGTCGATCTTCAAGTACTACGCCACCGAACTGAACAAGGACCGCACCGCGATGCTGGTAGGCATCCTGGGTCCGCAGGGGCTCGGCTGGGAAGGCGAGGGCTTCGAAGAATCCGAGATTGACGCCACCAAGGCGTGGCTTCGTGCGCGCGGCAATTCGATCGAGGGCGGAACCTCCGAGGTGCAGCTCAACATCATCGCCAAGCGCGTGCTCGGCCTTCCGGATTGAACCGCTGTCCACTCTCTTCGCGAACTTCGGCTCCCACAACACCCAGGAACGGACCCATGGCTCTCGTGCTCACCGAAGACCAACTGATGCTCAAGAATTCCGCGGCCGACTTCGTGAAGAAGGAGTCGCCGGTCTCGCGCGTGCGGCAGTTGCGCGACAGCGACGATCCCACCGGCTACTCCCCGCAAGTGTGGGGCAAGATGGCCGCGCTCGGCTGGCCCGCCATCCTGCTGCCGGAAGCGTACGGCGGACTTGGCATGGGCTATGTCGAGATGGCCTGCGTGCTCGAGGAATGCGGCCGCAATCTCGTTCCGGAGCCGCTTGTCTCCACCGTGCTGCTGGGTGCCAACGCGGTGCTGCTCGCCGGCAACGACGCGCAGAAGACGGCGCTGCTTCCTTCGGTGGCCGACGGCTCGCGCACGATGGCGCTGGCCTGGCAGGAGAGGGGGGCGCGCTACGAGCGAACCGTCTCACTCACGCGCGCGGAGAAAAAAGGCTCCGGATATTCCATCACCGGCGAGAAGACCCTCGTTCTTGACGGTGCGTCGGCCGGCACCCTCGTCGTTCTCGCGCGCACTTCCGGCGCGGACGCGGACGCCGACGGGCTGTCCATGTTCGTCGTGGACCGCGGCGCCCCTGGGCTCTCAACCATTGTGCAAAAGACGATGCACCTTCGTCCTTCCGCCATCGTTCGCCTGTCCGCTGTCGAAGTGACGGCGGACGCGCTCCTTGGCGAGGAGGGAAAGGCGGCCGCCGTCCTCGACGACGTGCTCGACCGCGCTACCGCGGGCCTGTGCGCCGAGATGCTCGGCAACATGCGCGCGACGTTCGAGATGACGCTCGACTACCTGAAGACGCGCAAGCAGTTCGGGGTGCCGATTGGCAGCTTTCAAGCCCTCAAGCACCGTGCGGCCCAGGTGTTTGTGGAACTCGAGCTCGCGCGCTCGTCCGTTCTCGGCGCGGCCACGGCCCTCGATGGCGGCGCGAAGGATGCGAAGGCCTTGGTGTCGGTGGCAAAGGCACGCTGCTCGGATGCAGCCGTGCTGACTGCCTACGAGGGCATCCAGATGCACGGCGGCATCGGCATGACCGACGAGCATGACGTCGGTCTTTTCGCGAAGAGGCTGCGCGGCTCGGAAATGACATTCGGCGACGCGGCCTGGCACCGGGACCGGTTCGCGACGCTTCAAGGGTTCTGATTCCCTGAGGCGATTGCCACCCGCGAGGATGGGGCGGCGGACGCAACGGGAGCCGGGATAGCCGCCGGCCTAGTCTCCGACGTAGCCGAGCGACTCAAGCCGCTTCTGGGTCTCCTCGTCGATCTCGATCGATGCGTTACCGCTTTCCCCGACCGCGAGGTGACGGTGCACCCGCCACTGCTGCTCGAGCCATCCGGTCATCGCGTCGATCGACGCCGCGACTTCGGCAGGGTGCTGGTCGGCACGGTTGTCGCTTTCGGCCTCGTCGCTGACAAGGTCGTAGTGCTCGATCGATCCGCGCCTGGGGTGCGTGATACGGTTGAAGTGCTGGATCGTCTTCGCAGTCGCCGTCCGCCGCGCCACCTGCAGGTTGAAGCCGCGCTTGTCGTAGAAGTCCGAGTAGATTGCGTCGCGCTGCGGCGCAGAACCGCGTAGCCACGCCGCCAGATTCACCCCTTCGGCGGTCGCCGGCGGGGTGAAGCCGGCCGCGTCGAGCAGGGTGGGGAATACGTCGAGGAGCGTCACCTGCGCGTCGTAGGTCTTGCCGGCGTGCTCTCCGCCGGGTAGTCGAAGCGCGAACGGAATGCGCAGGACTTCGTCGTAAACGGTCCGGTGGTGGCCCTTGTTGCCGTGCTCGAAGAACTCGTCGCCGTGGTCGGACACGATCATCACGACCGTGTTGTCGAGAAGTCCCTTTGACCGCAGCCGGTCGAGCACGCGTCCGACGTGCTCGTCCGTGAAACGAATCTCGCCGTCGTAGAGAGCGAGGATGTGCTCGAGATCGCGCGGGTCCATCTTCGGGTGCACGTCGTCGCGTTCGATGAACTGGCGGCCGTCCATGGTGCCCGTGTAGTCGGGATCGAACATGGTGTCGTAGGGCGCGGGCGGCACGAAGTCGTAGTGGATGTCGAAGTAATGCAGGAAAAGGAAGAACGGCGCCGTGCGTTCCTCGTCCAGCCACGCCAGCGCCTTCTCGTTGATCTCGGGCGAGAGGATTGCAGCTCGCGCTTCGGCGCCTTTTCCCCACTGCGCACTAAGGTCGATGTAGGTGTCCATGCCGCGCGCGTAGCCGTAATGTCCTCCCACGTAAGGTCCCGAAACGAACCCGGCCGTCTCGTAACCCGCCTCGTGGAAGATCTCGCCGAGAGTGGGGATTGCCGTCGACAACACGCGGGTATCCACGACGACGCCGTGCGAGATCTGAGAACGGCCGGTGAACATCGTGAGGTGGGTCGGCAATGTCCACGACGATGTCGAGATCGCATTGCGAAACATCACGCCCTCGCGCGCGAAGCGATCGAAGTTCGGCGAGGTATCGCGCTCGTACCCGTAGGCGCCGACGTGATCGGCGCGCAGGCTGTCGAGGGAGATCAGCACCACGTTGCGCAGCGGGCGCGAGGGGTCGAGCGCGGCCGTCGCCGGCTCGGGGACGGCCGCGGGGGCGCCGTGTGATGCGGCAAGGCCGACGACGAGGAGCATGGCCACCAGGCCGGCCGCTGCGGCGGCGCGAGACCGTTCGACGATCGGTGCGAACAGGAAGGCCATCGCGAACGCAACGAGCGACACCATCGTCGCGAGCAGCATGCCGTCGAGGACGAGGCTGCGCGCACGGAAGGCGAGGCGGCTGATTCGCAGCCCTTCGTCGAGCCCGAAGGCGGGAATGCTGACGGCGACGTGGACCACCAGGCCGAGCGCGGCCCAGGCTACGACGTCTCGGCGCAGCGAACCGCCGCCACGCCGGCCCGCGAAGGCGCACAGCAGGCCTCCGATGGCGCCGACGACGAGCGCGGTCACGAACGTGGCCGGCAGCAGCGGCGCCAGCGCATCGAGCTTGTCGCCAGCGGCAAGGCCGGCGAAGCGGTCCGGCAATGCCGGCGCCCATCCGAGAAGGCTGTCACCGAACCAACGGATTTTGGCGAGGAAATCGAAGGCCTGGTTCGGAAAGAACGCGTACGGGGCAAGGCTCTGCGAACGCCAGAGGAACAAGAGTGTGGCGAACTCGACGGCCCACGTGAAGGCCGTCAGGAGAAGGAGTGCGGCGACGCAACGAACGAAGACCAGGGGTTTTGACGGCATGAAGGGTGGGCTCCTCGCGGCGGATGCTCAGCGGTTGGCCGGGGAAGTTGCGTGCCCCGAGGCTGCGGCGGCGCTTCGACGGTAGATGACGATCTCGGGATTGAGGCTCTGGATAAGAGGACGCTCGATCCATGGTTCCACGACGAAGCGCGCGGCTTCCTCATAGCCGAGTTCGCCGCCGCCGAGACGCTCGAGGAATTCCTTGTTCGCATCGCGGGAAAAGTTCATGACCTCGCCTCGTACGCTGCGCTGAGCGGGGGAGTAACCTTCGGCAACGGCCGTGTCGTCCTGCCAATCCTGCTTGTAGCGCACGGTGATTCCGGAAAGGCCGCTCGAAGAAAGCAGCACGAGGTCGGGGCGTCGAGCGAGAAACTGGTCGACGCCCCGATCTTCGAAAGCCACTTCGCTTACGGCGATGCCCTCGGGGAAGCGCGGAAGATACGTCCGATTCTGGTAGATTTCCACGCGCGGAGAGTCGGCGGCCACGCCCGCGAGCCAGGCCTCGGCCGCATGGCGCCCGTCGCCGGTCATCATGCGGTTCACGTCCCATCCGTAGGCGAAAACGTACAGGCAGGCGAGGACCGCGACGACGATGCGGAGCGGCCGCGCGCGACCGTCACGCACCAGTTCGGCCAGCGCAACGCCCGCCACCATGCATGCGAGGACGGTCAGCGGCAGCAGGTAGCGAAGGCTCAGCGACAGCATCGCGCGCACGCTGACGAGATAGTACCCGGTGGCGGCGGCAAGCAGCAGAAGGGCCCAGGCGGGGCGCCGACGCAGCGCGAGTATCCATCCTGCCGCGGATAGCACGATGGTAGTCCAGCCGAGGCTCGCGGCCAGGCGCGTGGCCGCAATCGAAAGCTGGGCCATCTCGACGCCGGCACCGCGGCTGCCCCCGAGATCGATCGGGAAGTAATAGGGCGCGTATTGGAGTGCAATCTCGCGCGGAAGCGTCTGCGTGAGAAAACCGATGCGCTGCGCGAATCCGAGCGGGTTGTAGAAGACGTTGTTCGCCACCGCCATGGCCAGCGCGAAACTCGCGCCGGCGATCACGCCGCCGCGAATCCACAACCGGACGGGGCGCCTTGCCGCGAGCGACGTTCCGACGATCGCGATCGGCAGACCGATGATCGCACCGGCGGCCAGTTCCTTGGTTGATACGGACAGCGCGGCTCCGATCCCGAGTGCGATCCACCAGCGTGCGCGCGAATCTCCTTCTACGATTCGCACGGCGCCGAGCAGCGCAACCAGAATCCAGAAGAGATATGGAACCTCGACGTTGGTGGTCTGCGAGTAGAACACCATCGGGTAGGCGAGTGTGGTGAGGAAGGCCGCGCAAAGCGCCGCCGTGCGGCCGAAGCTGCGCACGAGGCACCAGTAAACGACGAGCACGCAGCCGGCGCCCATCATCGCGCTCGCGGCGCGTCCGATCAGCGCTAGCGCGCTTAGCGAAGTGACGGGATCGTCGAGGCCGAACGGGTAGTCGGAAGAAAATCCGTCGAGGCCGCCCGTCATCCATAGCCAGAGCAGGTACGGCGCGTAGAGCGCGCACAGCACGAAGGCATGGAAGGGCGGATACTTGAACCAGAACCAGCCGCTGTTCCAGCCGTGCCCGAGGAAGTTGTGGTACGCGACGGCCAGCGGCGCGCTGGGACGAACTGCGTCGGCAGCCCAGGTTTCGTCGCCGGAGGGAAGTCCCCAGCCGAGCGCGCGCGTGTAGACGAAGAGGGCGAACAGGAAGGCCAGTGACGGGGCGAGGACGCTGAGGGGGGCGCGACGCCAGCTCGCGCGCAGCCTTTCGACCGCACCGACCACGCTAGGAGCGCAGCGCGGTGAGGATGTCGCGCGTCGCCCGCGAACGATTGAGCGTGTAGAAATGCACGCCGGGCGCTCCGGCGTCGATCAGTTCGCGACACTGCGCGCTCGCGTACTCGATGCTGAGGGACTCGATCTTCTCGGCATCGTCGCGATGGGGTTCGAGACGGCGGTGGAGATCCAGGGGGATGGTCGCGCCGCAGCGCTGCGTGAAGCGCTCGATCTGCGAGAGATTTGTGATCGGCATGATGCCGGCAACGATCGGCACGTCGATGCCGGCGGCGCGGGCGCGGCGCACGAAATCGAAGTACACGCGGTTGTCGAAGAAGAGCTGGGTGATCAGGAAATCCGCTCCCGCGGCCACCTTGGCGCGCAGGTGATCTAGGTCCTCGTCCATCGACACCGACTCGACGTGCTTCTCGGGATAACACGCTGCGGCCACGCAGAACGGTCGCGCTTGCGAGCGGATCAGCTCGATCAGCTCGTTGGCGTGCGAGAGCCCCTCGGGATGTGGCTCGAAGCCGTCTTCTCCGAGGGGAGGATCGCCGCGGAGCGCGATCACGTTGGCGATGCCGGCCGATTCCAGTCGGTCGAGGACCGAACCCAGTTCCTCACGCGAAGCGCCGACACAGGTGAGGTGCGCCATCGCCTCGATGCCGAGCGTGTGCAGGATGTACGCGACCAACTCCACCGTGCGATCACGGGTGCTGCCGCCGGCCCCGTAAGTGACCGACACGAAGTCTGGCCGCAGCGGCCGCAGTTCGGCGAGTGTGGCGAGGAGAGCGCGGTCTCCGGCTTCGGTCTTCGGAGGGAAGAACTCGAAGGAGAACACCGGCTCACCCCGCTGGAGCAGGGAAGCAATGCGCATGGGAAGAAGTGACCGGCGGGCCTCAGGCCTTCCTCGTGATGGACTCGATGATGACCTCTTCCTTGGGGCGATCCTGAAACACGCCGGGCTGCTTGTCACCCTTCGGAGAGTTCGCAATCGCGTCGACGACGTCCATCCCGGTCGTCACCTTTCCAAACACGCAGTAGCCGTAGCCTTGCGGCGTTTCGTTCTTGAAGTCGAGGAAGGCGTTGTCGCCGTGGTTCACGAAGAACTGCGACGTGGCCGAGTCGACGACCGCGGTTCGCGCCATCGCGACGGTGCCGCGCGTATTCTTCAGGCCGTTGCTGGCTTCGTTCTTGACCGGCGGCTTGGTGGGTTTCTGCTGTCCGTCGGGGACGAACCCGCCGCCCTGGATCATGAAATCCTTGATGACGCGGTGGAAGATCGTGCCGTTGTAGTGCCCCGCGTCCACGTAATCGAGGAAGTTCTTGACGGTAGCGGGAGCCTTGTCGGGATACAGCTCGATCTCGAAGGAGCCCTTGTTCGTCTTGACGATCACGATAGGGCCCTCGGCGACGGCTTCTTTCTTCGGCGTCGCGGCCTGCTCCGGGCCCTTGGAGCAGCCCTGGAGGACGGTCAGCGAGAGCGCGGTGACCAGCATGGCGGCCGCGATGGCCGGGAAGCGTGACGAATGAGAGAGGAGAGGGGACATCCTGATGACTCCTGGGGTTTGGTGGTCCCGCTTGCGCTGAAGCCTGCGGCTCATGCGATGCGCGGAGAAGCTCGATGGCTGGGGCGCACGAATAACACGGCGACGCCGGGCGCGAAAGCTTCGGCGGCGCGCATGGCCGGTCTCGGGGCCGTGCGAAGGGCATCTACAGACGGCGCAGTTTGCGGATCAGGCTACCGAGATGCCAGAGGTCTTTCACACCGCCGCCGGTGAGGCTGCCGCCGATGTTCGAGACAATCACGTGGCGGGCCCCGGCGGCGACAAGCGGTTCGACCTCGTCGCGAACCTCACCCGGACTGCCGGCGTACATGGACGAGAGCAGCAGTTCCGGCGTCATCTCCCGGGCGGCCGTGTCGATTTGTTCGACGGTGATGCGAGGCGGAACGATGTCGTAGAAGCCGCCGAAGCCGTCGCCGAGCGGGTGGGTCTTGCCTTGAGCCTTCCATGCGGCATCAGGAGCGAGCAGCGCCATCGCAGCTCCGAGACGGCTCTTCATGGCGAGGTCGATCATCTGCTCGCGGCTCTCGCCCAGGGCAACGAGGATCATCTGGCACGGGACGAAATGATCCATCGAGCGGCCGGCGGCCTTGCCGGCTGCGAGGATGGTCTCGAGCCGCCTGGAGTACTCCGCCGGAGTCGCACGGAGCGTGGGCAGCCATCCGTCGCCGAAGCGGCCGGTGAGGTCGAGCATGCGGGGCGCGTGCGCGGCGATCCAGATGCGCGGCGGCTTTCCGCCGTACAACGGCAGGTTGAAGATCGCATCCCGCAGCGTCCAGAAGTTGCCTTCGTAGGTGACGGGACGGCCGGCGCTCGACCACAACAGCCGGATGATGGTGAGCGCTTCCTCGAGGCGAGCGACCTGCTTTCCCCAGGGCAGCCCGTAGGGTTCAACGTTCTCGCGCTCGCCGTTGCCGATGCCGAGGATGGCATGGCCCTTCGAGATGTGGTCGAGCGTTGCGAACGACTGCGCGAGGGCCATCGGATGACGGCGGAACGCTTCGGTGACGGCGGTGCCCAGGTCGACGCCGCGAATGCGGGTGGCCGTGACGGCCAGGATCTGCAGGGGATCGAAGAGACC
>JBHEOD010000111.1:0-12242 GCA_046261745.1 Binatia bacterium
CTGTAGTCCCGCCGCGAGCCACGTCGCGGCCACCGCCGCACGGCGAGATCCCCCGAGCGCGAGCGTGAGTTTCCACAGCACCGGCAACAGCGCGAGGCCGCAGGCGAGCGGAAAAAGCCGGAACGTCACCTCCGGCGGCCACGGCAGCGCCGAAGCCATCCGGGTGAGAAGCAGGAAGCCGACAGGAGCAGCACGCCCGTCGGCGGCAGCACGCATCGGATCGTCGACCAGCAGCGCAACCCAGGCTTCGTCGCGCCAGAACGGCTTGTCCGCAAGAAAGGCCACGCGCGCGACGAGCGCGACGGCCATCGCCGCCCAGAACAGGACGGTCAGGATACGTTCGTACCGAAGTGGGCTCGTCGAAGCCGCCGTTTCTGCGGGCGCTGCCATGGAAGTTGCCGCCCGGCGGCTCTCAGGCAGAGACGGACTCGCTCGTCGCATCCGGACGCGCGGGTGCGCCCGCCGCCGCGGTCGGCCGGAACGCGTACCAGAACTGGCGCCACAAATTCCCCTCGGGGTAGTCGGGTTCGTCGATGCCGAAGCGCCCGAGCTTCTCGCTGGTGAGGTAGGCGGTGCCGAAGATCCAGTCGAAGAAGGAGAAGTTGTTTCCGAAGTTGCAGTTCTGGTGGCGCGGGTCACGGGCGTGGTGCCAGCCATGCATCTCCGGACCGTTGAACACGTAGATGAACGGGCCAAGCCGAATGTCGAGGTTGGAGTGGATCAGCATGCCGGAGAACGCATCCACCCCCGCCCAGACCAGCAGAGCCTCCTCGCTGACCCCGAGGAAGATCAGCGGGGCGAGGTAGATCACGCGATCGAGCACTTTTTCGATCGGATGGAAGCGCGTCGTCGACAACCAGTCGAGCTGCTGGGAACTGTGATGGGTCTCATGTAGCCGCCACCACCACGACCATTGGTGCTTGAGGCGGTGAATCACGTAAAAGAAGAAGTCCAGGACGACCAGGAGCACGATCACCTGAACCCAGAGCGGGGAGTCGGCCAGCACCGCGGTCGATCCGGGGGGCATGTGGTCGCGGGCCCAGCCGGCCAGCAACACGGCCAGCGAGCCGTTGATGACGACTCTCATGAGGAAGTGGATCGGAACGTACAGCACGTCCGTGACAAATCCGGGACGCAGCAGGCGCTGGTCACGCGCAGGCAGCAATCGCTCGGCCACCACGAAGAGTGACGCGAGACAGGCAAACAGGATGAGCATCGACATTTCGAAACGTTTCCCGGTCCCGTGCGAATACATCAGGCGCACGCGCCAGAAAACCGCCGCGCGAGGCACCCCGTTGTGAGGGCTGCCGCACTGCAGGACATCGCGGTGGCCGTCGTGGGCTGCGGCCACTGGGGGCCGAACCACATTCGCGCGTTCATGTCGCTGCCGGGATCCCGCGTGACCCGCGCCGTGGACCCGAGCACCACCCGCTGCGAGCACATGGCCCGCGTCTACGCCGGCCTGAAGACGTCCGCGAAACTGGACGACGTGCTCGAGGATCCGGCCGTCGATGCCGTCGTGATCGCCACCCCCGCCGTGACCCATTTCGAGATCGCCAGGGCGGCGGTGGCCGCCGGCAAGCACGTGCTCTGCGAGAAGCCGCTGTGCCTGACTTCCGGCGAGTGCGAGACGCTCATCGCGCTGGCCCGTCGCCGCGGCGTCGTGCTGATGACCGGACACGTGTTCCTGTTCAACGGGGGCATCCTCAAGCTGCGCGAGTTGATTGCGAGCGGCGAACTCGGCCGCATCCACTACGCCACCGCCGTTCGCACCAATCTCGGACCGATCCGGCAGGACGTGAACGTTGCCTACGACCTCGCCTCGCACGAGGTGTCGATCTTCAATCACCTCTTCGATGCGGTTCCGCAACGGGTGGCAGCGGTCGGTCGCGGTTGCCTGACGGGCAAGACCGAGGACGTCGTGTTCGTGACGCTCTGGTATCCGGACGGCGTCATCGCCAGCGTCACGGCCAGCTGGCTCAGTCCGAAGAAAGTGCGCGAGATCACTCTGGTGGGCGACGCCAAGATGGCGACGTGGGACGACCTTGCCGTGCGGCCCGTCTCCATCCACGACCAGGGCGCGCTGGTGGAGCCGTACTACGAAAACTTCGGCGAGTTCCAGCTCACCGTGCGCGACGGTGACGTGACCATCCCGCGCATCTCTCCGGAGGAACCGCTGCGGCGCCAGGCCCAGTTCTTCCTCGAGGCGGTGCGAAGCGGATCGGCCGGCATCTGCAGCGGCGAACGCGCATGGGAAGTGGTGCGTACGCTGGAGGCCATTTCCGAATCCATTCGCGAGGACGGCATGCCCGTCAGTATCGACTGGAGCGGCGCCGACATGCGCGGAAGCATTGCGGGATGAGTCAGGCCCCGTTCATTCACCCGGCGGCGCTGGTGGAAACCGACAGGATCGGCGCCGGCACGCGCATCTGGGCCTTCGCGCACGTGATGCCCGACGTCACGATCGGCTCCGGCTGCAACATCGGCGATCACGCATTCCTCGAGTCGGGCGTGCGCATCGGCAACAACGTCACGGTCAAGAACGGCGTGTCGATCTGGGAGCACGTCGACATCGCCGACAACGTTTTCGTGGGCCCGAACGCGGTCTTCACGAACGACCGATTTCCCCGCAACCCGCGCGGCCACTTCGAAGCCGAGGCTACCTGGATCGAGGAGGGGGCATCGATCGGTGCAAATGCCACCATCGTGTGCGGCGTGCGCATCGGACGGTGTGCCTTCGTGGCCGCCGGTTCGGTGGTCACGCGCGACGTGCCTCCCCATGCGCTGGTGATTGGAAATCCTGCACGCCGGCGCGGCTGGGTCTGCGTCTGCGCCCGGCCCCTTACGGTGTCCGGTGGCGGCGCCCAGTGTGCGCACTGCGGTCAGCATTTGTTGATCGACGGCGACAACGTCAGCGTGACCGCGTGATTCTCGAGCGTAACCCCGTGACTCTCGCCCCGCGTCCACTCGAGCGTCCGAGAATCGTGGCCATCCCGGTGGCGTTCAACGAGGAGCACGCCATCGGCGCCGTCGTCGAGCGCCTCAAGGAAGTGGACGGCATCGACGTTGCCGTTGCCGACGACGGATCCACCGACCGCACGCCGGCGATCATCACCGGGCACGGCGTGAAACTGCTGCGCTCGCCGCGGCAGTGCGGTGTAGGCGCCGCGATCCGGCGCGCTTACGAATGGGCGCACAGCGAAGGTTACGACGTTTGCGTGATCCTGTCCGGCAACGACAAGGACCGGCCGGCCGAGATTCCGCAACTGGTCGCGCCGATCATCGACGGCCGCGCCGATATCATCCAGGGATCGCGTTACCTCGAGAACGGACGCCACGAGAACATGCCGGCCCACCGCATCGGTGCGTCGCAGGTGCTTCATCCGTGGCTGTTTCGCCTCGTCGCGGGCCAGCGCATCACCGACACGACGAACGGATTTCGCGCATTGCGCCTCACGATGCTCGACGACCCGCGCCTCGACCTTGCCCAGCCCTGGCTCGACGGCTACGAGCTCGAGCCGTACCTGCTGCTGCGGGCAATTCGCCTCGGCTATGTCGTTGGAGAAGTGCCGGTGACGAAAGTCTATCCCGCTTCGCGCAAGGGCTACACGAAGATGCGCCCGCTCGTGGACTGGTGGCGCATCGTGCGGCCGATCGTCTTCGTCGGCGTCGGTCTCAAGCAATGAACGTAGTTCCCTTCGTGGACCTCGCGCTTCAGTACCGCGAGCTGGAGGCCGAGATCCGGCCGGTGCTCGACGATGCTTTTGCCCGAGCGGACTATATCCTCGGCGCGGGGGTCACCCGTTTCGAAGAGGAGTTCGCGGCTTACGTCGGCGTGAAGCATGCCGTTGGCGTTGGCAACGGGCTCGATGCGCTTCGCCTTGCGCTGGTCGCGCTCGGCATCGGCCCCGGCGACGACGTGATCGTGCCGGCCAACACGTTCATCGCGACGGCGTTCGCGGTGTCGGCGGTCGGCGCGACCCCGCTACTCGTCGATTGCTGCGAGGACACGCACCAGATCGATCCCGAACTGATCGAGGCAGCCCTCACCGCACGCACGAAAGCGATCATTCCCGTGCACCTGTACGGACATCCGGCCGACATGACGCGCATCCTCGCGATTGCGCGGCGGCATGGGCTTGCCGTCATCGAGGATGCCGCGCAGGCCCATGGCGCGAGGCTCGGCGGACGCGCGTGCGGAAGTTTCGGCGACGCGGGCTGCTTCAGCTTTTATCCGGCGAAGAATCTCGGCGCGTATGGAGACGGCGGAATCGTCGTCACCGAGGATGCCGCGCTGGCTGAGCGGCTCGGGCAGCTTCGCAACTACGGCCAGCACGCCAAGAACGAGCACGACATGATCGGCGTGAACTCGCGCCTCGACACCGTGCAGGCCGCCGTGCTGAGCGTGAAGCTTCGCCATCTCGACTCGTGGAATGCGCGACGTGCGAGTCACGCCGCGCGCTACGCGGCGTTGCTGGGCGACGCCGGGCTCGTGCTTCCGGCCACCTGCCCGGAGGCTTCGCACGTGTTTCATCTCTACGTCGTGCGCAGCGAGCGGCGCGACGAGCTTCGCGCGCACCTCGAGCGCGAAGGCATCCAGGCCGGCATTCACTATCCGGTGCCCGTTCATCTGCAGGGCGCCTATGCGGGGCTCGGTCACCGCGCCGGAGCCTTCCCGGTGGCCGAACGGCTCGCGGCCCAGGTGCTGTCGCTGCCGATGTTCCCGGAGCTGACCGAAGGCCAGATCGAGCGGGTTTGCGGCGCGATCCTCGGATTTGGGCGGTAGCGGAAGATGGTGGTCGGGCTCTGGAGTTCTCTCCCGCTTGATGTGCCGGCAGAGAGCTCTTGACGACGGTTGGTGCGGCGTCAGAAGTCCAGGTCACCCAGCGGGCGCTTGAACGTGTACGCGGCGGGCTCCTGCACGAGCACCCGGCCGGGAGTCTCGAGATCGCCGGCCATCGCCGCGAACGGTAATCCGAGGAAGAACACCGTGGTACCGAGCACCGTGGCCACAAAGCTGAGAGGGCGAACCACGATGACGTCGGCTGCGATGGAGGCGCCGCTGGTCTCGTCATCCGGACGCTCGACATAGATCTGCTGTCCGGACGCGGTCGCAATCGATGCGGTGGCGAGCAGCAGCGAGACGGCCCCTGTCGCGATCAACTTCGTGGTGCAAGACATGGATCCCGTCCTCCGCAATGGATTGCGTGAGGCAGACTAGGCGCGCGAGTCGCGTCAAGTCAACAAAGCGCCCGTACGGGTTTCAGGACGCGTGCTGTTGCACGCATCGGAGCGTCGACGCGCATGCGCAACGTGCGTGTGCATCGGTGGAAATCCGTACCTGTCCCGGATTTCGGCGAGGGGAAAAAGAAAGGGCGTGAGGGTTGCCCCTCACGCCCACTCTGCCCGGGAGGAGGATCCCGAGTCGCTGACCAGGCGACCCGTTCAGGCAGAGACTTTTCGCGGCTGGCGCCGCGGTCCGGCATACGCGTCCTGCGCGCCCTGCGCACCGTGCGCCTCCTGACGCGCAGCCGTAATCGAATCAGGCCGCCTGGCTCTCGTCGTGCTTCGCGCGCTTGCGAAGCGTCCCTTCCACGAGCTGCTCGACCTGGCGTTCGAGAGCTCCGATGCGGCGCTTGATGCCGTCGAAGTCGCTGCGCAACGGAAGGCCGATCGCACCGAGGAGACGTTCGACCTGCTTGCGGGTCTCCTTCTCGATGGTTTCGAGCGCTTTCTGGCTGGTTTCGGTGGCGTCCTTGCGCAGCGCCTTGACGCGCTTGTCGACGGTGCCGCGAAGATCGTCGACGGTATCTTCAACGTCGGCGCGTACGCCCTTGACGGTCTTGGTCACGCGCTTGGAGACGGTCTCGCCAAGGTCGTTGACCCTTTCCAGGATGTCGCCGAACTGACGGCGGCTGCTCTTCGGGATGTAACGCACCGCCTCGCGGCCGACGCGGTCCACCGTGCGTTCGAGATCCTTGCGCAGGCGTCCGACCTGCTTCTCGATCTGACGGAACGTGGGAATCGTGGTCGTTTTCTTCGATCTGGTTGCCATCGTGATCCTCCTGGCGCGGGTCCGTGCCGGCGACGGCGGTCCGCTCTGATTTTTCTCGCTGCGACAGGGCGACCTGCCGAAGCGATCAACCGTGGCCGGCGAACAGGTTTCTAACACGATGCGTCAGGGTGTCAACGCACTGCGGCATAAAAAATGGGGTCAGACCCCATTTTCGAGGCGCATCAGAAATGGGGTCGGACCCCATTTTCTCCACGTCAGAAATTCGTCAATGAAAACGTTGAACTGGAGGCGGGATCAGTCGCTGCTGCCGGACGAACCACCGGTAGAGGTGCCGCTGGTCGAGGCGGTCGAGGCGGTCGAGGAGGAACTTTCGGAGGGTGCGGCCGCCGGGGTCGCCTTCTTCTGATACGCGTCTGAGTACCAGCCGCCGCCCTTGAGCGAGAAGGCCGACGAGCTGATGAGCTTGGTGACCTTCGCCTTGCAGGTGGGACAGCGCTTGAGCACGGGATCGCTGAGCGACTGGCGCTGCTCGAACTCACCACACTTCGGACACTCGTATTCGTAGATGGGCATGTTCGACTCGCGGTCCGACGACTTCGGGACGCGCGCGAAGCTAGGCAGCAACCGGCGGGTTGTCAACGAACGGCGGCAGCGTGGTTTTCGAGTTTTTGCGCGACGGCGGGCGGGTCGTCGCAGTCCAGCCGGACTGTCTTCGACCGCCCGGCGGCGCCGGCCGTCAGCGACGCGGCGCGCATCGGCAGCCCCGCGCTGCGTGCGAGCAACTCGAGCACCGCGCGGTTGGCCTCGCCTTCCACCGGCGCCGACGTGACCTGCAGCTTGAGACGCTCGCCCAGCACGCCCGCGATGCGATCGCGCGACGATCGCGGCACGACGCGCACCTGAACTTCGACCGCATCGGCCAGGATGCGGAGCCACGGCGGCGACATCAGGCCTTGCCGAGTTCGACCGAGCGCTTCGCGGCGGCCGCAACGGCGGACTTCACCGTCTCGACGAAAGCCTTCTCATCGAGTCGGGCCAGACCGGCCAGCGTCGTCCCCCCGGGACTCGAGACCGCGCGCCGCAGGTCGGCCGGCTCCTGCCCCGTTTGCTGCATCATCGCGGCCGCGCCGGCAATGGTCTGGAACGTGAGCGCGCGCGCAAGCTCCGCCTCCAGGCCGCCCTTGACGCCCGCTTCGATGAGCGCCTCCGCAAAGCGATACACATACGCCGGCCCCGAGCCGCTGAGCGCGGTGACGAGGTGCATCAGCTTCTCGTCCGCGATCACGTGCGCATCGCCGACCGCGGCGAACATCTTCGTCACGAGCCTGACGTCCGCGGCAGTGGCCCGCGAGCCCGCGCAAATGACCGACGCTGCCTTGCCCACCAGGCACGGCGTGTTCGGCATCACGCGAACCACGCGCGCGGACTTGCCGAGTCCTTTTTGCAGTTTGGCAAGCATGACGCCCGCCGCGATGGATACGAACAGCTCGCGGCCGGTGACCACCGGAGAAAGGCCTTCCATGACGCCGGCAAGAATCTGCGGCTTGACGGCCAGCACCACGGTGCGGCTCGCCTGCGCGAGCGCCGTGTTGTCTTCCGTCACCGCGATGGCGTAGCGCTTCGACATCGCCCGGCGACGGGCAGCGTCCGGCTCCGAGATCATCAGCGACGCGGCGTCGCGGCCGCTCGCGAGCAGGCCCCGCACCATCGCCTCCGTCATGTTGCCGCCGCCGATGAATCCGACTTCGATCTTCTTCGCTGTCCTTGTCGCCAAAGCTGTCCTCCTGCGGCGCATCGCGCGCACGGCCCGTCACCGGCAAACGCGGGTATCAGCCCGGTCGCCTTTCTCCGAAGATCGCGGCGCCGATGCGAACGATGGTCGCCCCTTCGGCCACCGCGTCCTCGAAATCACCGGTCATGCCCATCGACAATTGGCCGAGCGGCGCGTGCGCGAGCCCGAGCGCAGCCAGTCGCCCGGACAACCCCCGCAGCGCGGCGAATTGCGGCCGTGCCGGCTGGTCCGGATCGGCAACGCCCATCAGGCCGACGAAACGAACGCCGCTGTAAGCGCCGGCTTCGCGCAGGAAATCGGCCGCGTGCGCCGGGTCCACTCCGGAACGTGCGCCCTCGCCGCCGCCGCCGAGACGAACCTGGAGCAGCAACTCCGCCGCGCCGTCGCGCGTGCCGGAGATCGTAGAGGGCTGGTCGGAGAACGAGCCTTTCGTTGCACGCGAAACGGCGGCCACCGTGTGGATGGAATCGATGCCGTGAAGCAGGTGGAACTTGCGCACCGCCACCGCAGCCTTGTTCGACTGCAGGCGACCGATGAGGTGCCAGCGGGCATCGGGCATCTCCGAAGCAAGAGCCGAGATTTTCGCGACGGCTTCCTGCACGTAGTTCTCGCCGAAGTCGCGCTGGCCGGCGGCATACGCATCGCGCACGGCGTCGGCATCCAGCTTCTTGGTGACGGCGACGATGCGCACGCCCGAAGCGTCGCGGCCCGCGCTCGCAGCGGCCACCGCCACCCGCGCGCGAACGGCAGCCAGATGAGCAGCAACTTCGTCGGCGCGGTTCATGCGGGCACGATGCCGCTTCGTGCCAGCGCCGCCGTCACCGGCGCCATCGGCAGGCCGATCACGTTGTCGAGTGGACCGACGATCGCGCCGATGAAACGGCGCCCTTCGCCCTGGGCCGCGTACCCGCCGGCCTTGTCCATAGGCTCCCCGGTGCTCGCATAGGCCTCGGCTTCGGCACGCGAAATCTCGCGCATTCGGACGATGGAGCGCGAGACGCCGCACTCGGGCGCGACGGGACGACCGTGCGGACCGAGCAGCGCCCATGCGGTGAGGACGATGTGGTTGCGACCGGCCAGCGACAGCAACATGTCGGCAGCCTCGCGCGTGTCGGACGGTTTGCCGAGGATCCGCTCGCCGACCACCACCGTGGTGTCGGCGGCAAGGACGTACTCGCGGTCGCCCGGTGCGGATTCGCCGGCGTCAGGCGCCGGGCCGACGGTGCGCTGTTCGGATTGCCCGGCGATAAGCGCGGATCCGCCGTCACTCGGGGAGGAGGCAACGACACAACCGCCGGCGCGCCGCCGAACCACCGCCTCGGCCTTTTCGATCGCAAGGCGCGTCGTTGCGGCCACCGGCGACTCCCCCACGCCGATCGTTTCGTCGATGTCGGCAACATCGACGACAAACTCGTAGCCGGCGACGGCCAGAAGCTCGCGGCGCCGCGGCGACCCGGACGCAAGAACGAGCCGCGGCACAAGCATCGCTGCATTCTCGAAGCCGCTCGGGTAAAGTCAATGCGATGACCACCGATACGCGATCGCGACCTTCCCTCTTCTTCCTGTTCGGACTCGGCGCGCTCGTCATGGTGGCCGCCTGCAGCTGCGCCACCACGCAGGCGGAAGCGCAAAGCGGTTCCAAACCTGCCAAAGCCCCGTCCGCCGCCGACAAGCCGGTCGAGAAACCCGACGCGGTCGCACCCGATTCGCGACTGACCGACACCGAACTCGGCCGCGCCATCGCCGCGGTGGACAGCGATCCGCGGAGGGCCGTCGCACTCCTCGAGGCGCTGAAGAAAAAAACGCCGTGGATCGACGATGTCCTCGAGTACTACGCCGCCGTTGCCCGCGGACGCTACGACGAGGACGCCGGGCGGCGCCTCTTCGAAGCCTTCCTCGACGCGCACTCCGGTTCCATCCTGTTTCCCGACGCGACCGCCGAACTTGCCCGCCTCGTCGAGGCCGACGGCGACGTCAAGGGCGTGATCGCACTCGGCGACCGCTACGGCCGCGATGCAGCCGGAAGCGGCTCGTCCGCCAGCGTCTGCCTGTCGGCCGGCCGCCTGCTCGCGAAGAAGGACCCGTCGCAGGCCTACACGTACCTGCAGTGCGCGCGCGCAAAATCGCCGCTTTCCAACGCGGCACGCAGCGCCTACGACCTCGTCGTCACGTTGCGGGAGAAGCATCCCGAGCTGCGCCCGTCCGACGCGCCCTCGCTGATGACCGAAGCACGCCTTCTCGCTCGCGAAGGGCGAACGCCCGAGCAGGCCGCCGTCCTCCACGAGCTCCTCACGCGCCATCCGGGTGGCCCGAACGAGAAGGAGGCTGAGCTGGCCTACGGACGCAGCATCGCGCGCGCGGAGAACAAGGCGGCCGGCGCCGCGTTCTTCGAGAAGCGGGCGGCTACCGCCACCGGCGCGCACAAGGCCAAGCTTCTCTACGAGGCCGGCACGCTTCACTGGAACAACGATCGCAACGCCGAGGCGCGAGTGCTCTTCGAGCGCATGCTCGCGCTCGGGGCCGGGGGCGGCGACGAGCAACAAGCTTTGTACGCGCTCGGCCGCATCAGCGATTCGGACGACCGTCGCGCAGATGCGATCAGCTACTACGGACGCGCCGCCGCGGCGGCCAATGGAGCCACGCGCGCGGAGAGCCGTTGGAGACAGGGCTGGGTTTCGTACCGCGCGAAAGAGTTCGAGACTGCGCGCCGCAGCTTTGCGACGACGGCCGCGAGTGCCACACGCGGCTCCGACACGGACGGTCGCGCCGACGCGCTGTACTGGGAGGGGCGCTCGCTCGAGCGCCTCGGCCGCAAGGACGAAGCGCGCGAACGCTACGCCGCGGTGATCTCGGAGTTTCCTGCGGGCTACTATGCCGCCGCCGCGGAGCGACGGCTCGGCCGGCGGGGTCCCGCGGCCACGGCCGTTCGGCCGCTCAGCGCTCCTTCAAGCCTTCCGCCGGCGGCCGCGCTGGCGATTCGCCGTGCAACCACGCTGCGCGAAGCGGGCCTCGTCACGCTGGCCGCTCGCGACCTCGCCGCACGGCTTTCGCGTTTCGACGCACCGACGCGTCGCGCGGTGCTGCCGGCGCTGCCGTCCTCGGGCGCCTACGACGCGGCGTTCCGCATCGCGATCGAGATGAACGACAAGGGCGAGCTCTCGCGCGAAGAGGCCCGCGTCTACTTCTATCCGCGCGCGCATGCCGACATCGTCGAGAGCGAAGCACGCAAGGCCGGCATCGATCCGGTGCTGGTGTACGCGCTGATGCGCCAGGAGTCGGCGTTCGCGACCACGGCGGTGTCCTCCGCGAAGGCTCTCGGGCTGATGCAGTTGCTGGAAAGCACCGCCAAACGCGTCGCATCTTCTTCGGGGCTGCCGCAACCTTCCGCGCAGGACCTGTTCGACCCGGCGGTCAACATCCGGCTCGGCGTGCGCTACCTCGCCGCGCTGTCGAAGCAGTTCGACGGCAACACCTCGCTGATGGCGGCCGCCTACAACGCGGGCGAGACGGCCGCCGAGCGGTGGAAGGTGCTGACCACGACGTACGACGAGGACGAGATGATCGAGCAGATCTCGTACCGGGAGACGCGCGGCTACGTGAAGAGCATCCTGCGCAACATGCGCAACTACCGCAGCATCTACGGCGCCGGCGCGCAGCCGGTCGCGAAGACGGGGTAACGCTTCAGGACGACGTCGCCGCGAGCAGCTTGCGCGGCAGCCCGCCGAACGCCCCGTTCGACATGCACAGCACCACGTCGCCCTCGCGCAGTTCGGTGCGCAGCCTGGCGAGGATCTCGTCCGGACCGGCTTCGGTCCACGCCGGAACGCCGCGCGCCGACAAGTCGGCAACGAGGCGGTCGGTGGACAGCATTTCCTCGGGCTTGAGCGGGTCGTTTTCCTTGCGGAACACCGCCGACAACGCGACCACGTCGGCGCCGCAGAGTGCGTCGGCATAGGCGCCCTGGAACACCGCTCGTCGGCTCGTGTTCGAACGAGGCTCGAAGATTGCCCACAGGCGGCGGCCCGGGAAACGGCTGCGGATGGCCGCGATGGTCAGCCCCACGGCGGTCGGATGATGAGCGAAGTCGTCGACGACGGTGATGCCGCCGGCTTCGCCGACGATCTCCTGCCGGCGCGCGGCGCCCTTGTACGTCGCCAGCCCCTCGGCCACCGCGCCAAGCTCGATGCCGAGTTCGCGGCACAGCGCGTAGACAGCCGTCGCGTTGAGCACGTTCATCGAGCCGCCGAGCGACAGCTTGAGGTTGGTGTCGCGGCGTCCCTTCCAGAACAGTTCGAACGTGCTGCCGTCGGGCCCTACCTCGATCGAGCGCGGCTCCCAGCCGTCAGGCGACGTCATTCCGTAGGGTACGAAGCGGTAGTGGCCGGCCTTCTCGATGGCCGCGAGCAGATGCGGATAGTCGACGCAGCCGACGAG
>JBHEOD010000112.1:0-11339 GCA_046261745.1 Binatia bacterium
ACATTCCCCGGGGAATGCCGCGGGCCGCTCCGCAGCGCGTCGCCGCTCTACGGATCGTGTCGCGATGGCCGGCCTGAGTAGGCCGGCCAAGACCGAGGATTCGCGTGCGTGATCACCCAGCGTCGGCATCGAAGTGAAAGCCTCCACGCGCTGGCGCCCGGAGGACGGCGCGGCCCTGCGGCAGCTCGTCGCCGACCGCGTCATCGACCACGGCTTCGGCGTCTATCGCGGTCGGCGCGCGCTGCGCGACGGCGACATCGACGTGCTTCCGGTGGCCGACTTCCTGGCGAGGCTGTGAGAGGACGCAGTACTGAGGGTGGCTTGAGCTACCGGATCCAGCCCTGACGCTTGAACGCTGTCTCGAGTTGCACGGCGATTTCCTTCGCGGTGCGCCTGCCCACGCCTTCGATGGTATCGGCGCCGGTCGCTTCGCCGGCCACCTTGATCGCACCGCCGACGGCGAGTCCGATCGGATTGGCCGTGGCCGCGACGACGGCCAGCGGGACGAGCATGCCCGGCGTCTTGCTGCCGCTCGAATCGACTTCTCCGGCGCCGAGGCGCCTCAGGCCCGACGGCGTCATCTGGTACGCGACGACCACCGTGCGCAGGTTGGCCGCGCCCGAACCGAAACCGAGCATGATGCGCTTGCCCGCGCTGCCCTCGTTGACTGTGTCGAAGTAGCCCTTGATCACGATGTCGCCCGGGCGCGGCACCACGCCGGCGGCGCCGCTGGCCGCGAGGCCCATGTCATCGATCTTCTTGACCAGTTCCCTTGCTACCGCGGCCCCAAGTTTGCGGCCCGTCTCCATCTCCGCCCGGCTCTGCGCCGCAGGCTCGCCGTGCTGTGCGGCCTCGGGCGAGTGGGCGGCGATCTCGTCAGGCGTGGCCGCGAAGTTGTAGACGATGATGTTGTTCGGCCGCGGCAGCTTCTCGTTGCCGATCTCGCTGCGGCGAGCGGAGACGTTGGTACTGGAGCAGCCGCCGGCGGCGACCAAGGCAAGGAGGGAGACGGCGACAAGAGTGAAGCGGTTCATGAGGAAACCCCCGGGTAGCAGATGGGCAGGCCTTGAATCACTTCACCTTGGCGAACACCACCCTGGCCGGCTTCGCAGAGCGCGACCTGCGCGGATCACTTGCCGCGTTTCAGTCTCTGGATGAGATCCCGAACAGCCTCGTCGTCAGGAAGGATCTCGGCGACCTGCTGCGCATACGGGAGGATGGCGTCGGTCCCCCGACCCAGTTCGATGTTCACCTGCACGAGCGCGGCGAGAATGTCGTAATTGTAGGGATTGCGCTGGTCCGCGGTGACCAGCGCCGCCAGCGCCTCGTCGAGCCGGCCGGTGGACTGAAGTCCGATCGCATGCACGTAGGCGTATCGCGCGTTGTCGGGTTCGAACTTCACGGCCAGCGCGAGCTCGTCCACACCGGCCTTCCTGTCGCGATTGCGCACGAGAAGAAGTCCGAGCGCGTGGTGCAATCCGGCATCCTCGGGCAGCAGCGCGAGGCCGCGCCGCAGCAGTTCTTCTCCATCCTTGTCCTTGCCCTGCGCGCGCCACGCGTCGGCCAGGTTCACGTACGCCCCGGCGAAGCGCGGATCGAGTTCGAGCGCTCGCTGATAGGACGCGACCGCTTCATCCATGCGGCCCTCTCGAAGCTGGAAGTCTCCGAGCGACACGACGACGGCCGGCCAGTCGGACTCCGTGCGCAGGTAGTCCATGTACTCCTGGCGCGCCTTCACGCGCGCGGCGCGCTGTTCGGGCGAGAGGTCCGCGTCAGGAGCGTTCGCAAGCAGACGCGCCGCTTCGATGCGCACCGCGCGGCGCGGATCGGACAGCAGTGGCGCCGCGGCCGTGGCCCGCGCCGACGGCTGGAAGTTCTCGACGAGGCCGAGCGCGGCCAGTCGCACCAGCGAATCCTGGTCGGCCAGTAGCGCCTGCACGTCGGCCGTGACCTTCGCAGGTCCATCCGGACGCACGAACGGCTCCGCCAGCGTCGCGGCGGTTGCGCGAACGATGGCCGGCTGCGAGCCGTCGCGCGCGAGCGCCAGCAGCGACGGAAGCGCCAGTCCGCCTTTGGTGCGCGCCCCGTGCAGGACGGATCCGTACTCGGGACGCTTGCGCCAGTCGGCGCCGTACCAGCCGTCCATCGCCGCCGCGGCCCAATCCGGCGTGCGGCCCTCATGGCAACTGCTGCACGCATCGGGGCTGCCCGCCGCGACGGCAAGATCCGGACGAGGGACGCGGAAAGAGTGATCGCGACGGGCGTCGATCACCATGTAGCTGCTCGGGCGCATGTGGCACTCGACGCACTGCGCACCCTTGCTGCCGGGTTCGTGGAAGTGGTGGGTCTTGACGTCGAAGACCGCCGGGTTGTGACACTGCGAGCAAAGCGCATTGCCGTCTGCACGCGTCTTCGCCGAATGCGGATCGTGACAGTCGCTGCAGACGACGCCGCGCGCGTGCATCTTGCTCTGCAGGAACGAGCCCCATGTGTAGACTTCATTGCGTTGCTGGCCGTCGGGGTAGTAGAGCGGCTCGGTCAGCAGCGCGAGGCGGTGAGAATCGTCGAGCGGCGCGCCCGGCACCACGTCTTCGGTGATCGTCGAACGCCGTGAGTGACACGGCGCGCAGACGTTCATGCGTGCGGTCGCCGCGCTGCGGTCGAACGCCGGCGTGACTGCCTGGCTCGCAAAGCGCGCGCCCGCGTCTGCGAAGCGCCAGGTTTCTTCCGGGCTGCGGCGCAGGGACACCACGAGCCCCTTGTCGTCCGTGGCGGCGTAGGGCGGACTGGCCTTGGCCGCCCACGCCACGTGCTCGCCGCCGGCGCCGTGGCAGTTCTCGCACGATACGTCGATCCCGGAAAAAGTTGTCGAGTAGCCGTTGGTGCCCGCGTCGTAGTTCTTGCGCAGATTGGTCGAGTGACACGACGCGCACTCGAGGTTCCAGTTCTGGTAGAGGCCGGTCCAGTGCAGCTGATCTTCGGGCGCAATCTTCTCGCCCGGCGACAGGTGGAACCAGCGCTGGCCTCCCGCGTCCTTCGGCCGTGAATCCCAGGCCTGGCGCAGCGCCTGCAGCCGGCCGCCGGGAAACGCGACGAGATACTGTTGCAGCGGCGTGACGCCGAAGGTGTAGAGCACCTCGTACTCGGCCGGGGTGCCGCCGGGTCCTTCGGTGCGCACGAAGAACTTGCCGTCGCGTTCGTGGAACGTGGAGGTGATGCCGTCGGCCTCGAGCGCGCCTGCGGCAAAATCACCGAGAACCGCCTCGCCCGTAGCCTCCTGCATGGCGAGGTCGTGATGCGAGCCGCTCCATGCCGCGTACTCGGCCTCGTGACACGTGCGGCACGCGGCGCTGCCGGCGTAGCCGCCGCCTTCGACTGACTTCGGCGGCGCGCCGCCGGGCGGCGTCCCGGTGGGCGTCCCGGTGGGCGGCACGTCGGCGCGCGGCGCGCCGCCGCTCGCGACTGTCGGCGCGGCGGCTGCGGCTGAGTTGCCGGAGTGGTCCGGACTCGCCGCCGGCGGCGAGACTGTCGCTCCGCCGCCGGCCGTCGCTTCGCTTGCCGAAGGCTCGGTGGACTCGGCCGACTCGCCGCTGCCGGCAAGCAGAAGCGGCAGCAGTAGCGCTGCGGCGAAGGGAACCCGCACTCAGTCGCCGGTAGGAGCCCAGCTTTCGTCGGGATCGAAAGCCTTGATGGCCGCCGCGATCTCCGCCGTCTGCTCGCCGAGATCCTTCTGGAAGACAATGCCCTGGTCATTCACAAGGAAGGTCATCTGTCCTGAGTTGCCGTGCCTGGCCGGCCACGCAACCATCGCAAAGCCCTTCGTCATGTTGCTCCGGGAATCGACGTAGTTCTTCGCGCCGCCCGGAGCGTTGGCCCCCTGCGCCGTCAGCGGGCGATAGAAGTAGCCGTGCAGCGGCGTCGGCTCGGTGTTCTCGGTGGAATAACCTTCGGCCGTCGCGTCGGCCACCAGCGGCCCGAGCGGGCTCGGTTTGCTGCCTTCGGGCGTCGGCCAGTAGAGCCCGTCCTTCTTGCCCTTGCTCGAGATCACGCGCTTGGCGTAGACGCCGGTGCGACCATCCTGGCGCCCGGCGAAGTACTCGCGTTGCGCGTCCACGTAGGCGTGCAGCGTGGCGAGCGTGCGGATCTCGTTGATGCCGATGCGCCTGTTTGCGATCTCTTCGCGTCCGGCTTCGGTGTCGAACTGCCAGCCTCCGCTCACCTTGACGAGAGGAATCGGGAAGGGCCATTGGTCGTTACCGAAGACGGGCACCTTGGTGCGGGCGTCGAGGTTCTCGAAGGCGACCCTTTCATCGATGAGCGCCTTGATCTCGAGCGCACGCTCCCGATCGGAGACCTCGTCGCCGGAGTGGATGAGGTCGGCCGAGCCGGCGCCGAAGATGGCTTCCACCTTCTGCGCGTCGCCCTGACCGGCAATCCCCGCGATCGCCGCGACGGCCTCTTCGGGCGTCTTGAACGTCGTGCGCGAAGGATCCTTCGCGAAGTGCACAGCCTGCGCCGCCTGCGGCGAGTTCTTCGCGGAACAACCGGACAGGCCGGTCAAGCTCATCATGGCGACGAGGCCGAAAGGAACGAGGGCAAGGGCGATGTGTTTGTTCATGCTGGTGTTCATCGTCTCATTCTCCTCGATTGCCTAGCGCCGTCCGCCGCCGCCGCGTGATCCGCCGCCGCCGCGCGATCCACCGCCGCCGAAGCCGCCGCCGCGCGATCCACCGCCGCCGTAACCACCGCCGCCATACCCGCCGCGACTGGAAGCGCCGCGCGAACTTGCCGCGCGATCCATGCTCGCACTGCCCGAGCGGCTGAACGCGCCGCCACTGCTGCTCGGACGCGAGGCGGACGTCGGACGCGATGCCGCCGACGGGCGCGATGCGCTGCCTGCGCTGCCCACCTTGCTGCCGCCCGACGGCGCGCGACTGCCGGCACCGCTACCGACGCTGCTACCCGGGCGACTGGATGCCGCGCCACTGCCCGCGCGGTTGCTCGCGCCGCTGCCTACGCTGCTGCCTGCGCGGTTCGAAGCCGCGCCGCTACCCGCGCGGTTACTCGCACCGCTACCGACGCTGCTGCCTGCGCGGTTCGTTGCCGACCCGGCGCCCGCGCGGTTGCTCGCCGAGGCGCCCGTGTGACCGCGCGCCTGGCTTTGCGTGACACGATTGGACCCGCCCTGCGCGCCGAACTTCTGCGCCGTCGCGCTGTTCTTGTAGTTCACGCCCTTGCGGTGCTCGACGTTGTGATTCCACTTGTTGTTGCCGCTGCCGATGTTGTTGTTGCTGTTCCAGTTGTTGTTCGTGCGGCCGTTGAAGTTGTTGTAGTTGTTGTGATTGATGTTGATGTTGTTGTTGCCGCCGTAGTAACCGCCGCCGTGGCCGTAGCCCCAGTTGCAGTCTCCCCAGATGGCGGCGCCCACCGCCATGCCCGCGCCGAAAGCCAGCAGGCCGTAGCCGGGCGGCGAGTACATCGCCGGATAAACCGGGGCCGCCACGGCGTAGGTCGGCCCGTAAACCACCGCCGGCGAGTAAGTGGGCACGTAGATGACCTCCGGGCTGGCCTGTTCCACCACGATCACCTGGGTGCCTTGTTCTTCCTTCACGACCACCTCTTGCTGCGCAGAGGTTTTCAGGTTGCCCGCCTCGTAGGCCTTCGAGCGCATCACCTGCACGGCTCCGAGAACGTCGGACTGCTGCGCCAGGAACGCGTCCCCGAGATCCTGGGTCCAGTCGAGGTTGTCGTTCATTCTCTGCACGACGTCGGGAACGGCACACAGGCCCTTCACGCTGGGATCCCAGTCCTCGTTCTTGAGGGCGTCCTCGAGCGCTTTTCCCTTCAGGCCCGGGTTCTTCTTCAGCCAGCGCGCGGCCTCGACGATTTCCAGCGGATAGGTCGATGCCATCAGCACCTGCGCCATCAGAGCATCCGGATAGAGAGCGATCGGCGAGACCAGTTCCTCGAGCTGCGCGGTGCTGAAAGCAGCAGGCGCAGCAGCGGCAGCATTCTGGGCGTGGGAGGGCGAGTGAATCGCCAGCAGCATGGTTGCGGCGAGTACAGCGGTGAATACGCGTTGTGTTTTCATCGAAAATCCTTCCGCTGCGAGAGCTCTTCGCAGCAGCCTCGGGGAACGAGCGAGATGCAATTCAGCGCGGTCATTTGACGTGGTTGCGACGTGGTTGCGACGTTGCTGCGACCATTGTCGCGAGTCCGTGGAATAGCAAGGCGCGGAAAGACAGTTACTGCACCGCGTAGCCACGGCTGATCAGGCAGGACTTGAACGCCGAGTCGAGCGCCTGCTGTCCGCCTGCCTGCTGCTGTTGCGCCGCCTGCGCGTTCTCGCGGCGCTGCCGGCTCGCGCCGACGAGCGCCCCGGCCGCGGCGCCCTTGCCCGCCTGATCCTGGCGATAGTTGTCCTGCACGGAATCCGGCGCGCGGTCGTAGGCTTCGCCG
The DNA here is from genome assembly GCA_046261745.1 of Binatia bacterium. Lineage (GTDB taxonomy): Bacteria > Desulfobacterota > Binatia > UBA1149 > CAITLU01 > DATNBU01. Next base: position 6,460 of record JBHEOD010000112.1, read on the forward strand.
CCGCGGTGGTTGGCCGTGCCCGCGCCGAGCGCCGCCCCCTTGGCCGCGCCGCGCAGCGCCCCGCCGCGTTGCGGTGCCGCCGGGGCCGGCGCCGAAGACGCCGCGCTCTGCTGCGCGATCGACTTGCACTCGCTCTTGTCCTTCTCGACCTGCGCCGCGCTCTGTCCCTTGCTCGGCGTGACCGTCATCGCCGACTGCGCCAACGCGGTGGCGGGCAGCGTGAGCGCGCTCACGACGAGAGCCAACGCAACCCGGGAAATCGTCGGATTCTTCTTCATGCGAACCTCCTAATTCCGGTTTGCGTCCGGAGCTGCGGCCACCTCGGGTTCGGTCGGCCATCCGCCGCCCAGGGCCTTGTAAAGCTGAACGAGGGAAATGAGCTGTGCGCTGATGGTCTGCACTTCATCGAGCTCGGCGGCGAAGAGCGAGCGCTGGGAGTCGAGAACTTCGAGGTAATCCGTCACGCCGCCCTCGTAGCGCACCGAGGTCAACTCCACCACCTTTCTTTCGGCGGCCACACGCATGCGTTGAGAGCCGCGGGCTGCGCCGGTCTGCTGCCATGCGATGAGGCTGTCTTCCACTTCGCGCAGCGCCTGCAGCACGGTCTTCTCGTAGGCGTAGAGCGACTGCCGCATCTGCGATTCGGCAATCTGCACGCGGCGCAGGTTCTTGCCGGCGTTGAAGATCGGCTGCACGAGTCCGCTCGCAACCGACCAGGCCTGCGACGAACCGGTGAAGAGCGCATCGAACTCGGTACTGGCCGTGCCGTAGCCGGCCGTCAGCGCAATGCGCGGGAAGAGCAGCGCCTTGGCGGCACCGACGTCGGCCGTAGCCGCGTGAAGCTGCTCCTCGGCCGCGCGAAGGTCGGGGCGGCGGTCGAGCAACTCGGAAGGCAAACCGGCCGGAATGGTCAGCGCGACCGGCAGATCCGGAAGCGAAGTCCCGCGCGCAATGTCGCCGGGCGTGCGACCGATCAGCACCGACAGCGCGTTCTCCACCTGTCGCACGCGCTGCTCGAGTTGGAAGACGGTCACTTCGACGCGCCGATACTCGGCTTCGGCCTGCATCGGATCCTTCTGCGAGGTGAGGCCGCCCTCGAAGCGTACGCGCGTGAGGTCGAGCGACTTGGCACGCGATGCAAGCGTGCGCCGAGAAATCTGCAGACGAAGGTCGGCGTCGCGCAGCTCGACGTAGGTAGTCGCAACCGCCGCCACGAGCGAGATCGCGACGGCGCGCCGCCCTTCCTCGGTGGCCAGCAGCAGCGCGCGCTCGGCCTCGGTGGCACGGCGTATGCGCCCGAACAGGTCGAGCTCCCAGAACACGTCGGCCGACAGCCCGTAGAGCATTGCATCGTTGGACACCGGCGGCGCATTGTTCGGGAAGCCCTCGCGGCTCTGTTCGAAGCGGCTCACGTCCGTCGTGAGGTCCACCTTCGGAAACAGATCGGCGCGCACGAAACCGAGGCGGGCCCGCGCTTCGGTGATTCGCTCGACCGCGATCAGCAGGTCCTGGTTCTCCGTGAGCGCGATGCGAATGAGCGCCTGCAGCTGAGGATCCTGGAAAAGTTCCCACCACGGCGTGTTGGCCAGGCTCTCCGCGTACGCGACACCGTCGTAGGCCGCCTCGACAGGCGCATCGCGCCAGCCGACCGGCATCGTGAGCTCCGGCCGCTTGTAGTTGGGACCGAGCATGCAGCCGCCGAGCAGCGGCAGTGCCAGCAGCGTGGCGCGGAGCATGCGCACAGCGGAGGCCGACCGTTTCATCAGTGGCCTCCCGGCGCGGCGGGCGCTGCCGCCGTCAAGGCCTGCTTGCGGTCCTTGCGCCTCTCGATCAGCACGAAGAACGCCGGCGTCAGCAGCACGCCGAGGAACGTGGCCACCGACATGCCGGCCACCACCGCGGTGCCCATCACCTGCCGCGAGGCCGCACCCGACCCGCTTGCGATCGCGAGCGGCACGCAACCCATGATGAACGCGAACGCGGTCATCAGGATGGGCCGGAGCCGAAGTCGCGCGGCCTCGGTGGCAGCCGTCATCGCGTCGTCCCCGGCGTCCATGCGCGCCTTGGCGAACTCGACGATCAGGATCGAGTTCTTGGCCGCGAGGCCGATCAGCGTGACGAGGCCGATCTGCACGTAGACGTTGTTGTCCATGTCGCGCATCCAAACCCCCAGCAGCGCACCGAGCACCACGCTGGGCGTGCCGAGCAGCACCGCGAACGGCAAAGACCAGCTTTCGTACAGGGCGGCCAGCAGCAGGAACACGAAGACGACGGCCATGACGAACGTCGGCGTCGACGAAGGCGCCGTCTTCTCCTGATACGACATGTTGGTGTACGCGTAGCCCATCTCGGAAGGCAGCACTTCGGCAGCCACGGCTTCGAGCGCAGACAGGGCCTCGCCCGACGCGTAGCCCGGCGCCGGCACGCCGCTGATCTCCACCGAGCGGAACAGGTTGAAGCGGTTGGTGATCTCGGTGCCGGACACCGGCGTGATCGTCAGCATCGTGGACAGCGGGATCATCTCGCCGGTGGTCTTGCTGCGCACGTAGAACGAGCCGATGTCCTGCGCTTTCTGCCGGAACTCGGGCTCGGCCTGCACGTACACGCGGTAGAGTCGCCCGAAGCGGTTGAAGTCGTTGACGTAGGCGCCGCCCAGGATGGCCTGCAGGGCCGTGAACACGTCGTTGATCGGCACGCCGAGCTTGCGCGCCTTCTCGCGGTCGAGCTCGACGCCGATCTGCGGAACCGTCGGGTCGAAGGACGTGAACAGGTTGGCCAGCTCGGGACGCTGGCGCGCGGCGTCGAGGAATGCGCGCGTGTAGCCGCCGAGGTCGGCCACCGACAACGTGCCGCTGCGGTCCTGGAGCAGGATGTTGAAGCCGCCGGCCGACCCGAAGCCCGAGATCGTCGGCGGCGCGAACGGAAACGCGATCGCTTCGGGGATGCTCCGGAGCTGCGCGCCGACCGTCTTCATGATGCCGTTGAGATGAAGCTCGGGGGTTTCCCGGTCCGACCACGGATCGAGGCGGCAGAAGAAGCTCGCGTAGTTCGAGTTGAACGAGTTGGTGAGCATGCCGAGGCCACCGATCGCATTGCAGCTGTCGATGCCGTCGGCTTCCGCCACGATCTTCTCGATCTGCGTGACCACGTTGTCGGTGCGCTCGAGGGACGATGCATTCGGAAGCTGCACGTTGATCAGGAAGATGCCCTGGTCTTCGTCGGGCACGAAGCCCGCCGCCAGTGTGCTGCCCAGCATGCCCGACGACGCGGCCACGGCGCCGATCGCGACCAGCGCGAGAATGGTGCGGCGTGTGAAGATGCTGGCAATCGACACGTAGCCGGTAGTCGTGCGGTCGAAGCCGCGGTTGAACGCCGCGAAGAATCTTCCGAGCAATCCCTTGTTGGCCCCGTGCTCGACCGGTTTGAGCAGCAGTGTGCACAGCGCCGGCGACAGCGACAGCGCGCTGAAGGCCGACAGCAGCACCGAGATCGCGATGGTCAGCGCGAACTGCTGGTAGAGACGCCCGGTAAGCCCGCCCACGAACGCGACCGGAACGAACACCGCCGCCAGCACCAGCGCAATGCCGACGACCGGGCCGGACACCTCGTCCATCGCCTTGACGGTGGCTTCCTTCGGCGACAGGCCGTGCTCGATGTGGTGCATCACGGCTTCCACCACCACGATCGCGTCGTCGACGACGATGCCGATGGCCAGCACCAGCCCGAACATCGACAGCGTGTTCACGGTGAAGCCGAGCATCGGAAAGAACATGAAGGTGCCGATCAGCGAGACCGGCACCGTCAGCAGCGGGATCAGCGTGGCGCGCCAGCTCTGCAGGAAGATGAAGACGACGAGGATCACGAGCACCACGGCCTCGAGCAGCGTGTGCAGGATTCCCTCGATGGAAGCCTCGACGGCCGGCGTCGTGTCGTAGGTGATCTTGTAGGCGACGTCTTCGGGGAAGGAATGCGAGAGCTCTTCGAGAAGGTGGTAGATGCCCTCGGCGGCCTCGAGCTGGTTGGCGCCCGGCAGCAGGTAGACCGCGATCACGCCGGCCGGCTTGCCGTCGAGGCGCGCAAACGACTTGTAGTTCTCGCCGCCGAGATCGACGCGGCCGACGTCGCTCACGCGCACCTGCGCGCCGGTCTCGGTGGTGCGCACGAGGATGTCGCCGAACTCCTCCGGAGTGGAGAGCTTGCCCGGCGCGCGTACCGTGTAGGTGAATTCCTGGCCGGGCGGCGACGGCGCCGCGCCGATCTGCCCGGCCGGCGCCTGGATGTTCTGTTCCTTGATCGCCGAGATCACGTCCGACGGCGTCAGGCCGAGCTTGGCCAGTTTGTCGGGCCTCAGCCACACACGCATGCCGTACTCGGCACCGCCGAAAAGGTCGGCCTGCGCCACTCCGGGCACGCGCAGCAGCGCATCGCGCACGTTGATGGTCGCGTAGTTGTTGAGGAACAACGAGTCGTAGGTGCCGTTCGGGGAATACAGCGACAGCACCAGCAGGATGCTGGGGTTCAGCTTCTTCACCGTCACGCCCTGCTGATTGACCTCCTGCGGGAGGCGCGAGGTGGCCTGCGATACCCGGTTCTGGGTGAGCACGTTGGCCGTGTCCAGGTTCATTCCCACCTGGAAGCTCACGTCGAGCAGCATGCGGCCGTCGCTCGTGTTGAGCGACTTCATGTAGATCATGTTGTCCACGCCGTTGAGCTGCTGCTCGATCGGCGTTGCGACGGACTGCTCGACGGTCTCGGCCGACGCGCCCTGGTACGTGGTCTCGACGCGCACCGTCGGCGGAGCAAGCGCCGGGTACTGCTCGATCGACAGGCCCGACAGCGCGCTCAGCCCGACCAGCACGGTGAGGATCGCAATGACGATG
>JBHEOD010000112.1:11349-11784 GCA_046261745.1 Binatia bacterium
GCAGGCCCTCGATCACGATGTTCTCGCCGGCGGCCAGCCCGCTCTCGATCACCCACAGCGAACCGACGCGGTCGCCGGGCTTGACCGTTCGCATCGAGACCGTGTTGTCGGCCGCCACCACCGCCACCGTAAACGTGGCCTGCAATTCCTTGACCGAGCGCTGCGGCACGAGGATCGCATTCTTGCGCACGTCCACCGCAGATCGCACGCGCGCATAGCCGCCGGGCCGCACCAGCCTTTCCGGATTGGGGAACGACGCCTCGAGAAGCAGCGTGCCGGTGGTCGGATCGACGATGCGGTCGGCGAACTCGAGGTCGCCGCGATGACGATGCACCGATCCGTCGGCAAGAATGAGTTCGAACTGGCCCTTGTCGCCGTTGCGGGGCCTGTTGGCCATCGCTCGCGAGTACCTCAGGAAGTCCTGCTCGCTGATCG
>JBHEOD010000113.1:0-343 GCA_046261745.1 Binatia bacterium
GGTTCAGACTTGGTGAGTCATAACTCCTAATCTCCAGACCTACCTAAAACCACCTATCTGCTCGATGCATCGTGACCATTCCGCATACTGCGGTCGGTGCTCAGCCGACGGAAGTGCAACCTCGCATCGCTCCGGAAACGTCTCCCTCGCCTCTTCGTCCAACCTTGCCGACGTACTAGGTAGAACTGGTCCGCACCGCCATGTGCTTTCGGGCGCCTGAGAGAAAAAATTCGTGCGTCGTCCGCCGGCATCCCGACTAGGAGATCACCAGAAAAATCGCCATCACGAACCCCAGGATGGAAAGGACGAAAGCCAGCGCCGAGTTGAGCCATGGGATTCCCAA
>JBHEOD010000113.1:444-11670 GCA_046261745.1 Binatia bacterium
GGGCCAGCGCGATGACGCCCGAACCGATCAGAACGAGGGATACGCCGAGCAGGTCCGATATCCATCGTCCGTGCGCGTCGCCGGCAACAGCCGCGTCGGGAGGCACAACCAGCCTGAGAAAAAGCGCGAAGCGGGAGACCACGAAGCCGAGTGCGATGATCGTGATGCCCGTGCGGATCCATGCGAGCAGGGTTCGTTCAGCGGCGAAGTAGACGCGCGGGTCGGACATGCGCCATCACCGCCCCGCAGGCGCCCCGCGCAGCTCTCCGATCTGCCCCTGCGAAGACTTCATCAGATACTCGGTGATGAACGCGTCGATGTCCCCATCGAGAACCGCGTCGGTATTGCCCACCTCGTACCCGGTCCGCACATCCTTCACGAGACGATACGGCGCAAGCACGTAGTTGCGAATCTGGCTTCCGAACCCCGCCTCCACCTTCGTGGTGCCGAGCTCGTTCATCTTCGCCTCGAGTTTCAGCCGCTCCAGCTCGTAGAGCCGTGACGCGAGCAGCTTCATGGCGAAGGCCTTGTTCTTGTGCTGCGAGCGCTCGTTCTGGCACGCGACGACGAGGCCCGACGGGATATGCGTCAGTCGAACGGCCGAGTCGGTCTTGTTGATGTGCTGGCCGCCCGCGCCTCCGGCACGATAGGTGTCCACGCGCAGGTCTTCGTCGCGAATGTTCACTTCGATCGTGTCGTCGATCTCGGGCCAGACCATCACCGACGCGAACGACGTGTGGCGCCGGCCTGCGTTGTCGAACGGCGAGATGCGCACGAGGCGATGGATGCCGGCCTCGGCGCGCATGTAACCGTACGCGTACTCGCCCTCGACCATCAGCGACGCGCTCTTGATGCCCGCGCCTTCGCCTTCCTGCAGTTCGGTGAGCGTGGTCTTGAAGCCGCGGCGCTCGGCCCAGCGCAGGTACATGCGCAGCAGCATCTCGGCCCAGTCCTGGCTCTCGGTGCCGCCGGTGCCGGGGCGGATCTCGACGATGGCGTTGTTGAGGTCGTACTCGCCGGAGAGCATCTGCTGCAGTTCGATGTCGTCGAGCTGCTTCTCGCAGGCCTCGAGATTCTGCATGAGCTCCACAGCGGCAGCTTCGTCACCGTCGTCGGCCATTTCCAGATAGAGGCCGACGTCGGAGTTGGTTTGCTGGAGGCCGGTGAAATGCTTGATGCGCGACTCGAGGCTCGAGCGTTCGCGCAGCACGGTGCCGGCCTTCTCGCGATCGTTCCAGAGCGAGGGGTCCTGGCTGCGCGCGTCGAGCTCTTCGAAGCGTTTGCGGAGTGTATCTACGTCAAAGACGCCGCCCGAGGAGATCGACTCTCTCCTGCAGGGCGGTTACTCGCGTTCGGATTTCGGGTTCGACCTTGGCCATGACCGGCGGAAGATTTCACGGGATCGGCGCACTATCAACGCGCGCAACGCGGCCGGCGCGGCTCCACAGGCACCGATCGCCCCACTCAGCCCGCGCGGCGGCCGCCCGCCCGCGCAGCGCCGCCAGCACCATCAACACGAGCAGGCCTTGGCAAAGGTGCAGGAACACGTCGCCGTAGATGCGGTAGAACGACCACACGTCGCGCATCAGCACCGTCTCGATGACGAGGTCCTCGTGGAACAGCGGCGTGGTGTTGCCCACCCGTCCCTCGTCGGTTACGAAGGCCGAGATGCCGGTATTCGTCGAACGCACCATCGGCAAACGGTTCTCGATGGAACGCACCGCGGCCATGTAGAGGTGCTGGTCGGCAGCGGAGGTGTCGCCGTACCACGCGTCGTTGCTGATGTTGACGAGAAAGTCGGCGCCGGCGGCCGCGAACCGCCGCGTGAGCCCCGGGAAGATGCCCTCGTAGCAGATCAGCGTCGCGAAACGCGCGCGTCGAGGGGCATCCCCGCCGGCGGCCTGCACCGGTTCCATCTCCATCGTCTCGAAGATCGTGTACTCGTCGCCGCGGCCGAGCTGCCCCACCGACTCCACGGCAATGCTCACCAGCCCGAACAGGCCGTACAGCGGAATATACTCGCCGAACGGCACGAGTTGCATCTTGTCGTACGGCCCCTGCACGTCGCCGTCCGCGCGCAGAAGCCAGGCCTGGTTGTAGTCCTTGGCGCCGGTGCCGTCGCGATCCTCGAGACCCGGCGCTCCCACCAGCAGATCGATGCCGCGCTCGCGCGCAATACGCTGCAGCTCGATCGAGCGCATGTCGCGCTGGATGTAAAAAGGCAGCGCCGCTTCCGGCCACACGACGAGCTGCGCTCCGGCTGCCGCTGCCTGCTCGGTAAGGCGGACATACGTCGCGAAGATGTGGTCGGCCCAGGCCGCATCCCACTTCGCATTCTGCGGGATGTTGCCCTGCGTGATCGCGACGCGCAGCGAGCCCGTGTACGGCACGTCGCGCAGGCCGCTCAGTCGCCACGTTCCGTAAGACAGCAGCACGACCGGACACATCACCGCCAGCAGCACGCGCGCCGCGGCGCTGCGATCCGCGTGATTGTGCCCGCGCGCCGCGGCCAGCGCATCGGCGAGCGCCGCGTTGCAAAGCACGATCGCGGCAGAAATCAGGTAAATGCCGCCCAGGTCCGCCGCCTGCACGAGCGCCAGGTACGGCAACTGCGAGTAGCCGAGCAGGTTCCACGGAAACTCCGCCACCACGAAGCAGCGCATCCACTCGAGCACCACCCACAGCACCGGCGCCGCGAGCAGGCGCGACACGCCGCGCGCCGCGAGCGCCTCGAGCGCGAACGCGAACAGCGCGTACGAGTAGGCGCAGGCCGCCGCCATCAGCACGAGAATGGCCTTGGCAAGCAGCGGCGAGATCGCGGTGAAATTGCTGATCGTGTCGGGGACCCACGAGATCGTGACCAGGAAGAACACGAACCCGGTGATCCAGCCGTAGCCGGCGGCCTTGCGCGGCGCAATGCCGCGCACCGCGACGAGCAGCGGCACCATCGCCATCCACGCCACGTAGTTCTGGCCGAGGCGCGGAAACGCCGCCGCCAGCAGCAGCCCTCCGGCCAGCGCGCCGCCGAAGCGCTTCCACCCGGCCGTCATGCGTCCTCCCACGCACAACCGATGCCGCGCGCCGACAGCAGCGCCACGATGCGCCCTTCTTCGGCGCGCATCGCGCGCGCGTCGTCGTCATTGTCGTGGTCGAAGCCGAGAAGATGCAGCACGCCGTGCAGCACGAGGCGCGTCAGTTCCTCCTCGACGGTCCAGCCGCCGTCGGCGGCCTGGCGGCGCAGCACGTCCACCGACACCACCACGTCACCCAGCATGTCCGCCTGAGCATTCATCTCCTCGCCTTCGAGCTGCGAGAACGACAGCACATCGGTAGTCGAATCCTTGCCGCGCCACTGGCTGTTGAGCTCGCGCATGCGCTCGTCGTCCACCAGCATCACGCAAAGCTCCGCGTCGTTGCGGCCGAGGCAGTCAAGAATGGCAGCGGCAGCCGTTTCGGCGGCGGAGAGAAATTCAGAAACCTCGCCGGTTTCGTCGAGAACTTCGACGGGCATGACCGACCGAGCCGGGGCGCTCAGGAGGGGCGCGGCGGCGTGCCCTTCTCGTAGGCCCCGATGATACGCTTGACCAGTGGATGCCGGACCACGTCGCGATCCTCGAACTGCACGAACGAGATGCCGGGAACGTCGGCGAGGATCTTCCACGCGTCGTGAAGGCCGGAGACGTGCGTGATCGGAAGGTCCACCTGCGTGATGTCGCCGGTCACCACCGCCTTCGACTCGAAGCCGAGGCGCGTCAGGAACATCTTCATCTGCTCGCGCGTGGTGTTCTGGGCTTCGTCGAGGATCACGAACGCGTTGTTGAGCGTGCGGCCGCGCATGAACGCGAGCGGCGCCACCTCGATGGTGCCGCGCTCGATCATTGTCTGCGCCTTCTCGAGGCTGACCATGTCGTGGAGCGCGTCGTAGAGCGGGCGCAGGTACGGATTCACCTTCTCCGCGAGGTCGCCGGGCAGGAACCCGAGCTTCTCGCCGGCTTCGACGGCAGGACGCGTAAGGATGATGCGTGAGTACTTGCCGCGGAACAGGTCGGCCACCGCCATCGCCATTGCGAGGTAGGTCTTGCCCGTGCCGGCCGGGCCGATGCCGAAGGTGAGGTCGTGGCCGTGGATGGCATCCACGTACAAGCGCTGGTTGCTCGTCTTCGGCGTGATCTCCTTGCCGCGAGGTGAGACGTAGACGGGCCGGCGCATCTCGGCGAGCGACGCGGTCTTGCTCGCGCCGAGGATCTCGATCGCGCGCGTGACGTCGATGGGGGCGATGCTGTGGCCGCCGGCGGCCGTGGCGTAAAGCTCACGCAGTACGCGCGCGGCCAGTTCCTTCTCGTGGTCTTCGCCGTCGATGCGAAGTCCGTCCGGGGTAATGGAGACGCGGACGCTGAGCGCGTTCTCGAGGGTGCGCACGTTCTCGTCGTGGCTGCCGAACAGTTCGTGCAACCGCTGCGGATCGGCGAATTCGAAGCTAGACGAGGATTTCGTTGGCTTTCTCCAGCAGCGCGGCAATCCCGTCGGGGTTCTTGCCGCCGGCCTGCGCGAAGTCGGGTTTGCCGCCGCCGCGCCCGTCGATCAGCGGCACGAGCTGGCGAATGATGTCGTTGGCACTCCACGCAGCCGTGCGATCGGGCGTGACGGCCACGAGCACGCTGGCCGATCCGTTGTCGGCGGCGCTCAGCACGACGACGGCCGAGCCGAGCTTCTCGCGCAGGCGGTCGCACACCGATCGCAGCGACTTCGCGTCGATGCCCTCGACGCGCGAAACCACCACGCGCGTTCCGTCGTTGGCCGTGCGCGCCGTTGCAGCCAGCTCCGCGACGACGTCGCGCGACTGGCCCTGCGATGCACGCTGCAGCTTCTTCTCGAGCTCGCGGCTTTCGGCCAGCAATTTTTCGATGCGGCCGACCGTGTCTTCCTCGCGGATACGCAGCAGGCCCGCGATCTCGCGCAGGATCTCGTCGCGGCGACGCACCGTCTCAAAGGCTTCGGCGCCGGTGGACGCCTCGATGCGGCGCACGCCGGCAGCCACGCCGCTCTCGGACGCGAGACGCAGCAGGCCAATGTCGCCGGTGCGCAGCACGTGTGTGCCGCCGCACAGCTCGACCGAGTAGTCGCCCATCTTCACGACACGCACGACGTCGCCGTACTTGTCGCCGAAGAAGGCCATCGCGCCGGCCGCGATCGCTTCGTCGTACGGCATCTCGGTTTCGAACACTTCGAGGTTCGAGCGGATGGCAGCGTTGGCCTCCGTCTCGATGTCGGCGAGCTTCTCGTCGGAAACCGGGCCGGAATGGTTGAAATCGAAGCGCAGGCGCGTGGGATCGACGAGCGAGCCCTGCTGGTGGACGCCCTTGCCGAGGTGGTGGCGCAGCGCCGCGTGCATCAGGTGCGTGGCCGAGTGGTTGAGGCGGATGGCCTGGCGGCGATCCGCGTCGATGCGCAGCGTGATGTCGTCACCGACCGAACACTCGCCCTTCTCGACCCGCACGATGTGCACGGTGACGTCGGGCGCGGGCTTTTGCGTGTCGAGCACGCGCAGCCGAGTGCCGTCCTTGCGCTCGATGGTGCCGGTGTCGCCCACCTGGCCGCCCGACTCGCCGTAAAACGGCGTCACCTGGGCCGCCAGCTCTCCCTCTTCGCCTTCGCGAAGCGCGGTGACGAGCTCGCCTCCCCTGGCCAGCGCGACGACGCTGGATTCCACGGCTTCCATGAACGGGCCAGCGAACGTCACGCCGCGTTCGCGCGCGGCAGCGACGAGGAGCGTGTAGTCGCGGGCGCCGCCGCGGGCGGCCTGCGCGCCGCGGCCGCGCTCGCGCTGCTGCTCGAGCGCCGCTTCGAAGCCGTCGCGGTCGACGGTCATGCCGCGCCCGCGCAGGATGTCGTCGGTCATGTCGACCGGGAAGCCGTAGGTGTCGTAGAGGCGGAACGCGACGTCGCCGGGCAGCTTGGTGGCCGACGTGCCGAGGCGCTTCACTTCGTCGTCGAGATGCACGAGGCCACGGTCGAGCGTGGTCGCGAAGCGTTCTTCTTCGTCGCGCACGGTGTCGAGGATCTTGTCGCGGCCCTTGCCGAGCTCGGCGTACGCGTCGCCCATCGTATCGATGACCGTGTCGCAGATGCGGTAGAGGAACGCGTCACCGAGGCCGAGGTTCTTGCCGTGGCGCGCGGCGCGGCGCAGCAGGCGGCGCAGCACGTAGCCGCGGCCCTCGTTGGACGGCTCGATGCCGTCGGTGATCATGAACGAGATCGCGCGGCTGTGATCGGCGAGCACGCGAAACGAGATGTCTTTCTCGGCATCGCTGCCGTAGCGCAGCTTCGAGAGGTCTTCGGCGGTGGCGATCAGGCGGCGCAGCAGGCTTCCGTCGTAGTTGCCGGCCACGTTCTCCAGCACGGCGGCCACGCGCTCGAGGCCCATGCCTGTGTCGACGTGCTTGGCCGGCAGTTCGTGGAGCTTGCCGGCATCGTCGCGGTGGTACTGGATGAAGACGAGGTTCCACAGCTCGATGTAGCGCGCGCAGCCGACGTTGACGGCGCAGACGTGGCCGGGGACGTGCTGCATGTCGCAGGCGGCCGGCCCGCGGTCGATGTGGATCTCCGAGCACGGGCCGCAGGGGCCCGTGTCGCCCATCTCCCAGAAGTTGTCCTTCTCGCCGAAGCGCAGCACGCGGTCGTGGCCGATGTCGGTGATCTTCTTCCAGAGCTGCTCGGCTTCGTCGTCGGTCTTGTAGACGCTGGCGTAGAGCTTGTCCTTGGGCAGGCCCCAGACGCCGGTCAGCAGTTCCCACGCCCATTCGATGGCTTCGGGCTTGTAGTAGTCGCCGAACGACCAGTTGCCGAGCATCTCGAAGAGCGTGTGGTGATAGGTGTCGCGGCCGACGTCCTCGAGGTCGTTGTGCTTGCCCGAGATGCGCAGGCACTTCTGGCTGTCGGCCACGCGCGCGGCGGGCGGCTCGGACATGCCGAGGAAGACGTTCTTGAACTGCACCATCCCCGAGTTCGTGAACATCAGGGTGGGGTCGCCCTGCGGGACGATCGGAGCGCTCGGGACGATGAGGTGGCCCTTCGAGCGGAAGAAATCGAGGAAGGACTTGCGGACTTCGGTGCCTGTCATGCAGCGGTCGGGGATACTAGGAAACGTCCAGCAAGTCACGCACGAGGGTGGCCGGGTAGCCGCGCGCCAGCATGCGTCGAAACAGGCGATTCTTCAGGCTTTCCGATGCGCGGTGCGCATCGGCGTGCGCCGCGAACCGGCTGGCGCGGGAGTCGCCGCATGGCGCAGCTTCATTGGAGAAAATGGGGTCTGACCCCATTTTTGCGGCGCGGGGATCGGTGTCGGGGGAAATGGGGTCTGACCCCATTTTTTGGTCGAGGCGGCGGCGCAGGGACTGCAGGACGGCGGCGGCCTTTGCGCGTTCGGCGTCGTCGCGAAACACGGCGGCGATCGATGCTTCCGCGACACTTGCGGCCACGCCTTGCGTGAGCAGTTCGTTGCGTATGCGGTGGCGCCCCTTGCCGAGGCGCTCGAAGCGGTCGCGCGTGTAACGCTCGGCCCAGGCCGCGTCGTCCAGCATGCGCAGCTCGCGAAGCCGCTCGACGGCCGCGTCCACTTCCGCGGCCGTGTAGCGCCCCGCGAGGCGTTCGCGCAGCTTTTTCTCGGGAAGGGAGCGCGCCGCGAGGACGCCGATCGCATACTCGACCGGCGTCGCCGGACGCGCTTCCTTCTTGCCGGGCATGTAGCCTACTTCGTGCCGGTGGCCTTGGCGGCAGCCGGGGCAGCAGCAGGCTTGAGCTTGGCGGCGGCTTTAGCCTCCCCGTCGTCAGCCTTGGGATCACGGAGCCCGCCGTCGAGGACCTTGAGGACAGGCGCGCCGGCAGGCAGCCCGAACTCCTCCCGAACCTTGAGCTCGATCTGGTTCGCGATGTCCTGGTGTTCGCGCAGGAACTCGCACGCATTCTCGCGACCCTGGCCGAGGCGCTCGCCGCCGTAGGAATACCAGGAGCCGCTCTTCTCGACGATGTTCATCTCGGAGCCGAGGTCGAGCAGCTCGCCCGGCTTGTTGACGCCCTGGCCGTAGAGGATGTCGAACTCGGCTTCGCGGAACGGCGGCGACACCTTGTTCTTGACGACCTTGACCCGGGTGCGGTTGCCCACGATCTCGGCTCCGTCTTTCAGCGATTCGATACGGCGGATGTCGAGGCGCACCGACGCGTAGAACTTGAGCGCGTTGCCGCCGGTGGTGGTCTCGGGGCTGCCGAACATCACGCCGATCTTCATGCGGATCTGGTTGATGAAGATGACGATGCAGTTCGAGCGCGAGATGGTGCCGGTGAGCTTGCGAAGGGCCTGGGACATCAGGCGGGCCTGCAGGCCCATCTGCGGTTCGCCCATGTCGCCCTCGATCTCCGCTCGGGGCACCAGGGCTGCCACCGAGTCGATCACCAGGCACTCGATCGCGCCGCTGCGCACCAGCGTCTCGGTGATCTCCAGAGCCTGCTCGCCGTTGTCGGGCTGCGAGATCAGCAGTTCGGAGGTGCGCACGCCGAGCTTGCGCGCGTAGTTCACGTCGAGAGCGTGCTCGGCGTCGATGAAGGCCGCGGTACCACCGCGCCTCTGGCACTGCGCGATGGCTTCCAGTGCCAGCGTGGTCTTGCCGGACGACTCCGGTCCGTAGATCTCGATCACGCGGCCGCACGGCAGGCCGCCGACGCCGAGCGCCACGTCGAGCCCGAGCGAACCGGTGGGGACCACCGGAATGTCTTTGGCCAGGTCGTCCGCGCCGAGCCGCATCAGCGAGCCCTTGCCGAACTGCTTCTCGATCTGGCTGACCGCGAGTTCCAAAGCTTTCTTCTGTTCTTCCGTCGACATCTCTTCTCTCCTTCGGGGGATCGGGCTGCGCGCGGCCGATCCACTCCATGATTCCCGGGTCCGCGTTCCGGATCTACGATATTTCGTTCAATTCCTGCTCTGCCCTGCTTTCCAGTTCGGTCTTCATGTTCACGTGCGCGGGGCCGCGCGCGGGGCCGGCATCAGTTCGCCCGGCTCGAGCGGCGGCAGCCCGACGAGGCTGCGTCGGATCCAGTCGAGCGCGACCTGCGAGGTCAGCGTCTTGACCCAATCGCGCCCGCCCCAGAAGCGATAAAGCCGCGAGTCCACCTCGACGCCGTCTCCAACGCGCGTCGCGATGGCGATCGCGACGGTGCCGACCGGCTTGTCCGGCGTGCCGCCGTCGGGGCCCGCGATGCCGGTAGTGGAAACGGCGATGTCGCTGGCCGCGACGCGAAGCGCACCGGTGGCCATTTCTCTGGCCGTCTGCTCGCTGACCGCGCCGTATTGCTCGAGGGTTTTCACGTTCACTCCGAGGACACGTTCTTTCAGATCGTTGCTGTAGGCCACAATCCCACCGCTGTAATAGACCGAGCTTCCTGCCACGTCGGTGAGGCGATCGCCGATGAGGCCGCCGGTGCACGATTCCGCAGTGGCCACCCTGAGACCTCTCGAGGTCAAAAGCTGACCCACCACCTGTTCCATCGAAGAATCGTTGTCGGCGTACACGACCTCGGCAATGCGCGAGCGCACTTCACCGGCGAGCGCCTCGACTTCGCGCTCCGCGGCGGCCGACGTGCCCGACACGCTGACGCGCACCGAGATCTTCGGAAACGACGCACGAAACGCGAGGCGACCGCGCGAAGCCGGCACGACGCCGCGCAGGCGCTGGTCGAGGACGGATTCGGGAAGTCCGAAAGTAGAGAACGTGCGCGAGACGACGACGCGGCCGGGATCGGTGCGCGCGGCGATCCACGGCAGCGCCGTGGTCTCGAACATCGGTTTCATCTCGCGCGGCACGCCGGGGAAGACCATGCCCACTGCCACCACGCCGCCCGTTCGCGCGAGGTCGATGCGGTATCCGGGCGCGGTGCCCACCGGA
This sequence comes from Binatia bacterium, assembly GCA_046261745.1. Classification (GTDB taxonomy): domain Bacteria; phylum Desulfobacterota; class Binatia; order UBA1149; family CAITLU01; genus DATNBU01. Next base: position 10,380 of record JBHEOD010000113.1, read on the forward strand.
TTGTCGATGACGACGGCGCCGGCCGGGATCATCGCCTGGCGAAGGTTGTTCTCGGACATCGTGCGGCCGCGAGAGCGGAAGAACTCGCGGATGCGCTCGACCTGCGCTTCGTCGAGCTCGAGCGGCACGCCGGCCACCGCGGCCACCGTTTCGGAGGTGAGATCGTCGGTGGTGGGGCCCAGGCCGCCGGTGGAGATGACGAGGTCGGCCCGTTCGACGGCGCTCTGCCAGGCCCATGCGATGCGGTCGACGTCGTCGCTGACCGCCATGAAGGCAACGACGTCGATGCCGAGGGCGGCCAGCTTGTCGGCCAGCCATGCCGAGTTGGTGTCGACCGTGCGTCCGCCGACGATCTCGTCCCCGGTGGCCAGGATGGCGGCTGTACGAAGAGGCGCAGACATGAGTTTCGCCTTTTTTACGCTATCGCGTGGATCGTTGCGAGCCCGTCACGAACTTAAAGCGAAAGTATCCCGAAAAATGCACAGACCCGGATCACGAAATTCGCGTAGAGACCGGCCAGCAGGTCATCCGAAACAATGCCGAGGCCACCCGGGAGCGTCTCCGCCCAGCGACACGGCGGCGGCTTCCAGATGTCGAAGAGCCGGAACAGCAGGAAACCGGCAGCCAGCGTCGTCCAGCTCGTTGGAAGGAAGGCCACCGTCACGAAGAAGCCGGCGATCTCGTCCACGACGATCTGGCCGGGGTCCTTGAGACCAAAGGTTGGCGCGGCGACACCGGCCGACCAGATCGAAGCCGCGATCACGACCGCAACGACCAGAGCCTGCGCGAAGAAGCCGGCCGGCAGCAGAAGGAGCGCGAGCGGAACCGCGACGAGGGTGCCGGCCGTTCCCGGTGCGAACGGCGAAAGGCCCGAGCCGAAGCCGGTGGCAAGGACGACGGCCAGTCTGGTTACCGGCGCAGAGGTTTCTTCGAGTGGCGAATGGAGCGGCACGAACAGGTTCCGGTGGCGGAACCTACGTGCGCTCGTTCAGGCTGGCAACGGGTTTGCGCACGCTCGCGTCCGCCGCGCACCGGCGCCGGTCCGCGAGACGTTCGTCACGGTGCGGGACAGTTGAGGTCGACATCCTGTCCGACCGCCGCGCGGAGGATGACCAGCGCGTCGCCGGCGGTCACCGAACCGCTGTTGTTGGTGTCGCACTCGCAGTTCGCGCATACGAGCGCGCCGACCGCGGCGTTGAGCGCGAACAGCGCATCGCTTGCCTTCGGCTCCTGCGCGCGTGTGGCCGGCGCCCCGCACGTGCAGGCCGTTGCGCGGAAGATCTCGACGCTG
>JBHEOD010000114.1:0-325 GCA_046261745.1 Binatia bacterium
GCACTTCGCGATCTGGAGCGCTGAGGCCTTGCCACAGTGGATGACCAGCGCCCATACTCCGCGGCCCCTAACGACGTAGCGCTCTACTCAGCCTGAACCCACGAGGTCCCACCATGAAGCATCGCACCACGATTCTGGTTTCTGCGCGTCTGGCTGGCCACCTCGCCATTGTGGCGATCACCACATCGCTGCTCGCCGCGGCTGCCCACGCCGCGCCGCTGATCTCGAGCGCCGAAGGTTGCGGCGTCGGCTCGGGCGGCGAGACGAGCAACTGTCCGACGGCCGGCAACATCCCGCTTACGATTCGCGGGCTGAGTTTCGGAGC
>JBHEOD010000114.1:445-11620 GCA_046261745.1 Binatia bacterium
ATGTGTACGTCGGAGGCAACGATTGCCCGGTGCAGTCGCAGCAGGATGACGAGATCGTCTGCACGCTGCCGTCAGGAAGCGGCGCGGTGGTTGATCTGGTCGTAACCGACGACGCCGGTCTGCCGAGCCTGCCGGCCCGGCTGCTCAGCTATTCGCCGCCGACCATCACGAGCGTCGCGGGCTGCGCCGACCTTCCCGATGGCAGTACCACCGACTGCCCGCGAAGCGCCGGCACTCCGCTCACGATCCACGGCGAGAACTTCGGGCCGCAAGCGAAGGCCAACGTGGGCGGCGCGACATGCCCGACCACCGACGCCACCGATTCCTCAATCGTTTGCACGCTTCCGCCGGGCTCAGGCAGGAGCAAGCCGGTACTGGTGCTCGCCGCCAACCAGCTCAGTCCGGTCAGTTACGCGATGAGCTACGCACAGTGCCCGCCCGGAACCAGCCTCGACGGATCCGCCTGCACGCCATGTCCGGCAGGAACGTTCTCCCCCGCCGACGATTCGTCCCAGTGCGAGACGTGTCCGGCAGGCACGGTCTCCGACGCCGGATCCGCTTCCTGCGCCGGCACGAGCGACTTCCAGTGCTGGGCGACGAAGGATCTTCGTTCGCCGAAGTTCACCGCGATCGACGATGCCAGCGTCAGCGACGAACTGCTTCCCGGCGGAACCGCCGACATCAAGAAGCCGGCGATGTACTGCACGGCGGCAGACCTGGACGCGACCGGCCTGGTTCTGCCCGGCATCCAGCAGTGCTGCTATCAGATCAAAGGCGAGAAACTGGCCGTCGCGGTACCGCTGGAAACCGAAGACGAAATCGGCGGTACGATCCAGGTGTCGGTGCAGAAGCCCAGGATGATCTGCACGTCGTGCGCAGGTTCGGTCGTGCCGTAGCAAGAATGATGCTGCAAGACCTGCTCGGAACGGAATCCCCGATCATTCAGGCCCCGATGGCAGGGGTTCAAGGCAGTGCGCTCGCCATGGCGGTTTGCGGAGCTGGCGGGCTCGGCTCGCTTCCGTGTGCGGTGCTTGGTGTGGACGCCCTGCGAAAGGAACTGGCGGCCATCACGGCGTGCAACGCGAAGCCGTTCAACGTGAACTTCTTCTGCCATGCAGTGCCCGAGGCTGATATCGAGCGTGAAAGGACATGGCGCGCCGCCCTTTCGCCGTTTTTCGCCGAGTTCGGCATTGATGCGGGCGAGATCGGGGCGGGTCGTGGCCGACTGCCGTTCAGCAACGAGAGCGCCGATGTATTGAGTGAGTTCAAGCCCGCGGTCGTGAGCTTTCACTTCGGCCTGCCCTCGCCTGAGTTGCTGGCGCGGGTGCGCGGCTGGGGCGCGAAGATCCTTTCTACGGCAACCACTGTGGACGAAGCACGCTGGCTCGAGCGCCACGGAGTGGATGCGGTGATCGCGCAAGGCCTTGAAGCGGGCGGGCATCGCGGCAACTTTCTGACGGAAGATCTCAACACCCAGGTCGGTACGTTCGCGCTGGTGCGGCAGATCGTGAAGGCCGTGAAGGTCCCGGTCGTCGCCGCGGGCGGCATCGCCGACGCGCAAGGTGTCGCGGCGGCCATGGCGCTGGGCGCGGCGGGAGTTCAGGTGGGGACGGCCTACCTGCTGTGCACGGAAGCCACGACAAGCGCGGTGCATCGCGCCGCGCTGAAGAGCGACGCGGCCCGCGTCACGGCGCTGACGAATCTCTTCACAGGCCGACCGGCCCGCAGCATCGTGAACCGCCTGATGCGGGAACTCGGCCCCATGAGCGCCGCCGCTCCGGCCTTTCCGCTCGCGACGTCTGCCATTGCGCCGTTGCGCGCCAAGGCTGAACACGCCGGCAGCGGTGATTTCTCGCCTCTGTGGGCCGGGCAAAACGTGAGCGGATGCAAAGAAGTTCCGGCCGCAGTACTCACCCGAGAGCTGGCAAGCGGAGCCGAGGGATAAGCCGCCGCCTGAAGGTGCCGTCGGAATCCTTTAGCCTCAGCGGGCAAAATCGTGGCCACATTGCACCTCGGATACTTCGCGGATCTCGCCTCACGGGATACGATTCTGATGGAGGCGGACGTGATGGGTCTTCGAGAAATGCGCGAGATCTTCCAAGCCCTCGCTTCGGGGCGAATCAGGAGACTCGTGCTGCACCGGCTACCGTTTGTCCGCGCCCACGCCGCGATCGAGCTGCGCGCCCTCTGCAGCAACCACGATCGCGGTGCCCGGCGCGACGACGCAGGTAATGCGTTTCTGTGGGAACGCTCGAGCGCGGGGTGGCGCAACGCGGCAGAGCAACTCGCCCAACTGGCGGACGCTCCGCAAGCCGGCCACCAGTATCTCGACGCCGAACAGAACGATGTCGCGGTGACCGTTTCGAAAGGCGAGTACGGCGAGAAGTGGTGGGCGCAGCATGGCTGACGCCTTGCGCTACCTGGTATCCGCCATGCTCACGGTGGTTGCCGTCATTCACCTTTTGCCCCTCTCGGGCGTGCTCGGCAGCAAGCAACTCTCCACATTGTACGGCCTGCCGTTTTCCGACCCGAGCCTCGTCATCCTCATGCGGCATCGAGCCGTGCTCTTCGGACTTCTCGGAGCATTCCTCCTCGTTGCGGCATTTCGCCCGGCGTGGCAGCCGGCAGCGTTCGTCACAGGATTCGTCAGCGTCGTGTCGTTCCTGTGGCTGTGCTGGTCGGCGGGCGATTACAGTTCGCAGGTCGCGCGCGTGTTCGCCGCCGACGTTGTTGCGCTGGTGTGCCTCGTCATCGGCAGCTTTGCGTACGCCGCCACGAACGGGAACGCCTGACAAAGGCAGCTACGAAAGCGTTACTTCACCTGCGCTGGCAGCACGGCGTGCGTCGCGTCGCCCGCCGCGAACAGGTGCTCCACCCGCAGCGACGCCAGCGTGATGCTCTGCGGGTTTCCAAACGTGGTCGATACTGCGCGCACCACAACCAGAGAGGTCCATCCATGCAACGCAATCTTCTCGTCGTCACTCTCGTCCTGTTCGGAGCCCTCACCGCCGCGGCGGTTTGGCAGCACGGCTATTGGGGCATCCTCGAGCCGCACTTTCAGAGCTTCGGTGGCGCCCAGGTGTTCGCCGACCTGGCGATCGCGCTCGCGCTCGTGCTGGTCTGGATGTGGCACGATGCCAAGGCCACCGGTCGCAACGTGTGGCCATGGGTCCTTGTCACGCTGACGTTCGGTTCGTTCGGACCGCTGTTCTATCTGCTCACCCGCAAACCTGCGCCGGGGGCGCGGTAAGACTCGCTGCATCCCCAATCGCGTCCGACACTGCCCCATGCGAGGCCGAGGATGTCCGCACCGCGGCTATTGCCGCGTCCTCCAGCGGCCCGGACTCTGTTCTCCGACAACTGCTTGACGCACGCGTGCTCGGGTTGTAGCGGTTCGTCGCCGGCACACCCTCAAAAGGAGAACGCCATGCGAATCAGCAGAAACGATGTCCCCGTCCGGATCGACTCTCCCGGCGCAGTGGCCCGCCAGCAGACGAACTTCGGCGATGCCTCCGGCTACGGCAAGATGAGCGGCGAGTATTTCTCGCTCGGTGCTGGCGCCGACATTGCTCCGCTGCTCGAAGGCCTGGAGGGCAACCTCTGCCAGTCGCCGCACTGGGGTTACCTGATGCAGGGAGTGCTGACCGTCACCTACGCTGACGGCACCGAGGAAGTGGTCCGCGGCAGCGATCTGTTCTACTGGCCGCCCGGGCACACGGTGCGCGTCAGCGAAGACGCCGAGGTCATCCTGTTCAGCCCGCAGGACGAGCACAGCAAGGTCATCGACCACATGATCGGCAAGATGGCCGGCTGAATCACAACGGACGCGGAGACCACGCATGAGCACGGCGCCGGATTGGTTCGTCACGAAGTTCAAGCTTGCCGAGCTGGCTGTCGTGCGTCACGCGCACTGGACGCTGTCGATCCGGCCGAGCCAGCCGACGCTCGGAGCATGCGTACTGTCGCTCAACCGGCCGTGCGAAGCGTGGGGCGACACCACGCCGGAGGAGAACGCGGAACTCGCGGTGGTCATCTCCGACCTCGAATGCCGCCTCAACGCGTGTTTCGGCTACGACAAGATCAACTACCTGATGCTGATGATGGTGGACCCGCACGTCCACTTTCACGTGATCCCGCGATACGCGCAGCGCAAAGAGCGCTACGGCCTCGAATGGATCGACGCCGCGTGGCCAAAACCGCCCGACCTCTCCGCGGGCGCCGTCGACGCGGCCGTCCTCGACCAGATCCGCCACGACGTTTCGTCCGCATGACGACGGTCCGGAGCAGTGCGCTTCGGCTCACCCCTGACCGCGAAAATGGTTCGGGTGGAGACGCTTCCGGGAGCGACTCCCGAGCGAAAATCCGTACCTGTCCCCGGTTTTCCTGAAGGAGCTGTGCCGTGTCCCGATTGCGATTCACCATCTCCATGTCGCTCGACGGGTTTGTGGCCGGCCCCAACCAGAGCGTGGACAACCCGCTCGGCATCGGCGGGATGCGGCTTCACCAGTGGGTATTCCCGCTGGCAGTCTGGCGCGCGATGCATGGGCTCGCGGGTGGGGAAGTAACCCAGAGTAGCCGCGTGCTCGAAGAGTCGAGGGAGAACGTCGGCGCGACGATCATGGGGCGCAACATGTTTGGCGGTCATCCGGGGCCGTGGGATGCCGCGCGTCCCTGGAAGGGATGGTGGGGAGCCAATCCGCCGTACCACCACCCGGTCTTCGTGCTGACCAACCACGCGCGCGAGCCGCTTCCGATGGAAGGCGGGACGACGTTTCATTTCGTCACGAACGGAATCGACGCAGCGCTCGCAAGCGCACGCGACGCCGCCGGCGGCAAGGACGTATGGCTCGGCGGCGGGGCGAAGGCGGCGCAGCAGTACCTGGCCGCCGGTCTCGTGGACGAGATGTGCATCAACCTCGTGCCGACGCTGCTAGGCCGCGGCGAACGTCTCTTCGAAAGCGTCGGTGACGACCTGCACGGGCTCGAACTGGTGGAAACGATCGCCGCTCCGAACGTAACCCACCTCCGCTTTGCGCGGCAGCCGCAGTGATTTGAAGGCCAGGGAACGCGCCGCACATGACGGGACGTTCCACCATCCCGAACGGCCGGGAGCCCGTGGGGGCACGTGGCCCCGTCAGGCGCCTGGGCGCCCGCTGCCCATCGTGCGCGCCAGCGCGCGCTCCATGCGAAGGCTCGCATCGTCGAGCTCGGCCTCGCTGATCACCAGCGGCGGCGCCAGGCGCACGACGCGGTCGTTGTGCAGCGTCCAACCGAGCAGCAGGCTCTCGCTCCGGCACGCCTGCGTGAACGCCGCCGCGCGCGCGGCGCTGTCCATCTCGACACCGATGAGAAGCCCGGCGTGGCGAACCTCGCGCACGGCCGGCGGCGGCAGGCGCCGGCGCAGACGCTCGGCGAACCATGCGCCGAGGCGCGCGGCGCGGGCCGGCAGGTCGTCCTCGACGAGCACCTCGAGCGCAGCAAGCCCGGCCGCACACGAGAGCGGATGACCGCCGAACGTCGTCACGTGCGACAACGCCGGATCGCGCGCCAGAGTCCGCATGACCGAACGCGAGGCGATGAACGCACCGAGCGGCAGCCCGCCGCCGAGCGCCTTGGCGAGAACCAGAACGTCAGGCACCGCGCTCTCCTGCTCGAACGCGAACAGGCTGCCGGTGCGGCCGAAGCCGGTGATCACCTCGTCGAAGATGAGAAGCACTCCCATCTCCGTGCATCGTGCGCGCAGCGCGGCGAGCCAGCCGGGTTTCGGCAGCACGACGCCGGCCTCCGCCTGCACCGGCTCGACGATGATGGCGGCATAGCGCTCGTCGATGCACAGCAGCGCGTCGAAGTCGTTGAAGTCGATGTGGGCCACGTCGCCGACGAGCGGTTCGAACGGCGTGCGAAAGACAGGATTGCCTCCCACCGACACCGATCCCATCGTGTCGCCGTGAAAGCCGCCGTGGCACGACAGCAGCCACGTTCGTCCGGTGGCCTTGCGCGCGAGCTTGAGCGCGCCCTCGACGGCTTCGGTGCCGGAGTTTGTGAAGTAGACGTTGTCGAGGCCCTTGGGCAGCAGCCCGCAAAGGCGCGCGGCCAGCGCCACCTGGCTCTGCTGCACGAGTTCGCCGTAGACCATCACGTGCAGGTGCTTTTCGGCCTGCGCGCGGATCGCGTCGAGCACGCGCGCGTTGCCGTGTCCGAGCGCTGCCACACCGATGCCGGCGAGAAGGTCGAGGAACTCGCGCCCGCCGGCAGTGTGAAGGATGCAGCCGGACGCGCGCTCGACGACGAGGCCAAGAGGGGAGTCCGAGGTTTGCGCGACACTGCGCAGGAAGGCGGCGAGTTGCTCGCCGGGGGTCCAGGTCTTTTCCTGGCTCAAGCGGTCTCCTCGACGCTGCGCCATTCGAGAAGGTCGGCGAGGCGGCGATGGCCGTCCTGGGCCCATTCGATCGGCGGCCGCTGCATCTGGCCCGGCTCGCAGATCCAGGTGGCGCCGAGGCGTTCGAACGTGCCGGCGAGATCTTCGTACGCGCGGTGCTCGGACTCGAGGCCGAGGCCGACGCCGGCGAGCGGTACCTGCACGGCCTGCAGGCGTTCGACGAGTTCGGCGCGGTCGGCCACCGACGCGACGACGACGCAGCGCAGACCGGGGCCGGCCGCAGCGGGAGCCATCGGACGGTAGTGCACCACCCAGCCGTCGCCGCGACCGCGCAGCAGTTGCCCGCCGCCCTCGCGCAGCGCGACCATCTCGCAAGCATCAAGAAACGCGCGCCGGCGCGTTTCGGTCGGCAGGTCGCGCGGGATGCGCGGGTAGAGCGCTTCGTAGCGGCTGAGCTGGATGCCGAGCAGACGCGCGAGCCGCGAAGCGCGCTTCTCGGCGCCTTCGACGAAAATCACGTGGGGAGTGAGGCAGCCGAGGCCCTCGTACTGCACGATGTCGGCCGCGAAGCCTTCCTGCCACCGGTCGGTGTCGGACTCGCGCGGTACCACACCCACGCTGATCCGTGATCCGCGCGTGACAATCGGTCGGCGCGGATGGCGCGACACGATCGAGCGCATCGTCGAGTCGGAGCCGGAGAGCTCCACGCGGTGCGCGATCTCGAAGATGAGCTTCTCCATTCCCATGTCGCCGGCGCGCCACGACGCCGGCACCACCATCGCGGCAAGGTCGCGCGAGAACTCGCCGAGCGTGGCCACGAACGCCGGCGTAAGCCATGGCTGCCGCTGGCTGTCGCGCACCACGCAGATCGAGCGCGCGAGCAGCGAAGCGACGATTGGAGGAATCGCCAGGCCCGGCACGTTGCCGGCCAGCGAATGGAAGACGACGCGCGGGCCGAGAAGTCGGCCGCGGCGCGCTCCGCCGAGGTCGATCGGACCGTCGAGCGCTTCGGGATGCTCGGTCTCGCCGGCGACGAAGCGGTGCAGCGATTCCTCGGTGACTGCGCCGAAGATCGCGTCGAGGCCGCGTTCGAGCAGCGGGCGCGGGAGGCGGAGGTCGCGCGCCAGTAGCGGCAACAGGCGACTGCGCGGCGTGTAGTGCGGCTGGGTCCAGGCGGTGGCGGCGGCAGCGACAATCTCGATGATCTCGGCCGTCGTCATGGTTTCGAGCACCCGCGCGCGCGCGCGGCCGGCTTCGCGAACCGCCTGCTCGACGGCCGCTGCCGTCGAAGCGGTGCTGCCGAGCGCGGCGCTCGTGGGACCGGGCGCGGCGGCGCGGATGGTGCGCGAGAGTACGCGCGACGCGGGATCGAACTCGCCTGGCGTTGTGGACTTCACTGTTGCTTCGCGGTTCCCGGCCGTTCCCGGCCCGACTCTCGCCCCGTTATAGTGGACTCAAAACCGACATCAATTGGCTGCAACCGCGTACTTCCGCTCCGCTCGCCCTGCCGAGCACGTCGAATCCGTTGCCCTTGGCGATGGCGAGGTCGAGTGTCTGCACGGCCGCCACGCTCTCGAAGTTCGCAAGGTCGACGTGCTTCAGGATGCCTCGTTCGCCCTTCGGCAGTGGCGACAGCGTTGCGGGGTCCACGACCACGGTGCGTGTCCACGGCGGTCCCACTTTCGCGCGCGCATCGTTCCTTCCCGACCAGCGACTGCGCCATGCGTCGTCGTAGAACTGCGAGAGCAACTCCGTCATGCCGTACTCTCCGATGCAGAGATAGGCGGGAATGTGCAGGAAACGCCACGCGGCCTTGAGGATGCCGGCTCGCGACAGGGTGCGGCCGCCCTTGTTGCCGCCGGTGTCGACGAGGCGGCTGTCGGCCGGCAGCCGCAACGCGAGCTTTCGGGTGCGCAATGCCTCGAAGATGGCGGTGATCGTGGAGCTGAGCGCGAGGATCAGCACCGGCTGCGTCGTGTCGGCGGCGTGCTCGAGCCATGCGACCGCGGCATCGACGTCGAGGCGGCCGTCGGCGTCGAAGGCCTGCGTGCGCTCCGCGGCGAACGCGTCGCCGACGAACTGGTACATGTGGCCGAGCGACGACGACGGGTGCGTCTGGCTTGTGGGCCCGAGCACCAGCACGGCCATCGGCCCCGGCGAATCCGGAATGGCCATCGCGGCGAAGTGGGCGACGGACGACCGGCGGTAGAGCTCGTAGCTGCGCGGGCTCACGACGTGGCGGCTCGGCCGGTCGAGCCCTTGCGTGGTTCCGCTGCTGACGAAAGTGACCGCGCCCGCGGCGCCGTCGTTGCCGAGGCCTTCCTTGAAGATGTCGGCAGGTACGGCCGGGATGCGGGTCCAGTGGTCGATGCCGGCCGGGTCTATTCCTCGCAACTCGCACAGGCGGCGGTAGATCGGGATCGCTTCGACCTGGTACGCGAACAGGTCGAGCGCGAGGCGGTTGAACGCGTCGTCGCCGCCGGAATCGTTGCCCGCGCCCGTCTCTCCTGCGCGCGCCCCCAGCTCAGCGACGGCCGCGTCGACGAACTCCTCCACCCGGTCGAGGATCATGCGGGGGACCGGGGCGCCGCGTGGCCGCGCATTGAACTGATGGCCTGCGGCGCTAGCCTTGCCCGGTGAGCGACACCGAAGACGGCATCGACATCGAGGAACTCTTCTACGAGGGCAGCGATCTGCACGGCGAGGGACGGCATGACGAGGCCATGGCCTGTTTCGAGCGTTGCCTCAGCGTCGACCCCGACTACATGGACGCGCTGCTCGGCAAGGCGATGGTGCACCTGAGCCGCAAGCAGTTCGACGAGGCCATCGCGTGCGGCAAGCGCATCGTGGAACTGGCGCCCGACGACATCCTCGCGCAGACCAACCTGTCGGTGTTCTACCAGCGCGCCGGAATGATTCCCGAAGCCGAGGAGGCCGCGGCCAAGGCCAAGGTGCTCGACTGGAAGAAGCAGATCGGGGGAACCCGGTCCTGACAAACGAGAGGGGCCGGACTCGCGCGGAGCCCGGCCCCTCGATGCTGCAACAGACCGCAGCGGCGCGCCTACGGAACGGCGGGCGCCGCCGGTGCGGCGGGAGCTGCGGGCGCCGCCGGCGCGACGGGCGCCGCGGCAGCCGCAGCCTTGGCGGCCTTCTGACAGACCTCCATGTCGCGGGTGACCTTCGCAAGTTTGGTGCTCATGGTCTCGCGATCGTTCTCGAGGTCGACGATGCGGTCCTGCTTCTGCTTGACCGTCGAGCGAAGCTCGACCGCGTCCCCGTACTGGAGGTAACCCACGGTGTAGCCGCCCCCGAACAGCGTTGCCGCAATCGCGATGCGCGTGGCCGCCTGCCAGGTCTTCTCTTTGAGTTCCTCTTGCGGGGTCTTGCTCAGATCGGTCATGTTTCCTCCTTAAGGATGAGGCGTCGGGAGAGGACGCGCTCGGTACCCGCGGGCTATACCAAAGCGGCAGACTACGTCCAAGTCCCCGCCCTGCCGTTTGCGGGCTGGCTGTGAGCCCTCTACGGTCGGATTTTGGATGAGGGGACGCATCGAATGACGAGCAATACCGGGGATTGGGCACTCGTGCTCGGCGCGTCGAGCGGCTTCGGAGCCGCGGTGAGCCGCGAGTTGGCGGCCGGCGGCATCAACATCTGCGGCGTGCACCTCGACCGCCGCTCGACGATCGCGGCGGCCAACGCGACGCGCGAAGCCTGTGAGGCGGCCGGAGTCGAAACCCTGTTTTTCAATGGGAACGCGGCCGACCCAGTGAAGACCCGCGAGATCCTCGACGAGTTGGCGACGCGGTGCCAACCGGGCCGGCTGCGGCTGCTGTTCCATTCGCTCGCGTTCGGCGCGCTCGTGCCGCTGGTGTCCGACGGCCCGAAGACCTCGGCCACGCCGGCTCAGGCGGCGATGACGTTCGAGGTGATGGCCAGTTCGCTCGTCACGTGGACCCAGGAGGCTGTTTTTCGCGGGCTGCCGGGGCGGGGCAGCCGGATTCTCGCCATGACCTCTGCCGGCTCGGCCCGCGTGATGCCGGCCTACGGCATGGTGTCGGCGGCCAAGGCGGCGCTCGAAGCGTTCGTGCGCCAACTCGCCGTGGAACTGGGACCGCGCGGCATCACGGTCAATGCGCTTCGCGCGGGCGTCACCGATACGCCGGCGCTGCGCAAGATTCCCGGCCATGAGCGAATGATGGAGACGGCGCGTGCGCTCAATCCCGGCGGGCGCCTGACGCGTCCCGAAGACGTCGCGGGTCTGGTCGGCCTGCTTCTGGACGCGCGCGCGGCCTGGGTGTCGGGCTCCGTCATCGGCGTCGACGGCGGCGAAGACATCGCCGCCTCCTGAAAAAAAATGGGGTCGGACCCCTTTTTTCGGGAACAGGTTTACGCTCGTGACGGACCTCGACAAAAAAGGGGTCTGACCCCATTTTTTGGGGTCGGTTCAGCGGTGGATGAAGCTTGGCGGGGCGACGACGACGGCGCGCTTGACCGGAACGGCGGGGGTCGCGCGGCGTACATCGCCAACCGCCGATCAGGAAGCGGCGCGGCACCTGTCCTGTCTCCGCATAGTGGTCGTGCAGGCGGATCAGCGCGAACGCCATGCCCATGATGATGTAGAAGAAATCGTGGTACCACATGTCCGCGAAGAACGAGAAAAACAGGAACCCGAGCAGCGTGGTGCGCATGGCGGCAACGAGCCAGCCGAGTCGCATCGGCCCGTAACGCGCCTCGTACTCCCACTTGATCCCGTGGATGCGGCGGATCGTCCAGGCGAACAGCCAGATGTACAGGCC
>JBHEOD010000115.1:0-10929 GCA_046261745.1 Binatia bacterium
CTTCCGAGCCGGCCGCGTTGCCTCCAATGAGGTTATTGCGGACATCCGACGCCGGGCCTCGCAGCACGATGCCACCCTGGTCGTTTCCAGAGATCAGGTTGCGGTCTTCTTCTGGCTCCGAGCCGATCGTCGCCCTCCCGTCCACACGAATGCCGGTGCCGCTGCTCAAATCGGCGGTCCCGTCGGTTCCGATGAAGCAGCCGAGGATCGAGACGCCTTCCACACCGCTCTTGACCCGAATGCCGTAACCCTGGGCCTTGATGCCGCGAATCTCGAGGCCGCGGATCACCGTGGGCCCTGCGTCGATCTGGAGAACAGCCTCCCCGGCCGGCAGCGCCGAACCATCGAGAGCGATAATGATGTTCGCATTCGTCGCGAACATGTCGATTGAGTTGTCGGAAGCTGGGAACTGCGTGTAGCCGTCGATCGTCAGCGGCTGGGTCACCGCCGGAAGATCCGCGCTGAAGATCCGCTTGCCGACGCCCAGGACCTGGAAGCTGATCGTATCCGCCTCCACCGTGGCATTGGCGTTCGTGATGGCCTGCGCGAGCGACCCGGCGCCGCTCGCGTTGGTGTTGGTCACGTTGAAATTGGCAGCGAACGCGTCGCTTGCCGCCATCAGGAACAGAACCACCGTCGCGCGTCTGGCTAGTGTCACGAAACCCTCCTCCGGGTGGACCCCCGGCTCGAAGACCAGCATCTCGGAATCGAGATCGTCTCGCAGTTGTGACCGACTGGGCGAGGCCTGTCCAGAGCAGGTCCGCCGCGAGCGGAGCGCAGCACGCCCGAGCGAGTTGCCTCCGTCTGCGTCGCGAAAGGCCGCCAGTCCATGGTCACGTTCAGGGAGATGGTCGAAAGCCGAGGCCGTCTGAACTACGAATGCCCGCGTGAAAGAAAGACGCGCGTTCCAGGCTTGCACCGGCCCATCGACGACCGTGGCGGAAAACTTCGCCTCGAAGAGGCTCCCAACCTGACATCTCGGCTTTTTTGGCTGTCTTGCGCCCTGATCCCCATGCTCATCGGTTGCGGACCGACGGTGGGCACGGGGCCGCACGACGTTGAGGTGCGCGAAGCGATCAAGTCGCCGCCCAAGGCGATTCGAAAGCCGCGATCGACGACACCGCGTGCCGACCACTGCGGACCGAAGCTCGATCCGAAGGTGTGGAAGGTCCAGTGCTCGAATGCGAACCTCGCCATGATGTGCAGGAAGTCGGATCCGACCGACAGGCGCTGCGCCTGCAAGCGAGCGGGCAAGTATCGATGGACTTACGGCTCCTACTGCGATCGAGCGCTGCCTTGCTACAAGCGAGCGTGCCGTTAGGGCTCGATCAGCGCGCACGGGCGGACTTCTCCTTGACTGAACCCGCACCGGCAACATAACACTGCGCGCGTGAATCGCCGTGAACGGCTCCTCTCCGTGCTCTTCGCGGTGTTCGTGGCATTCAAGATCGCCGAGACCGTCCTCCACCTCGAAAACTGGCCGGCCAGCAACGTGGCCATGTTCAGCGGACTGCGCCCCCGTCAGTTCGTTCCGCTTCGCTCGCGTCTCGTGGCCACCCGCGAATCGCAGCCCGTCGAGCTCATGCACTGGGACTTCGCGCTCACCAGGGACGAGCTTTCTGCCCGCTTGCATCCGGACGGCGGGGTCGGCGCGCGCTGCGGGAGGCTCGTCGCATCGTACAACCGTGCGGTGACCGAGCCGCGCCGGCGCATCGAGAACGCGACCGTTGTCGTCGAGCCTGTGCCTCGCCCCGGGCTCTGGAACGACGTCAAAGGATGGCGGGTGCCGTGCGTGCCGCCGCCGCGGGACTCAAGATGAGCGTAACGCTACCGGAGAACCGGTCCCTCGCGGAGCGCTGGCGGCGGTTCTGGTTTCGCGAGCGCCCCCTGCTCGATCTCGCGATCGCTCGTATGCTGGTGGCCGCCTTCCTGCTCTACCTCAATGCCGGCGGTCGCTTTCTGCGCGTCGCGATGGTGGCACCGGAGCACTGGGCGCCGCTGCCGCTGCTCGAGCTTCTCGGCATCGAACAGCCCGGCAGCTCCCAGCTGGCCTGGCTGGACGTCGCGACTCGCACGGCACTTGTGACGGCCTGTTTCGGCCTGCTCACCAACGTCAGCCTGTTCGTCGTGTTCGTGCTGCAGCTGCTGCAGGAGGCTTACCTGAACAGTCTCGGCAAGGTCACGCACGCCACCCTGCCGATCCTGTACGCGCTGCTCTTTCTGGCGTGCTCGCCCTGCGGTCGCGTGCTCTCGATCGACGCCGTCGTACGACGATGGAATGCGCGTCGGCGCGGTGCGGCCGGGCCGCCGAACCACGGCGTTTCCCTCCACGCCGGCTGGCCCTTCGACCTGTTGTTCATCGAGATGGCCGCCTTCTACTTCCAGGCCGGCTTCGCGAAGATGCACGCGAGCGGCCTGCAATGGGCAGACGGCTACTCGCTGCAATTCTACCTGCTGCACAAGGGCGAGCCGGCGGGAATGTGGCTGGCGGGACACCTGTGGCTCTGCTCCGCACTGTCTGCAGCCGTGCTCGCGCTGGAGCTCGGCTTCCCGCTAGCGATCTTCCTCCGCCGGCTGCGGCCGGTCTTCCTGATCGGCGGCTTCGCGTTCCACGTCGGAACGAGCGTGTTCATGGGCATCACGTTCTGGCCGGTATGGGCGCTCTACCTGCTGTTCGTGCCGTGGAGCTCTCTGCTCGACCGGTTTCCCGGCCGGCGCGCCGACAGCGTGAACGCTACGTCGTGATGTTCCCGAGCCGGTACACCCGCGCGGCCGTACCGCAGAACAGTTCGCGCTTCTCGTCGGACGAATACCCCGCGGCGGTTCGCTTGAGCGCGTTCCAAAGCGTCCGGTAACTGCAGGTGTAGCCGTCCACCGGATAGTTGCTCTCGAACATCGCGCGCGACGGCCCGAAAGCCTGGATGCACACGTCGATGTACGGTTGCCATGCCGTCGCGAGCTCTGCGGACGACTGCGGACGATTGGTGTAGGACCACGGGAACCCTGCGAAGGGCATGGCCAAGCCGCCGAGCTTGACGAATACGTTGTCGCAGGCCGCGAGCGCTTCGATACTGGATCGCCAGGCGGCGAATCGCTCTTCCAGTCTTCCCCGGTACGCACCGATTCCAACGGGAGTGCCGACATGGTCGAGCACGATCGTCGTCTGCGGAAATTCTCGCGCGAGGTCGACGAGATCGGGAAGTTGCGGCTCCAGCATCCAGGCGTCGAATGAGAGCCCGAGCCCGTGCAGCACGGCAAAGCCTTCGCGGAATGCCGCCTGGCGGTAGAGACCGCGAGGCGCGCGGCCTGCCAGCGGCCCGAGCACTTCAGAGTCGTCGTCGCAGGAGGCGCTTTGGCGCACGCCGCGAAAACGCGACGGTGCGGCGGCGAGGTGCGCTCGGAGCACTTCTTCGACGGCCGCCCCCATCGTCAGATCCGCGTGACCGACGATGCCGGCACAAGCGCGAACAGGACCGTACAGGCCGCTGGCCGTCATCGCCGCGACGCCGTTCACGAACTCCGTCTCCCCGACAGGCTGAAGCGGCAGCGGCCCGTCGGCCCGGTACATGGCGCCGCACTCCATGTACACCGTCGCCCGCACGTTGTGGCCGCTGCCGAGATCGGCCAGCAGCTCGTCGAACAGATAGCGGGGCACGCGACGGACGATTTCCATGAACGGGTGATCCAACGGCGGGAGGTTTTGCAGGATCGCGGCCGGACGATCCCACAGGTGATGGTGGGGATCGACGATCGGCAGCTCCGGTTCGAGAATCGCTTCGGTTTTGTCCGTCATGATCGTCGCTCTCTTCCCGGCGGGCGCTCCTCTGTCAAAGCGATCTGGTGACAAGGCCCACGTCCTCTGTTGACCTGCCGCCGACCGCGCGGCGTAATCCCCGTCCCGATGCCAGATCCCGGTTCCAGCCAGCCTTCCATCGTCCTTGATCTCACCCGTGGAAGCCTCCGGGTGGGCGACAGGCCGGTCGCACTGCGGCCGAAAACCTGGGAGGTGCTGTGCGCGCTGATCGAGCGCTCCGGCCAGCTGGTCACCAAGGAAGAGCTGCTCGACCGTGTCTGGGTGGACACCGCCGTCACGGAAGGAATCCTCAGCAAGTCGATCGGGGAACTTCGGGCCGCGCTGGACGACAGCAAGAAGGCCCCGCGCTGCATCGAGACCGTGCCGCGCCGCGGGTTCCGCTGGATTGCGAGCGCGCGCATCATCTCGCGAGATACGCCGCAATCCGGCACTCGGGAAACCGCCGCACCCGCTGCGGCGGCGGTCGAAGCGGTGCAGCAGGCGTCGATCGCCTCGGCGATCATCGGGCGCGACGCCGAGTTGGGCCGCCTCGCCGCAAGCCTGGCGCGGGCCCGCACCGGCAAGCGGCAGCTGGTCTTCGTGACCGGCGAAGCCGGCGCCGGCAAGACCATGCTGATCGACAGCTTCCTCGAGGACATTGCCCGCGGCGAAGGAAACGCGGCCGTGATGATCGCGCACGGCCAATGTCCGGAAACCTCGGGCGCCCACGAGCCCTACCTTCCGTTGCTCGACGCGTTCGAACGGTTGGCGCGCGATCGCCAGTACAGCGCTGCCGTCACGACCGCCCTGCGGCGCTGGGCTCCAACCTGGGTCAGCCAGATGCTGAGCCTGTCCGACACGGAACGCGTCGCATCGACCACCGCCGCGCCGCTCGCGCCGGGCAGCATGCTGCGCGAACTGGCGACAGCCGTGGACGAGATCGCGCGCGACCGAACGCTCGTGCTGGTGGTCGAAGACGCACACTGGGCAGACCTCGCATCGACGGATGCATGCGGCACTCTGGCCAAGCGTCGCGATCCCGCCCGGCTCCTGGTCATCGTCACCAAGCGCAACGCCGAGGCGGTGGTGCTCAACCATCCGATCGTCGCACTTCGTCGCGACCTTGTCGCACGCCAGATGGCCGAGGAACTCGCGCTCCAGCCGTTTGGTCGCGCGACATTGCTCTCCTACCTCGCGACGCGCTGCCCGGGGCTCGAAGAGGACGACGCCATCGTCGAATGTCTGCTGCACCAGACCGCGGGCAATCCCCTGTTCGTTCGCCTGCTCGTCGACGAGTGGATTGCCCGGGAGATGATCGCGGTGTCGGCCGGAGGGGCGTGGACCCCAACCGGCGACGCGCAACAACTGCGCAACACCGTTCCGGAAAGCCTGCGCGAGCTACTCGAGCGACAGATCCGGCAACTTGCTCCGGGCGAAAGGGCTGTGCTCGAAGCGGCCAGCGTGCGGGTAGGCGAATTCCACGCCGCGTCGATCGCCGCCGCGATTCCGATGGACGGCGAGGAGGTGGACAGCCACTGCGAGCGCATCGCACGACGCGGACAACTGCTTCGCGCGTGCGGAAGGGCCGTCGCGTCCGACGGCATGCTCGCCGAGAAGTACGCATTCCTCCACGCGACGGTGCAGAACGTGATGGCGGACGGACTCTCCTGGTCGAAGCGGCAACGCCTGCACCGCGCCGCCGCCGAACAACTCGAACGCGAGCACGCGGGTCGCACCCTGGCCGGCTCGGCCCTGCTCGCAGCGCACTACGAGGCGGCCGGCGATGCAGCGCTCGCCATCATGCACCTGCGCGAATCGGGCAGGCAGGCGATGCAGCGCGATGCTCCGCGCGACGCCATCGTCAAGCTCGAACGTGTCCTTGGCCTGATCGACGCGAATCCGGCGCTGCCCGATCCTGACGCCGCGCGGATCGCCACGCTTTCCTACCTGAGCCACGCGAGGCAGCTGGCCTACGGATTCGTGGATCCGCAGGTGATCGAGTTGTGGTCGCGTACCAGCGAGCTGGCGACGTCGAAAGAGAATGCGCGCGAGCAGATCCTCGCCGACTCCGGCCGCATCATCGTCGCGTGCGTGTCCGGCCGCTACACCGAAGCCGAAGAGGTCATCCGCTCGGCGCTCTCGTTGTCGGAACATGTCGACGAGATCGCCGCGCGAAAGACGCTGTACTTCGCCGCCGGGACGACACGCTACCGCATCGCGGCGATGGGCGACGCGTGCGCGATCTTCGAAACGGCGCTGTCCCTGGAGCACGAACACGAGCCCGTCCCGGGCGCAGACCTGACGGCCCTGCTGATGTCCCAGTACGCCCCGGCGGTGTCGCTGTCGGGCCGGCCCGACTACGTGCGCCGGCTGGTACGTGAATCGGTCGAGCGTTCGATCGCCTACGGCCACTACAGCGAATGCGTCACCGGAACTCTTTGTGCGTGGGCGCTGTGCCTGCTGCATGATTTCACCGCCGCAGCGCCGATCGCCGCCCGCGCGCTCGAGATCGCCGAAATCGACAGTTTTCGCACGTGGTCGACGCGGCCCCTCATCATGCTGGGATTGGCCGCCATCGATGAAGGCAGGTTCGACGAAGGTGCCGCGCAGATTCGCGAGGGCATGGAGGGCAGGAAGCACGACGGACAGATGGTGGACCACAGCGCGATGTGCTGCCTTTACGCCGAACGCATGATGGACTGCGGACACGACGGAGCCGAGGAGTTCCTGGAGGAAGCTGCGGAGTTCGTTGCGAGTTCGGGCGAGCTTTACGCCGAGAGCGAGATCCTCCGACTGCGGGCCAAGGCGAAAAGACTCGGCGGCGGCAACCTCGACGCGCTTGAACCGCTGCTTCGCCGCGCGCTCGACCTGGCCAATCTACGCGGCATTCACTGGCATGGACTGCTGGCAGCCACCGACTTCGCCTCGCTGCTGCTCCAGCAGGGGCGGCATGCCGAAGCGCAGACGATTCTCGAGCCGGCCTGTGCGGCGATCGCCGGCGGCGCCGAGCTTGCGGCGGTGCGCAGGGGGAACGAGTTGCTCGCCGCCATACGGCTCGGCGGCGGTCCAGGAACAACGGACAAGGCCGGCTGACCCTCGCTTCACCCCGCGGTGGCCTCAACGCGGCCTGGCTTTGCAGCGTTCACTCCTCGACGGCCGGCCCGCGGGCGAGGCTTTGCTCGAAAACCTCGCGTGCCGCAGCCAGCGCCGCGGGATCGACACCAAAGCTCGACCCTTCGAACTCCTCCCTGCATTCGGTCTGATACTCAGTCGAATGGAAACAGGCGGTCAACTCCGGCGACAGAGGCATCACCTGCAGACCCGGCTGCCATGCGGCTGTTACGCCGCAACGGTCGCGAACGGCGTTCCCCAGAAGTGCCAGGCTCGCATCGCCCAGCGAAAGAGCGGTGAGGTCGCGCAGCAAGGCTTCGAAGCGTCCCTGTTCGCGCGGATCGAGGAATAGAAACAGTCGCGATCGATAGAAAATGGCTGCGTCGTGGAAGTACTTGGGCAGCGCGGCAATGCCGTGCTTGCCCAGATCCTTCGAGATCCGCAACGCGACGCGAAAGGCGCGCCTGAGAACGCCAAGGCCCGGATGTTCCTGCAACGGTAGCCGCTCGTGTCGCGGGTCGAATGTTGCGGTGGGGTCCTGTTCGCGAAGCCAGTAGACGACGACCAGGTCGAAGGACCCCGCACCGGTGGTTCCGTAGCGAGCGACGTCACGAGCGTCCAGCCGCAGTTCGGTCAGGCAGGTGTCGAGCAGCAGGAAGCGACGACCGTTCTTTGCAGCGAAGAGCCGCGTGTGGATGAGCGGTCCCGACGAGGCGTCGATATCGATTGCCGGATCGCCGAATCCCCTTTTCTCGATGGCTTCGAGCACCCCGGCCTCCGCGAACATCGCAAGGAGGTCGTTCTCATCGTAGCGGTCGAGTAACAGAGGACGGCCGGGCGCCATGGTAGCCGTCATGTCGCCGCGTCCGCGCCGTGCGCGAGCAGCCACGAAAAGTAGTTGCGGTAGATTCGCCAGCTCTCCGGACCGTAGCCGCCGGCCATCACCACGGCCATCGGGATGCCCCGCGCGCGCAGTTGCCGGGTGACGAAACGGTCGCGCTCGAGAAGTCCTTCTTCGGAGACGAGCGCATCGCCGAGCGTGTCTTCCACGAACGGATCGCTGCCGGCGAGATAGAACGCGAGATCGGGACGGAAGCGCTCGAGCACGGCCGGTAGAGTCGAGCGTAGCGCACCCATATACGCAGCGTCGTCAGCGCGTGCAGGAAGCATGACGTCCTCGTTGTTCTCTTTCTCGATGAAGCACCACGGTACGCTGTGAAGGGAGTACGTGAACACGGACTCGTCGTCGGCGAAGATGAGAGCGTTTCCGTTTCCGTGGTGGTAGTCGAGATCCACGATCAACGCGCGCCCGATCTCTCCGTCGCCACGCAACTGGCGGATCGCGATGGCCACATCGGCAATCGCGCAGAATCCCTCAGCCTTGTCGGCCTGGGCATGGTGGAAGCCGCCGCCGAGATTGACCGCGATGCCGCCGCTGCCAACCGCCATGCGTGCCGCCGCCACCGTTCCTCCCGACGCGAACAGGAAGGGCTGCAGCAGCCGGTCGTCCCACGGATGGGAAGGGTCGAGAAGAAGGGAGCGCGCCAGCGTATCCGGGTTCTTGAGCGCAGCGATGTAGTCCGGCGTGTGCACCAGCGCGAGTTGGGCGTCGGAAAGCGCAGGTGCAGCGTGGAAGTCCGACGCAGTGGCAAGGCCGGCGCTCACGAGGCCGTCGCGCACGCGCCTCGACCGCAACACGTCGAACGTGTGGCGCATCCCGGCCTCGAGAACGTCGTACACGTACTCGTCACGGTAAAACAGGCGCACCGCTCTGCGATCCATGGCTCTCCCTACATCCGACGAAAGCGACGATCCCAACCTCACCGTGCATACCTACCACGAAACCCTCGCTCTTCAGCTGGTGAAGAGGTTGCCGGAGCGCGCCGGCGAGCTGCGGACGTAGCTGTCGCGGATCGTCGGGGCCGACTCCCGACGTTGCCGCAGTTCCCGGGGCTTCGAGGTCGTCCCCACGCCCACGGATTCCGGCTGCAAGCATTTTCTCGCGCCAGCCGCCCCTGCTACACGGTCGCGCCATGCAGAAACCGCTCGAGCACCGCCCTCATCCCTGGCACGGTCTCACCCCCGGGACACGATTCCCGGAAGTCGTGCACGCCTACATCGAGATGGTGCCCACCGACGGGGTAAAGTACGAGATCGACAAGCACTCCGGCTACCTGAAGGTAGACCGGCCGCAGCGCTTCTCGAGTTTCTGCCCCACCCTCTACGGCTTCATACCCCAGACCTACTGCAGCACGCGCGTCGCCGCCCACGCGATTGCCGGCGGTCCTCCGGTCACCTGCGGCGACGGCGATCCGCTCGACATCTGCGTGCTGACCGACCGGCCGATCGCGCGCGGCGAGATCCTTCTCGACGCGCGGCCGATCGGGGGACTGCGCATGGTCGAGCGCGGCGAGGCCGACGACAAGATCGTCGCAGTGCTGATCGGGGATCCCGTGTACGGCGATCTCGCGGACGTCTCGCAACTCCCGCTGGCGGTGATCGATCGCCTGCGGCACTACTTCCTGACGTACAAGTTCATCCCCGGAGAGGCGGCCAGCCCGATCACGGTCGATCCAATCTACGGCGCCATGGAGGCGCGGGCGGTCCTTCGCGCCGCTCGCGCGGACTACGAGGCGGAGTTCGGCGCGGCGACCGCCCTGGCCTGAGGGCAACCGCCCTGCACGACCACGGGCAGGACTGCACCGACCAGCGCGGCCTCAGGGGTTTCGACCGCGCGTCGGAATGGAGATGAGCGGGACCGGGTGGTAGACACCACTTCCACCATTCTGACCGAAGCCGGGGGGCCTCGTGAACATCTCCTTTTCCTTTCGACAATTGTGGTTCGGCCTTGCCGCCATCCATGCGACCTGGGCGGCTCCTGTTCATCCGGCCGCCGCTGCGACCGTCTCACCGCCCATCGTCAGCGACTACTTCGCCAATCCCGGCATCGGCTTCCAGGCCATGCACAACCTCGAAGCGCCGGTGCTGCCGGAGACGGTGGCGTACCGCCGCCCGCAGTACGGCTGGAACGCCCAGAACCCGGCCGAGGGCGTTTACGACTGGTCGACCATCGACGCCGACATGGCGGCCGCCGCGGCACTCGGCAAGCAGTTTTCGTTTCGCATCTACACCATGCGCGGGGAGAGCTTCGGCGGCCACAAGGTTCCGGACTGGGTGGTGGCCAAGGGCGCAGTGATCCAGGGCGGACAGCCGCGCTACTCCAACTGCATCTACCAGCAGTACTGGGCCGACTTCGTCGAGCAGATGCGCCTTCGCTACGACGGCAACCCCGCCATCGCGTTCCTCGACATCTCCGGCTACGGCAACTTCAACGAGTGGAGTTGGCAGAGCCAGACCGAGTGGGACGACGATTTCGCCAATCCCACAACGCTTGACGGTATGGCGCGCCGGCGCCTGGCCGACATGTTCATTGGCGGTTCGGGAACCATCGACTGCACGCTGGCCGGCGGCGGCACCCAGAGCGTTTCGTATTCGTACCCGGGCTTTCAGGCCACCCAGCTGCTGATGCCGTACGCCGGCATCCAGCAGTCCACGCGCTACGTCGCTTCCCGTCGCAGCGACGTCGGCTTCCGCGAGGACTGCCTCGGATCGCCGGACCACACCGACGGCATGCTCGAGTCCGTCGGAGACGTCATCGCCACCATCTGGCCGAACGCGCCGGTGGTCTTCGAGCTCTGCGGCATCGAGGATCTCTCCTCGGCACTCGAGGTGCTCGAGACCACGCACGGCAGTGTCGTGCACGAGAACAATGGCGACAACGATCTGGACGAGTTGCGCAACCTCTTGCGCTACAGCGGCTACCGCTTCGCGCTGGCGGAAGCCACGTTCCCGGACGTATCGACGTGGACCGGTTCGATCGACGTCGAGACGATTTGGCGCAACGTCGGGTTTGCGCCGGCCTACCCCGGAATGGGCCAGGATTTCGAGCTGCGGTTCTACCTTCTCGAAGCCGGCGGCGCCGTGGCGGCGTCGTGGACCCTGCCGTCCGATCCGAACGACTGGAT
>JBHEOD010000115.1:11078-11463 GCA_046261745.1 Binatia bacterium
CCCGCCGATCCCATCGGTTCAGCGGTGCCCGACAACACCGTCTCCGATTCGTTGACGCTTCCGCCGGGCCTGCACCTTGCGCAGTACATTGCCGCCGTCGGCGTGTTTGACCTGCGCAACGGGAGCCACGTGAAGGTGGCCAACGAGGGGACGGACTCCGAAGAGCGACTCGTGCTCGGCAGCATCGTGTTCAGCGACGGAAGCGTGTGCGGCGACGGACTTCTGCGAAGCGACCTCGACGAGCAGTGCGACGACGGCAACGTCGAGTCCGGCGACTGCTGCGGCCCGACTTGCCAGGCGGAGTCCGGCAGCTGCGATGACGACAACCCGTGCACAAACGGCGAGACCTGCTCGGCGGCAACCTGCAGCGGCGGCTCGGCCACGA
>JBHEOD010000116.1:0-558 GCA_046261745.1 Binatia bacterium
CCGCCTACCAGCGCGAACCCGGCGTCGACGACGGCCTCGCGTACATGGACGCCTACGACGAAGAGATCGCGTACACCGACTTCGAGATCGGCAAGCTCCTCGAAGGCATCGACGACGCCCTCGGCGACCGTACGCTGTACGTGTTCACCGCCGATCACGGCGAGAGCATGATGGAACACGAGTCGTGGTTCCGTCACGCCGTCCACGTCTACGACGAGATGGTGAGGGTGCCGCTGCTCGTGCGCGGCCCCGGCGTCGTTCCCGGCCGCTCGGAGCTGCTCACCAGCGGCATCGACGTCGTGCCCACGGTGCTCGCCGCGCTCGGGCTGCCGCTCGCACCGCCGATGCCCGACGTGGACCTGCGCACCGGCAAAGGACTCGACCCGTCACGCATCGTGTACGCCGAGGCCTCCCTCAACGCGCGCGACGGCGGCGAGCAATGGCGCGCGGCCATCCAGGGCGACATGAAGTGGATGATCGGCGTGCGCAAGGGCAACTGCGAGTCGTCGCGCCGGCGCTACGATCTCGCCGCCGATCCGCTCGAGCTGACGATGAAGG
>JBHEOD010000116.1:568-11389 GCA_046261745.1 Binatia bacterium
GTGCCGCGACGATCCCGACCCGGCAGGAATTCCGGTCGCATGGAGCTTCGGCGCCGGACTAAAGGGGCCCAAGTCGCCGCCGATGACCGGCGAGGACCAGCTCCGCAGTCTCAAGGCGCTCGGATACGCGGAGTGAAGCAAGACCGCGACCGTCGCGCAGCTTGCCGCAAGCCCGCCCCACGTTGAGAAAGGAAACGATGTCGACAAGATGGATGCAGGGACTCGCGCCGGTGCTCGCGCTCGTCGCATGCATCGCGTGGGTACACGCGCCGGCCCTGCGCGGCCCCGCGCACCTGACCGCTCACCACGACAACCTCGACGGCGCCGCGCCGCTTCGCCTCGAAGCCGCGCGCCAGTGGAAGAGCGGGCAGGTGCCGCTGTGGAATCCGTGGAAGCGCACCGGCATGCCGCTTCTGGCCGACACGACGGCCGGCGCGATCTATCCGTTCAACTACCCGTTCCTGTTCGTGTCCCCAGGCACAGGCGGCGCCGACTCGTCGGTGTTTCGCGCGATGGACCAGGTGGCCGCGCTGCACGCGGTGATGGCCGGCGTGTTCATGTTCGTGTTCCTTCGCGTGATCGGGCTCGGCGCCGCCGCGGGCGTGCTGGGTGGCCTCGTGTACGCGTGCAGCGGCACGATGGGCTGGTTCGCGGCCTGGTACATCCAGATCCAGAACTCGGTCGTGTGGCTGCCGCTCATCCTGGCCGCCGTCCACCGCATCGGCACCGGCAGTGCGCGCCGGGCGGCGTGGATCGGGATCGGCGGCGGCGCGGTCGCCCTTCAGTTCTTCGCCGGCTTTCCGGAGACGAGCTTTTACAGCGCGCTGATTGCGATCGGCTATGCGTTCTCGCTGACAAGAAGCACGCGCTGGTGGCAGCCGTCGGCGGCCGTCGCGGGGGTGTACGTTGCCGGCCTGCTGCTCGCGGCCGTGCAGCTCTTTCCGTCCCTCGAACTTCAATCGCTGTCGCGGCGGCCTGCGTCGCTGTCTCTTGAAGTGTTCCAGTCACTGCCCGCTTCGGCGTCCATGGTGTGGAACTGGGCGCTTCCATCCGCGCCCGCGGCCATGGAGTTTCCGCCGCTGGCCGCGTACCACTTCGGCGCGGCCGCAGTCGTCGCTGCATTCCTCGGCCTGCTTTTCGGCTTGTTCTCGCGCACTGCCGCATTCTTTGTCGTCGTGCTGCTGATCGGCTTCGTGCTTTCGATCGGCGCGGACACACCGGTGAGCGGCTGGCTTCACAGGTTGCCGGGCTTCGGGGCGTTTCGGCATCCGTTCAAGCATCTGTTCGAAGTGTCGCTGGCGATCGCGGCACTCGCGGGACTCGGCGCGGAGCAGCTGATGCGGCGGCGCGGCAGCGCACGCTGGCCGCTCACCGTCGTGGCGGTGGCCGTCGTCGCTTCGTGCCTGTCGCTGCGCGCGAACCAGCGCGTTCTCGTCGCCGCCAATCCTGCCGGCGTGGATACTTCCGGAAGCCGGCCCGACGTGCTCACCCACATGGAACCGGGCTGGCGCGTGCTGACGCAGCGCCACTTCTTCCAGCCGCGCGATCCCGCCTTCCTGGTGGGCGACTATCCATCCCAGTTCGCCGTCCCGGCCGTGCACGGCGCCGGTCCGTTCCTGTGGACGCCGCTGGCGGACGCGACGGGGATGGTCGAAGAAGAGACCACGCTGCGGCGCGAGCTTTTCGATTCGCGCGATCACACGCTGGCGTTGTTGTCGTGTCGCTACGTGATGCAGACGAGGCATGGCGGCAAGCTCGTGCCCGCGCTCGGAGCGGCCTGGAGCCTGGTTGTCGAGACGCCCGACGCACGACTGATGGAGACGCGCGACGCGCTTGCCCGCGTGCGCTTCGTGGATGCGGCCCGCTGCAGCGATGCGCAGACGATCCGCACGACGCTGGCCGGCGGATCGGTGGATCCGGCCGCCGTCGCGTTGCTCGACTGCTCGCGCGGGGAGCGTGAAGGCAGTGGCAATCTGTCACCGGCGACGGCGCTGGCACTTCGCATCACCGACGAGCGCGCCGGGCATCTCGAGCTCGCGACCGAGGTTCCCGACGACGGCCACGGCTTTCTCGTGCTGAGCCAGGCCGACTATCCCGGCTGGCGCGCTTTCGTGGACGACGTGGAGACGCCGATCCATCGCGTGCACGGGCTGGTGCAGGGCATTGATGTTCCGGGGGGAACGTCGCAGGTCAAAGTCGACTACGCGCCGTGGTCCGTGCGCCTCGGCGCAGCGACGAGTGCGGCCACCCTGCTGGTGCTGCTCCTGCTGGCCGGCCTGCCGCGAAGGGCTTTTACTCCTTCTTCTTCAACTGGTCCCGGTGCGCGTCGATGAACGCACGCAGGTCGTCGGCGCGACCCAGCAGCGTCTCCCACTGCTCCACGTAAAGAGTGACCGGGAAACGGCCCATGCCGTAGACCGAGACGCCGCCCTTCTCCGACACCTTGAAGGAGATGGAGCCGGGCTTCGCGGCCGATTTCTTGAGTGCTTCGTTCTCGGCCCTCAGGCGTGCGAGCTCGGCGATGGGATCTTCGGTTGTCATGTTGTCTCCGTGGGGGCGATTGCGCGATGGAATCACTGGACTGCGCTGCGGCGCCCGGCCTTCCGACTAGCACAGACCGCGTGAAGACGACCATCATCAAAATGGAATGATCCGGCGAAGGCCCAAACGACGGTCCCGCCGTGGATCGGCTCCGGCTATTTCCTCGGCAGCCTCACCGTAAAGCAAGTCCCCTCCCCTTGCTGTGTCTCCACGCCGATACTGCCGCCGTGCCGGTCGACGATCTTCCTCACCGTCGCCAGCCCGAACCCCGTGCCCGTCTTCTTCGTCGTGAAGAACAACTCGAAGATGCGCGGCTGTTTCTCCGCGGCGATGCCGGGCCCGCGGTCAGCCACCGACACCCACGCGCTCCCCGAGCCGTTCCTGTCGCTGCCGATCGCGATCTCGACGGGAGATTTCTCCGGCGACGCATCGATCGCGTTGGCCACCAGCTCGACGATCACCTGCTCGAACAGCGCGACGTCCACGTCCACCCACTCGGCACCGGGCCGGCCCGTCAGTATGAGCTCGATCCCTTTCTGCGCGGCCTTGCTGCGCGAGATGTCGACCGCGCGCGCAACGACCGCATGAAGGTCCGCGCGCTCGGGCCGCGGCTCGAACGGCCGCGTGAAGTCGAGCAGGTCGCGAATGCGCTTCTCGAGCCTTCCGGCCTCCGAGCTGATGTCACGAAAGTTCTCCCCGGCCGCGTGATGCTCGAACTCCATGCCGCCGAAGTCGGCGGCCATCTTGATCGCCGCGAGCGGATTGCGCATCGCGTGCGCGACGGCGCCCGACAGCTCGCCGATGGCAGCCAGTCGCTCGGCCCGGATGAGCTGGCCCTGGGCTTCGTTCAGGTCGCGGTTGGATTCCTCGAGCGCGGCGGCTTTCGCCTCGAGATCGACGTTGAGCCGGCCGATGGTGTGGTAGGCCTGCGCATTCTCGAGCGCGACGGCGAGCTGGTCGGACATCGTGCGCAAGAGTTCGGCGTCGTCGCCGGTGTGATAACCGCCTGCGCGCTTGGGGCCGACGACGAGAAAGCCCGTCTCGCGCCCTTCGAGATGCATGCCGGTGGCGAGCACGCGCTGCACTTGTCCGCCCCGCTCCTGGCTCGGCGGCATCGATCCGGTGAAGAAATCCGCGTCGCGCAGCGCCTCCACCACCGGCAAGAGCGTCGGCTCGGCGCGATCGGCCACCTGGATGCGGCCCGTCGAGCCCGGCCCATCCTCGTACACCAGCGCCGCACGACGCACCGGGACTCCGTCGGCGCCAAGCGTGAACAGCTCGGCCGAAAGCGGCTGCACCGTCTCGTCGATGAGTTCTAGCGACGTGCGCACGAGCGCCTCGAAGTCGAGGATGGAGCTGAAGCGCCGCGACGCGGAGCGCACCACGTCGCGGTACTCGTAGCGGCGCCGGTCGTAAAGCCGGTCCACAAAGGCCTGCATGCGGTCGCGGCTGGGGTTGAGCAGCATCAACAGCACCAGCACGATCAGGCCTGACGTGAGCCGTTCGACCCTCCCCGTGAGGCCCTCGAACATGAACTCGAGCACGGTGATGGTAATGCCGTAGCTGCCGATCACCGCCGCGCTCAGCAGCAGGTAAGCCAGAGCACGCTTGATCAGCCGGTCGATGTCGAAGAGGTCGTGCTGCGCGATCGCGTAGCCGATGCCTACCGGGAAGGCCACGAAAAATACGGTCAGCGCGTTGAAAGGAATGGCCGCGCTACCCACATAAACGGCCATCAGCGCGAGCGCAGGCAGGAACGCGCCGAGGCTCGCGATCATCACCACCTTGCTGCGCTGGCGAACGTTCTGGTCCTTCGAGGCAAGAAAATGCCACGTAAAGAAGGCCATCGACAAGAGGATGCTCGCGGCCAGGTACACGTGGAACAGCCGGTCGAGCACCAGCAGCAGTTCGCGGTGACCGAAGAACGCCAGGTTCGAGGCGACTCCGAACGCGACGGATCCACCGGCAAGCAGCGCCAGTGCCGGCGTTTCCCACGACCGCCGCACGCGTCCGATCGGGAACCAGCTGAGCACCGCGAACGCACTCGTCGGCGCGGCGGCTGCGAAGAAGAAATACACTTCCCGGAAGTGGTACGGCCCAAACAGGTCGATGGCGGTGGCCAGAAAAAGCGCCAACGTGGTCGCGAACAGCGTGAGCGCCGTCGCGTCGGCTCCGACCGGCTTGAGGTAGAGCATCACCACCGCCAGCACCATCAGCGCGACGGCGTCGAACAGGAAGATGCCGGTACTCTCGAGGTAGTGCCGCAGCGTGAATACCTCGACCCGGGCGTCGATGTCGTACCGACGCCCGTTCTTCTCGACCACGTAGCGAACAAGGTCGCCGCTTCGCTTGTCGCGAAGCACCGTCGCAAGATCGCCGGCATCGTGCAGTTCCGTTCCGTCCGCCGACAGCAGCCAGGAGTGGTACGGAAGCCCCGCGCGAACCCCGCTCCAGGTGGAAGCACCGATGGCCGGCACGAAGAGGTTCTCCCACACGAAGAAACCGGGGAACGCGCGGCCGACTCCTTGCACGGAGTTCACGCCGCAGATCGACACGATGACGAGGGCAGCACAGGCCACGGCGACGCGCCATGCGCCGGGTGCGAACAGCCGCGAGGTCGACGACGGCGGGCTTTCTCGCAGTCCTGGCAGGGTCGTCGGCTCGGGCATCGGAGGCGGCACTATACACGCCGCGCGGCGGGCAGGAAGCCTGCGCGCGTGCCCTCGGCCCGTGGCAGAGGCGGCGGCCTTCAGTTCGAGCTGACGCAGCGCACGGACGCCACAGGGGTCGTGCACTTGAGGTGGCGAGTGAACGTATCGTCGCCGATTGTCACCGCCAGCACGAGACCGTTCTCGAGGACCTCGCCGGGCTCTGTGTCAATGATGTCCACTTGTTTCGCCCGGATTCGCGCCCGGATGCCGCGACGCGTGGTGCGCAGCTTCGCCTTGTAGATGCCGCCGAGGGCAGCCGTCTCGTCGAGATACTCGTAGGTCGGCCGGTCGTCGGTAATCGTGAAGACGCCCGGCAGCTGCACGAAGTAATGAAGGCGATCACCTTCCGCCATGGTGATTTCCACCTGCTCGGTGTCGGGAGCAACTTCCTGGCCGTCTTCCATGCGAAGCAACGCGCGAATCCTCACCACGTCGGGATTGTCGCCGGAACGCGGCCGGAGGGCGGTTCGCGCGCGTGTGTTCACAGCGCGGAATCGCGACGCAGCCTGCGGGCATTCCATGCAACCTTCCTCGCTGTCATCGATCACGCAGGCGCCGTCGCAGCAGTTGCCCTGTCCGTCGCCGTCGCTGTCGTTCTGGGAAGGGTTGACGACCTCCGGGCAGTTGTCGTCGCAAGGCGTAAAGCTGGTCACGTCGGCGGCCGTGCACGGGCGGTCGCCGATGGTTCCGCTGCCGTCGCCGTCATCGTCGATCCCGTCATCGTCGGCGTCGATCTTGCCGCTCGAACTCGCGAACACGAGCGCCTGGTCGAGGCCGATCGGCAGGGCCGGGGGCGGGTCGTAGACCGTCACGCGAGCGCGCCCGGAAACGCCGTCGGTTCCGAGCCGGATCACCTGCCCGCGCGCCTTGTCGATGTTGAGGGTTTCCTCGAACGGATTCTTGTCCGAATCCGGAGACAGGATGACGAGGCCGCCCTCGGCGCGGATGCGCGCGGGAACGCCCGACGGTGCGGGATCGGCAATGTTGCCGAGGGCGTCCACCGGCATCAGCCGGAACTGCACGTTGCGGCCGGTCTTGACCGCAACCTCGCCGGCCGGGGTAACCAGGCGGCGAGTCGAGCCCGAGATCGGCGGTGCCGGGCGCACGGCAAGACGTGACGAAGCCGAGAAGCTCGATGCCGTCACGTCGCGGAACAGGCGCGCACCGACGGGTGGTCCACTCAGCGAGATGTACTGGTCAGTGGACGGGTTGCTGCCGTTGGCCTGCAGCGCGAACGCCTCGACGAGGCCCGTCGTGTCGGGCGTCGGCAGCAGGAATTCGGCCGGCTGGTAGAACAGGATGTTCGGCCCCGTCGGATCGGGAGGATTGGCTTCGGCCAGGTAAACGATCGCGAGCGGATCGAGCGGGGGAAAGAACGGCCAGTTGGTGAAGATCGGCGTGCCGTTCGACCACAGCTGGTTCGGATCGTTGCCCGTGTACATGCCGGCCACGAGGGAGATGCGCAGGCCGCCGATGCTGGCGGGAGCACCGATACGCACCGCGAGTTGATTGCTGAAACGATCGC
This sequence comes from Binatia bacterium, assembly GCA_046261745.1. Taxonomy (GTDB): domain Bacteria; phylum Desulfobacterota; class Binatia; order UBA1149; family CAITLU01; genus DATNBU01. Next base: position 7,346 of record JBHEOD010000116.1, read on the forward strand.
CGTCGATCTGCCCAACCTGGCGACCGACGTGCCCGATGGCTTCCTGCCGCTCGAGCTCGTTGTCGCCCTTGCCGTCCAGGTCGGTAGGGCCGACCACACCGTCGCCGTCGAGATCGGCGTACGCGAAGACCGCCACCGGCCTCTCGTCGAGACCGGCCAGAGGGGTTCCGTAAGGGAGCGTTCCCGGTCCGTCGGTCACGAACGTCGTGAAGACGACGGGCGCGCCCTGGCTCGCGCCGCCGCCGCCGGCCACGTACTGGAGTAGCGTGGGATCCATCTCGCTTCCGGCCGGCGGAGGGACCTCGTCCTCGTTCGGGAAGAATCCGACACGCACGGCGAGGTCGACGTCGCCGGAAAGGCTTGTGTCGATAAGCGGCGGACCGTCGGTCCACGGGCCGGTAGGTCCCGCCTGCGGGAGCACGAGAGGAAGTCCCGGCAGCATCGGGTAGGGGCCGGTGACCGGATCGCAGGGATCGCCGCTGAAGACCGGCGCGACGGGATCGCAAGGATCGGCCTGCGCATGGCCGGACACCGGCATCGCGAGCGCGGCTGCCGCGAGAATTCCGGTTGCATAGCGCAACAGGCCAGCCCGGCGGCTCACGGCACCGGCTCCGTCGCAGGCTCTGGCTCCGTCGTCGGGTCGGGCTCCATCACGGGCTCGGGCTCCGGCGTCGGCGCGGGTTCCTCCTCCTCGGTGTTCGCGGTCGGCGGCTCCACCTCGAGAGGACGTGTGACGATGTTGCTGATGATCGGGGAGACATAGTCTCCGTCGAGAACGAGGTAAGCCACCACGCTGAGCGGCCCGTCTCCGGGCGGCACCGGACTCGAGAGCTTCATGCGCTGCGACTCGAATCTCACGAAGCGCGCGGAAGGTTCAGGCAGACCGGCTGCCTCGACCGCAAGGATGTCGCTGCCGTCAATGCCGGCATCGACTTCGGCGGCCAGGCCGGGCACGAAGCCGGCGTAAGACTGGTTGGGATAGTGGAAGCGCACGAAGTTGTCTTCGCGCATCAGCAGCACGTTGAAAGACAGACCAGAGATTACCTGGACGATGTTGTCGAATTCCCAGTTCCCCGAAATTCGCACCGACATCCCGGCCGGCGACGGCTCCATGTCGACCGAACCGAGCGCGACGAGCACGCGACAGGAGCCGGCGCGCGCGGCAGCTGCACCGATCGCAACGACAACCGCGAGCGCAAGCACCGCGACCAGCGCACGCGACGCGGCTCGCGGGCGCGGGAAGGTCGCTGCTGGCTCGCTCGAAGGGTTCGGCACGTTCACTCCTGTCGGCAGCATTCATGGCACCCGACTGGGCTCAAGACAACCAAGTTTAGGGCCATGCGAACTTCGCTGTCACCGTGATATCAGGCGCGGGTGCCGACCTGGAACGCCATGTTCTCTCGCGGATACCCTGAATCGGGGTTCAGGCGACGTATTTTTGAGTTCATCCGTGTCAGCGCGGCCGCGATCCTTGCAGGCGCAGCAACGGCCGGGGAGGCCACGACACCCCCGGTCGGCGAAACACGCATCGAAATCGTCGCTCCCGCGAGCTCGTGGGACAACCTGTCGGAACTTTTCCTCGGCACCACGCCGGCCGCGCCGTTCGGCGACGGAAGTGTCTTCGTGATGCGCGGCAGCCTGCGCAACACGAGCGACCGCGCGGTGCACCACATCGTGCTCCGATACGAACTGCTCGACAGCGACGGCAAGGTTCTGCACGATGCCGAGGGCTACAACCGAGGCGCCGAATCGATGCGCCCCGACGAAGAAGGCAGGGTGCACGAGGAATTCGTGACGCCGATCCCGGCCGGCGGCGTCGACAGTTACCGCATGGTGTTCTTTCACGACGAGGTGCCGCGTTTCACTTCACAGCGCGTGCGCGTGGTGGAGGTGCACGACCAGGGCGCGGCGGCGCCCGCGCCTCAGGCCGCACCCGTGGTGGAAACGCCGCGCAAGGAAAGGGCCGACGAATGAATGCCGGCGTGACGACATTCGACGACACGCTGCGCCGCCACGGAAGCTGGCCGCTCGCGCGCGAGGCGGTGACGACGGTGCAGGTCAACGTCGGCAAGCTGTGCAACCAGGCCTGTCACCACTGTCACGTCGATGCGGGGCCCAAGCGCACCGAGATCATGACGCCGGCCACCGCGGCCCGCGTTCTCGAGCTTCTCTCCGACGCGCCTGGCGTCACGACGCTGGACGTGACCGGCGGAGCACCCGAGCTCGCCCCGTGCTTCACGGATCTCGTCACCGGCGCCCGCAAGCGCGACAAACGCGTGATCGTGCGCTGCAACCTCACCGTGCTTTACGAGTCGGGCATGGATCATCTGCCGGACTTCTATCGTGCCAACGACGTACACCTGGTGTGCTCGCTGCCGTGCTACACCGCAGAGAACGTGGACCGACAGCGCGGCCGCGGCGTGTTCCGCAAAAGCATCGACGCGCTTCGCCTGCTGGGCTCGATCGGCTACGGCCGCGGCGATGCCAACCGGCGGCTCGATCTCGTCTACAATCCGCTCGGCGCATTCCTGCCGCCGGCCCAGGCTGAGCTGGAAGGGCAGTATCGCGAAGAACTCGATCGCCTCTTCGGCATCCGCTTCGACAACCTGCTGACAATCACCAACCTGCCGATCAAGCGCTTCGCCGAGATGCTCGTGCGCAACGGCGAGGCCGGGCGCTACATGGGACTGCTGGTCGCGCATTTCAACGCGGCGACGGTGCCGGGATTGATGTGCCGCAGCATGATCAGCGTCGCGTACGACGGCGCGCTTCACGACTGCGACTTTCACCAGATGGAAGAGATCCCGCTGCGCGCCGGCGGCGACGCACAGACGCTGTGGTCAATCGAGTCGTTCTCCGAACTGGCGCGTACGACCATCGAAACGGCGCCGCACTGCTACGGATGCACGGCGGGAGCCGGCTCGAGTTGCGGCGGCGCGCTCGAACGCACGAGCGCACCCACCATCGACGGCAGCGCGAGCGGCCGCAGCGTGAGCACTTCGGAGAACGCTTCGAACGTGCGACGGGCTTCCGCTGAGTAACGGGCCTCCTTCGTACGGTCGGCCAGCCTCACGTAGAGCCATGCCGCGGCCGAGTTCCCGCACGGCACCGCTGCGTCGAGCGCCGGCTTGATGCGCAGCGGCAGCGGCGCCGCATCGACCGCCGTCAGGAAGAACCCGCCCGTGGCTTGGTGACCGAAACGCTCCGGCATCGCGTCCGCGATGATGCGTGCGGCATCGAGCCAGCGCCTGCCGCCTGGCGCGCGCGCGGCGTCGAGGTCGAGGAAGGCCAGCGCCGCCAGCGCCTGGTCGGCCAGGTAGCCGTCGACGCAGCGGCGTCCGCCCCGATACGCGCAGTGGTTGATCTTGCCGCCGTCGCGGAGCCGGCTGTCCAGGAACTTCCCGGTGGCCACCGCGGCGGCGAGGTAGCGAGGTTCGGCCAGCACCTGCGCGGCGCGCACCAGCGCCGAGATCGCAAGCGCGTTCGCGTCGGCAAGCACGCGATCGTCGCGTTCGCCTCGCTTCGAATCCACGGACGCGGCAAACGCGCCGTCGGGCAGCGCGAGTTCCTTGAGCAGGAACTCGATCGTCGTGCGCGCGGTGTCACGCAGGTCGGGGCGACCGCCGGTTGCCGCGGCCGCGAGGTAGACGGAAGCGAGCGCGGCATTGTCGGCCAGCATCTTCTCCGACGCCGGATCCTGCCAGCCGGCCTGCCGCGCAAAGCGATGGAAGCCTCCGCCGTGGCGGTCGGCCAGCGGACTGCGGTCCATGAACTGGAGGGCGACAACGGCCATCTCGAGCGCGCCGGCGTCGCCGTGCTCTGCATGCTGCTGCAGAAGGAAATCGAGGATGGGCGGGCGTGGAAACAGCGGCGCGGGGCCGAACGTTCCAGCTTTCGCGTCGAAGGACTCGGCGACGTACTTGTGCAGCGCAGCCGCCGTGGCGGCTGGTTCCGGTAGCGGCCCCGCGGTGTCGATGGTGGCACGCCGCTCCATCTTCTCGGCGGTGCGCTCCGCCTTTTCCTCGATCGTTCCGCCGCCCAGCG
>JBHEOD010000117.1:0-11036 GCA_046261745.1 Binatia bacterium
GTGCTGGGCATGACGGCGATCGACGGCTGTGGCCGTACGCTGCACGCGGGCGGCCGCGTGGTGAAGAACGTGGCCGGTTACGACCTCGTGCGGCTGCTCACCGGATCGTGGGGCGGGCTGGCCGTCATCACCGAGCTCACGCTGCGCACGCATCCGCTGCCTTCCGCCGCCGCCACTCTCGTGTTCGAGTTCGTGTCGGCTGCCGAGCTCGACGCCGCGCGCGCCCGCCTGCTGGCTGAGCCGCTGCCGCTGGCCGCCATCGATTTCGCGGTCGACGCGACGGGTTCGACCACGTTCTGGATCCTCGTGGTGCGCGTCGAGGGAACCGGCGAGGAAGTGGCCGACCAGGGCGATCGTGTGTGTGCCGCCGTGGGACGCGAACCGTCCGACGCAGTCGAAGACTGGGAAAGCCCGGCGCACGTCGACTCGGAGGGCGGAATGACGCTGAAAATCGCTACCGCGCCGGCCGACATCGTCGGCACCGTGCGCGGCGCGCTTTCGAAGCTGAAGGACTCGGGCGCGCGACGCTCCGGTGCGTCCTTGCGCGTCGCCGGACACCTCGGCGCCGGCGTCGCGCGTTTTCACATCGGCGCCGAGGACTCCGAGGACGAGAACTCCCGCTACGCCGCGTTCGCGTCGCTGCTGACCGCCACCTCCGCCCGCGACCTCGTGCGCACCCGCGTGATCGAACGCGCCCCCGCGGCGATCAAGACCACGCACGACGTGTGGGGTTCCGCGCCGGCCGCCATCGCGCTGATGCGCTCGATCAAGCAGCGTCTCGACCCCGACGACGTGCTGTCGCCCGGCCGTTTCGTCGGAGGCCTTTGAGCATCTCATGAGCGGTCCCGGCCTTCCCTGCGTGCACTGCGGCCTTTGCCTCGACACGTGTCCCACCTACCGCGTGCTGGGCACCGAGGCCGACTCGCCGCGCGGCCGGATCTACATCATGGAGTCGATCGAGCGCGGCGAGCTCGATCTCGACGACGAGGCCGCGCTGCACCTGTCGCGTTGCCTCGGCTGCCTCGCGTGCGAGACCGCCTGTCCGTCGGGCGTTTCGTTCGGCCGCCGCATCGAGGAGTTCCGGCCACGGTTGGCCGAACGCCAGCGCAGCGCAGCCACCTGGCAGAACGTCGCGCGCAAGGTCTACACGAACGACAAGGCGGTGGATGCGAGCCTGCGCGTGGCCGGCCTGCTCGACCGCGCGGGATTCGGCTCGGCGCGGCGCAAGGTTCCCGGTCTCGGTCTGCTGCCCGGCGCGGCCGGGGCTTCGATGGCGACGACCGACGCCGGCGTTTCGCCGCTGCGCCGCAGCCGCATCCATCAGCCGCTTCGTGCCCGCGCGCGCGCCGCGGTGCTGACCGGCTGCGTTGGCGACCGCCTCGCTCCCGACATCAACCGCGACACGGTCGAGGTGCTCCAGCGCAACAACATCGAGGTGGTCGAACTCGCCGGGCAGGTCTGCTGCGGCGCACTGCCGATGCACGCCGGCCGTCACGCCGAAGCCGAAGCGCTGGCCGCATCCAATGCGCGCGCGTTTGCCGCCGCCGACGTCGACTTCGTCGTCTCCACCGCGGCCGGCTGCGGCGCGATGATGCGCGACTACGCGCACGTGCTGCGCGGCAGCGATGAGGAGCAACGCGGTCGCGAGCTGGCCGAATGCAGCCGCGACATCTGCGAGCTGCTCGTCGAACTCGATTTCGAGGTGCCCTCGCGTCCGCTCGAGCCGGGCGGCGAGGTGGCCTACCACGACGCGTGCCACCTGCTTCACGCGCGCGGCATCTCGGACGCGCCGCGCAGGGTCTGTGAGGCCGCGCTGGGCCGCGCCCCCGTCGATCTCGGCGAGAACGCCATCTGCTGCGGCAGCGCCGGCAGCTACAACCTCGATCACCCGGCCATCTCGGCCGAGCTTGGCGCGCGCAAGGCCGAGCTCGCGCGGCAACGAAAGGCGTCGATCGTTGCGGTCGGCAACATCGGCTGCCTGCTGCAGATCTCGCGGGCGCTGGCCATCGCGGGGTTCCCTGCCGACGTGCGGCACCCGGTTCAGCTGTTGGCCGAGGCCTACCGGCGCTCGGACCGCAAGGACTGAAGCCGACGGCTCGCGCAAGCACGCCGTTCGCGGATGATGGGGCGCCGGCGAACACATCAACCACAACGGATCCGCCACGGATCCCGGGAGAGCAACCATGGGTCTTGCCATCACCTGCATCGGCCTTCTCGGTCTTCTCGTCATTGCGCTGGGGCTGCGCGTCTCGATGCTGCGCGGAAGCACCAGCCGGGCCATCGGCTGCAACGACGATCCTGCCGACCCGCTTTACAAGGCCATCCGCGCGCACGGCAACGCGTGCGAGTACAGTCCCATCCTTGCGATCCTGATCCTCGCAACGGCCGGTGAAGGCTACGGCTGGTGGATGAGCCTGCTGTTCATCGCGACGATCGGCTTTCGCTATGCGCATGCGGCGGGAATGCTTCTTTCCCCGACGCTCGAGAAGGGGCACCCGCTTCGCTTTGCCGGGGCGCTAGGCACTTACGTGGTCGGATTCTTGTTGTCGCTGGCGGCAATTTTCTAGCCGGCAGCCTGCTCCGATTCGTTGCCGTCACTGCCAAGCCGATTACCGTCGACTCGCGCCCGGCGAGTGCACAGCTCGCCGGAGCCGGCAGCATCATCGGCGGCGTCTCAGGAGGGCCGGAAGTCGCGGTCCATCACCGTTCTGCGTCCCTCGAGGCGCGCCTGCTCAATCGCGCGGTCGGCGTGCTCGCGAATGATGGCGGAGAGTTCCTCGAGCACCGATTCCGATGTGTTCATGCCCGAACGTGCCTTGATGTAGGCCTTGAGCTTGGACGCGACTACCAGCACTTCACCGGCGAGGTTCGAATCCGGTACCGCGCGGCCCGGAGTTCGTGCATCCACCATGATGCGGCGAGGCGCCGTCGCGATGCCGCCCGGCGCCGTGGGGATGCGAGACGCCGCGTCGGCGCCGGCAACGGAAACGGACCCCGCCGCCTGGGCCGCTTCCCACTGCGCGCGCGTCGGCGAGCGCTTCTGCTCCGCCCACGCGTCGCGATGACGCATCACGGGCACGTGCTGCTCCCAGCAGGGAACCGAACAGAACACGGGGTGGCTGCGGCCCGACGTGCAGGTGGACACACTGCACTCGTAGAACTCCCCGTCGAATCCGAGGTCGCGCTTGCAGACGCCGCAGCGCTTCCACGAGGCTGAAGTCCTGGTTTCGATCGTCATCGCTGTGGTTCTCCTCAACGCAGCCGGTACTGGATCGGTGCGACGAACTCGAAGGCGTCGCCTGCGTACTCGACCGGCACCGCCGGAAACGGGCTCGCGCGTCGCACCATGTCGAGCGCGGCCTGGTCAAGCATGGCTTCTCCGGTGCTCTTGTCGACCGTATGCTCGAGCACTCGCCCGTCGCGGCCGATGCGGACGCGTACCGATCCCGCCCCTTCGAGGCCGCGCCGTTGCGCGACAAGCGGGTACTGCTTGTGCCGGTCCATCCACGAAAACAGCAGTTCCTCGTAGCGAACGCGTGCTGACGGCGCCCACGTCGGTGCGGACGCGCGGGAATCGGTACCGGTGGTGGAAGGGCCGGACCCGATGGAGGCGGCATCACCGGGCGCAGCCCAAGGATGCGGCGGCGCGGTCGAGGGTTTCGCTGCGACGGGGTTTGAGCGTTTCGGTGCGGCGACCGGCGCAGGTTCGGGTTCGGCGACGGGCGGCGCGGGTTGGAAATCAGGCGGCCGAGGTTCCGAAACCGGATCCGAAGGACGCGGCGCGATCTCGGGTTCGGGTAGTGGAGTCGGCGCCATTTCCGGCATCGCCGGCGCAGTTACGCGCAACTGCGGCGCCGGCTCGCCGGGGCCGGCAGTTCTCGCAGCCACCTCGACGAAGGTTAACGTGACCGACGTGGGGACGATGGTCAGCGCGACCGGCGAACGGCGGGCCACCACGGCGAACAGGGCGGCATGAACGAGAAGCGCAGTGGCGAACGCCACCGATCTGCGCGACGTCTCGTCGATCATGACCACGCCGGTACCACGATGCCCGTCTCAGTCCGCCTGGTCGTCGAGGGTAGCCTCCGCGGCGCCGAACAGCATCAGCAGGTAACCGAGCAACTCGGAGGATTCCTCGACGAGATCCTTGACGGGGCGATAGGTGTCGGCGTCGAGAACCGCCAGCCACAGCGCCTTCTGGCCGAGCAGCTGGGAGTAGACCACCACCACGAGGAATCCGGCGAGGAGCAAGGAAAATCCCGACGTGCGCGAGAACACCGCGAGCTGGTCCAGCAGCCGGCCGCGCGCACGCGCCACCTGGAACAAGGCCCACGCGAGCGGCACCACCGCGATCCACTTGTACGCATCGCGGGAGCCGAGCTCGAGGGTGAAGTTGTCCAGCTCGCGCGCGCAGGCGATCAACGACAGCGCCGACAGGAAGCGCAACAGATCGGCCGAATGCACGCGTTCGCGGGAAAGGAGCCAGAACAGGAGTGCCGTGCACAGCGCGGCAAGGAACTGGGTGATCTCGATCGGCCCGTCGTCGCGCACCAGATAGCGGGCGCCGTGGCTCTGCACCGCCACCACCATCCACTGGAACGTGCCGGCGATCAGCGCAGCGTAAACGAGGAAGCGCAGGAACAAGTACTTTGCCGCAGAATCTTCCATGGGGGGATCGAGCGGCGCGGCGCGCTGCCCTGACGATCGCGGGGGCATGCTAGCCACAGCGCGCTCTCGATGCACCTCCGGCCGACTGGTGTCGGTGGTGCGCGCGGCCGACAATGACGCACCGACATGAGCGATCCCCGCGAAAGCGTCTCCATTCACGCCGCCCTCGTGGAACGGCTGGCGACCGCCCACATGGGCCACACCGATCCCCGCGCGCGGCGGCTTCTCGAAGGCCTCGTCGAGGAAGCGATCGGACTGGTGGCCGACGGCACCAGTGTGGTCGATCTCAAGCTGGTCGCCGCCGCGTTCACGGAGATGCGGCGGGCGCTTGCGGTGTTCCGGCCCTGGACCGCGGGACCGCGCAAGGTGACCGCGTTCGGGTCGGCGCGAACGCGTCCCGACGATCCCCATTTCAAGCTCGCCGAGGACTTCGGCAGGCGCATCGCGGAAGCCGGCTTCATGGTCATCTCCGGAGGCGGCCCCGGGATCATGGGCGCCGTCGTGGAAGGTGCGGGCGTGGAGAACAGCTTCGGGGTAGGCATTCGCCTTCCCTTTGAGCAACAGCCCTACGAGCTGCTGCTGGGCGACCCGAAGCTGATCGAGTTCAAGTACTTCTTCACGCGCAAACTCTTCTTCCTCAAGGAGGCGTCAGGCGTGGCGCTTTTTCCGGGCGGCTTCGGCACCCACGACGAGGGCTTCGAAACGCTGACGCTGGTGCAGACCGGCAAGGCGAGGATGGTGCCGATCGTCTGCGTGGACGTGCCGGGGGGCGACTACTGGCACGAGTGGGACCGTTTCGTACGCGAGCAACTGCTGGAACGAAACCTGATCAGCGAGGACGACCTCGCGCTCTACCGCATCACGCACGACGTGGGCGAAGCGGTGGAGGAGATCGTGTCGTTTTACCGCGTGTTCCACTCGATGCGCACGATCCGCAAAACCACGGTGATGCGACTCAACCGCGAAGTGGACGATGCTGTGCTGGAGACGCTTGCCGTGGAGTTCGCCGACATCCTCGGCGGTCGCCCGATCCGCCGCGTCGAGAGCTTGAAAGAGGAAAGCGACGAGCCGGAGACGCTGCATCTGCCGCGCGTGGCCCTTTCCTTCAACCTGCTCGGGTTCGGACGGCTGCGCATGCTGATCAATCGCCTGAACGAACTCGGCAGCTCCGGCAAAGCTGCGGGCGGCTGACGCCCTCGATTCTCCGGTTCGACAGTTCCTCTGTATTCGGCGTGGTCGGCTTTGCGTGGTCGGTCTGCGGATGGCGTCGGAATCACCCCGCCAGGCCGGCAACCAGCGCCGGGATTTCCTCGAAACGCTGGGCCGAAAAGGGCGTCACGCCGCACATCGGTCCCATGCCGATGAAGTGCATGCCGGCCGCTTCGGCCGCCTGCCGGTCGGTGGACTGGTCGCCGACATAGACGGCATCGCGGGCCGCCACGTCGAAGTGGTCGATGCAGTGCAGCAGCATGTCCGGATGCGGCTTGGGCTTGGCAACGTCGAGGACCCCCACGGCCAGGTCGAAGAAGCTGCGAAGTTCGAAGAACTCGAGCACGCCTTGCGTTGTCTGTCCGCGATTGGTCGCCATGGCCGTGGAGTACTGCTGCCGAAGCGCGCCGAGGGTCTCGCGAAGCAGCGGCTTCGGCTGCATCAGCGGGAAGTACGGCGCGTAGTCGGTCGCACGCGCCACCGACTGCACGCGCACGAGCAGCTCGGGCCGCTCGCCGAACAACTTCTGGAAGAGCTCGGCCGATGCCAGCGAGTGGTACGCGGCCTCGGCGGATTCCGGCATCGGCGGCGCACCGGCCACGCGCAGCACTTCGCGATAGAACGCGAGATTGGCGGGCTCGGAGTCGAAGAGCACGCCGTCGCAGTCGAACACGACCAAGCGAATCATGAAGGCAGCGGCGCCGGGTCGGCCACGACCAGTTCGAGGCGCCGCTTCCACAGCGCGCGGCGCGACTCGCGCTCATCCGCCGAAATCCGCGGTTCGAACACGCGCTCGGCTTCGAAGTCCGCGGCGCTTTGCGGCGGCCACAACCCAATTCCTTCGCCGGCCAGACGGGCCGCGCCGAGCGCCGCGCCGTCGGCGAATCGTGAACGCTCCACCGCTACGCCCAGAAGATCGGCCTGGGCCTGCATCAGGAAGTCGTTGCGGCTGGCGCCGCCGTCCACGCGCAGCGAAGCGGGCGGCGCGACGCCCTCCGCGATGCTCTCGGACACGTCGGCCACGCGCTGCGCAATGCCTTCGAGCACTGCGCGCACGATGTGCGCACGCGTCGAGCCGCGCGACAGGCCGCCGATCATCGCCCTCGCGTCGGCCTGCATCATCGGGGTGCCGAGACCCTGGAACGCCGGCACCGCCCAGACGCCGCCGCTGTCGTCGACGCTCTCGGCCAGCGCAGCGGTTTGAGCTGCATCCGCCACCACGCCGAGACCGTCGCGCAGCCATTGCACCGCCGCGCCCGCCGTCACCACCTGTCCTTCGAGGCTCAAAACGGTTCGCCCTCCGTAGCGCCAGGCCACGATCGGATAGGTGCCGGTGCCGCCAAACGCCACCGACTCTCCGGAGTTCATCGTGATCATCGCGGAAGTGCCGTAGGAACACTTCGCCTGCGACAGCTCGACGCAACCGAGTCCGAACAGCGATGCCTGCTGGTCGCCGGCCATTCCTGCCAGCGCGGTTTCGGCGCCGAAGGCGTCCTTCCTCGTGCGCGCAATCTCGCCGCTGGAATCGACGAGCGTGGGCAGCAATGCGCGCTCGAGACCGAGGGCGCCGAGCGGCCCGTCGTCCCAGTCGTTCTGGAAATAGGAGTAAAGGCCCGTCGGGCTGGCATTGCCGTGATCGCTGACGTTGATGTCGCCACACAGGCAGGCCGCGAGGAACGCATTCGGCGTTCCGAGCCGGAGCCGTCCGGACGCACGCGCCTCGCGCGCCTCGGGGACGTTGCCCACGATCCACTCGGCCTTGGAGGCCGCCATCATCGGCGTGATGTAAAGGCCCTGGCCCTGCAGTTCGACGCAGCGGGCAGCCGTGCGCGTGTCCTGCCAGATCAGCATCTGCGAAAGCGGCCTGCCGGTGGGGCCGTCCCACGCGACGATGGACGAGCGCTGGTTGGTGATGCCGACCGCCGCGATGTCGGACGGTCGGGCACCTGCCGCGGCGATCGATTCGGCGATCACCGTGCGCGTGGCCTCCCACACCTCGGCGGGATCCTGTTCCATCCACTGCGGCCGCGGATAGCGGCTGACGATCTCGCGGTAGGAAGTGGCCAACTCGGCGCCCTTCTCGCTGAACACGAGCGCACGCACGCCGGTGGTGCCGGCATCGATCCCCATCACAAAACGCGCCATCTCTTCTTCTCCCGCGCTCAGACGTCCACGAGCGCGCCGGGATTCATGATTCCGTTCGGATCGAACGCGCGCTTGAGGGCCGTGAGCAGGGCCACGCCTTCGCCGAGTTCCTGGCGCAGCCACTCCTTGCGAACGCGCCCGATGCCGTGGTGGTGCGCGATCGTTCCTCCGAGCTCGATCGTGGTCTCGATGGTGGTGCGCCAGGCACGGTCGTAGATGGCGATTGCGGCACGCGGATCGGCCTCGGCCGCAACGAACGTGAAGTAGATGTTGGCTCCTTGCGTGTAGCAGTGCGAAACGTGCCCTGACATCGCGAACACGCCTTCGAGCGCGCCACCGCGCGCATTGACCGTCTCGAACAGGTCGCCGATGCGGTCCCAACCGATCGCCACTTCGATGGTGTCGGCAACGAGGCCCTGGGAGAGAAGTTTCTCGAAGGACGGCACGTGGTTGCGGTGATCGAGCCAGCTCAGTACCGGCTCTTCGCCGCGGTCGATTCCGCCCTGTGCTGTGATGACAGCCGCCATCGCCGCCGCCTCCGTGTCCACGCGCGCGGCCTCGCCCTCGCTCATCACGAGGAGAACCGGATTGCCGTCGGCCGTGACGGCGAAGTTCCGACCCGCCTCGGTGGCGTCGTAGAGGCGCGTGACCGCCGGTGTCCATCCGGCGCGCAGGATCAGTCGCAGCGCCTCCAGGCCCGATCTCAGCGTCGGCATGCTGTAGGCACGCCCGACCTTCTTCGCCGCCGCCGGATGAATGCGAAAGGTGAGCTCGGTGAAAACGCCGAGGGTGCCCTCACTACCGAGGAACAGGTGCTTGAGGTCGGGGCCCGTGGCCGAGCGCGGCACCGACGGTAGCTTCATCACGCGTCCTGACGGTAGCGCCACTTCGCACCCGAGCAGCATCTGCTCGATATTTCCGTACAGGGTCGAGTACTGGCCCGACGCGCGCGTCGCGCACCACCCGCCCACGCTCGAGATGCCGATCGACTGCGGCCAGTGACCCATCGTGTAACCGCGCGCGGCGAGCGCTTCCTCGAAGTCCGAGCCGCGCATGCCGGGCTCCACCCGCACCGTCAGCGATTCCTCGTTGATCTCGAGGATGCGGTCCATGCGGCTGACGTCGAGGACGATCTCGTTTCCCGACGCGAGCACCGCGCCGCAGACGCCCGAACCGAGACCGAACGGAATCACCGGCGTACGGGTGCGATCGGCGAACGCGAGCACCGCGGCCACCTGCGCGGCGGATGTGGGGCGAACCACGACTGCGGCCTTTGGAGCGCCGTCGACACGCGACTGCAGCAGGGAGCGCATCCAGTAGTCGCGACTCCTGGCTTCGATCGCTGCGTCGTCGGTGACGACCTTGAGGCCGGAGATCTCGCGCGTGATAGAGGCGGCCAGCTCTTGGCCGGCATTGGTGGTCGTCATGGATGAGTTTCCCCTACGGTCATGGCTGCGTTTTCGCTTCGGTCGTGGCTGCGTTTACCCTACCGTCGTGGATTCGTTCCCCTTGGGGTGATGGCCGCGTTCTCTCTACGGTCGTAAAGCCTTCGTGGCCGGGCGCGCAGCGGCGGCGGCGGCCCGGCGTTCGCTGCGTGGGCTCAGGCAGAGCGCACCGCCTGAAGCTCCGTGCTCCACTGCGCCGTCACGTGCGCCGCTTCGCCGCGAATCTTGTCGTCGTTCCATGCCAGCAGGCCGCCGAGAGCGCGCGCGGCCTCCGGCGCGGCATCGATCGCGGCGCGCGTGTCGAACATGGCGACGCGGCAGCGCCGCCGCAGCAAGTCGTCCACACCGGCAACCATCTCGTGGTGCACGGCGTACTCGACTTCTGCGTAAGTGAGTTCATCCAGGCTGGCCACGCGTTCGGCCAGGGCCGGATGCCCGTGAATCATCTCGATCACGGTGCGTGCGGCCGCGCCGTAGGTGGACCACAGGCGCTGTTCGAGCGGCCGATCGCCGAGCGGTGCGGTCGCCGCGCGCGCGGATTCCTGCTGCTCGGCCGAGCCTCCCGCGAGCGCAACGGTGGCGGAGTCGATGCCGGGACTCGCCGACTTTCCCAGCAGGCGGAGCACTTCCGCGCAGACGCGCTCGGACATACGGCGATAAGTCGTGAGCTTGCCGCCGGCGATCCCGACGACGGGGCCGGGGCCCGTGACGATCTCGTCGCGGCGGGAAATCTCCGACGGCGCCTTGCCGTCCTGGGCCAGCAAAGGGCGCACGCCCGACCATGTCCCCACGATGTCGGACGCGTCGGGGGCATCCGTGAACGTGGCGGCGACGGAGTCGAGCAGGTAACGTGCATCCGCCGCGGACACGCCGGGCTCCTCGGCGTTGCCCTCGTAATGGGTGTCCGTGGTGCCGATGTAGACGCAGCGGCCGCGCGGGACCACGAACGTGGAGCGGCCGTCGGGCGACTTCAGCACGACGCTGTGCCGCACCGGCAGCCGAGCGTGGGGAACGACGAGGTGAATGCCGCGCGTAAGCTGAAGGCGAGTGGCGCCGTGACCGGCCGATTGAGCGGCAGCGGCCAAGCCCTGCACGCGCTCGAACCACGGGCCGCCGGCATTGACGAGGCACCGCGTACGAACAACCAGCGAACCGCCGCTTAAGTTGTCACGGATGCTGACCTTCAGCCCTTCGGGGTCGGATGCGATGCCCACGACCTCAGCATGATTCGCCACAAGGGCACCGTGGGCGGCGGCACCCTGGATGGTCTCGAGCACCAGGCGAGCGTCGTCGGTGAGGTATTCCTGAAAGACGACGGCCCCGGCCAGCGGCGTTTTCCTGAGGCCGGGCTCCTGCTCGAGCGCGTCCTTGCGGTCGAGCACACGGTACTTGTCGCCGGCCTGGTCTCCGGCGAGCTTCTCGAAGGTCCAGACGCCGGCCTGCATTTTCATGCGTCCAGCCAGCGACGCGGTCGGCATCATCATCCACAGCGGTGCGGCCAGATGGGGAGCCAGGCGCCGCAGGACCGCGCGCTCGCGCGCCGCTTCGCGCACGAGCGCGACGTCTCCC
>JBHEOD010000117.1:11046-11369 GCA_046261745.1 Binatia bacterium
AGCCCGCCGTGAATCAGCTTGGACGAACGACTGCTGGTTCCCGACGCGAAGTCGCCCTTGTCCACGAGGACGGTTTGCAATCCTCGCAGTGAGGTTTCGCGCGCGACTCCAGCCCCAGTGATGCCGCCGCCAACTACCAGCACGTCGACAACACCCTCGGCCGCCCGTTCGAGGTTCTGTCGTCGAAAGTCGAGATCGAAGGCAGGCGGACGCACCGGCGCCGCGTACGTCCGCATCCCCGGGGAGTCAACAAAGGTGACTTCGACGGGCACGGCGCGCTTCGAATCTGCCGTCGAAAGGAAGGCCTGTGGATAGTAACCAGG
>JBHEOD010000118.1:0-10999 GCA_046261745.1 Binatia bacterium
AGAGTAACAACTGCAAAAGCATTCGGTCAGCTCCTGATAGAGGGGCGGCGCGCCTCGCGCCACTGGCTCAGGCCGATGAAGCCTGCCAACGAAAGGGCGGTCATGAGGCCACCAAGGCGCACGACGGCCAGCGCTTCGGCGCTGTACTTGCCGGCGGCGGGATCGTAGCGGTAGCAGAACAGCATCAGCTGATCGACGAGCCCGCCGATCTTGCCCTCGGCGGCTTCGACGAGCGCGAGGCGGACGTCGCGGGTCGAAAACTCCACGCCGAAGAAGTAGCGCGAGAGCTGGCCGAGCGGCGTGACCACGTAGATGGAGGCGGCGTGCGCGAACTCGCCGGTCTCGGGCACGTAGCGGTACTTGAAGCCGACGGCGTCAGCCACGGCGCGAATCGACTTCTCGTCGCCGGTGAGGAAGTGGAACCCGCCCCCGTCGCCCTTGCGCGCGTAGCTTTCGGTGTAGGCGGCCTTCTTCTCACGCGCGAGCTCGGAGGTGTCCTTGGGGTCGATGCTGATCGCGATCACGTCGTACTCGGTGCCGGCCGTGAACGACATCGGGCGAAGCGACTTCACCATGCCGTTGAGCACGAGGGTGCACAGCATCGGGCACTCGAAGTACGCGAGCGCCAGCACGACCGGCTTCTTGCCCGGACCGAAGTACTCGCCGAGGCGCACTTCCTTGCCCTGATCGTCGCGGAACACTGCATTGAGCGGAAGGCTCTCCCCGAGGTGCTGCTCGATGCCAACGCCTTGGAGGGGCCCGGGCACCGTGCCGGCCTGCTGGTCGAGCGAACCAAGCGGTGCCGGCGCAATGGCGGCCGCGTGCGACGCCGTCGCGAATGCGACAGAGACGAGAACCGCTCCCAGGCGCCTGGCAAATCGCGTGCGCATCAGTGTCCGTCCGCCTCCGCACCCGCCGCCGGCGCATGCTCGGCGTGTCCGGCATGGACGCCGACATAGGGGCTGCCGTGGGGAACGAGAATGGCGGGCTTGTCCTCGCGCCAGTCGGGCGCACCGGATCCTTCCGACGCCTGCGAAGGCGCAACCCCGCGGGGAGCCATCTTCGCCGGAACCGGCCCCTGGCGTGCGGGCAGTCCCTTCGCGAGCAGCATTTCCATTGCGCGTTCGATCGGCACCTGCACGACGCCGGCTTCCTTGTCCACCCAGGCGTACGAGTGAAGAATCTTGTCTTCGGCCGCGTGCAGCATTTCGAGATCGAGCTTCGGATCGATCTGCAGGCGCGGCGCCGGCGGTTCCTTGGCCGCGTACTTCTCGGCGAGGGGGCTCACCGCGGGCGAAGCCGCCTGCTGGCGCGCCGCCAGGCTGTAATAGACGAGGTGGCCGATGAACGTGAAGATCACGGTGAAGACGGCCAGCGACAGCACCGAGATCAGGACCGGCCGTGTGGCGATGTCGGTCGGCTCGAAGCGGACGTCCTCGTTCTCGTTCGGGTTTTGGCCGTGTTCGCTCATGCGTGTTCGAGCTCCGATTCGATCACCGGCTCATGAACGGCGAGCAGGGGGTGGGCCGACAGCGTGCCGATGTAGCGCCACATCCAGATGCCGCCGATTCCGAGCACCGTCGTCAGGTGCAGCGGGTGAGCATGGAAAGACAAGGGCGAGAACGTGGGAGCGATCCACCAGAAGATGTCGACGTAGCGCATCACCAGCAGCAGCGTCGCGACGGCTGCAATCGACATCGGCTTCTTCTTGCGCGACTGCGACAGCAGTAGCGAGAACGGCACCACGAAGTGGAACAGGAACAGGAAGAGGGTCAGGAACTCCCATCCGCCCTGGTTGCGGATGATGTACCATTCCACTTCTTCGGGCAGGTTGGCGCCCCACATGATGATGTACTGGGAAAGCTGGAAGTAGGTCCACACCATGGTGAAGGCCAGCAGCAGCTTGCCGAGGTCGTGGAAGCGGTCGGACGAGATGACCGTCGAGATCGGGCGGTGATCCGCGATGCGCGCCGTCACGACGATGGCCAGCGTCAGGGCCGTCAGGATCTGCGCGGCGGCGAACATCAGGCCGTAGATGTGCGAGAACCAGGCGATCTCCAGCGACATGCCCCAGTCGATCGCGGCCAGCGACATGGTGAGCGCCCACGCGATGATGCCGGCGTGGCTGATCGTGCTGATGCGACTGACCTGCTTGTCGTCCCAGCCCCTCGTGTCCGACTCCCGCGACCACGCAACAAGGCGGCTCGAGATCAGAATCCAGACCGCGAAGTACCCGGCGGTGCGCGCGAGGAAGAACGGCGTGTTGAGGTAGACCGACTTGTACTGAAGCACCTTGCTGGTGGCGACGAGTTTGGGATCCGCCCACGGGTAGAGATACTCGAGGCCGATCGCGATCGGGATGAAGAACAGCGCCATCAGCGGCACGTTGGCCGCAGCCGCCTCGAGAGGACGGCGAATAACGGCGCCCCAGCGTCCTCCGCTGATGTACTGCATCATCAGCAGCGCCGTGCTGCCGAGGGCGAGAGCGAGCCAGTAGAAGTACGCAACGAGCCAGGCCCGGAAGAACTCCTCGGGCCAGACGAGCGCGCCGATGAAGCTCGCTGCCAGCGCAATGCCGCCGACGCCGAGCGCCGGCATCTGCAGCTTCCTCAGCACGTTGCTCGCGGACAGCTCGAGCTGCGAGCTGGTGAACTTCGACTCAGCCACCGTGGGCCTCCTTTCCGTGTCCGGGCGCTTCGCCCGCACCGGAGCCCGCGGCCGGGTCGGTCTCTCCCTTCTCGAGCTTCATCTTGTCGTCGGCAGACAGGTCGGCCGCGCTGGCGTGGCGGCTCAGTTGCAGGGCCTTGATGTAGGCCGCGATCGCCCAGCGATCCTCCGCCTTCACCTGCAGCGCGTACGACGGCATCGTGACGAAACCGTTGGTCATGACCTGGAAGAAGTATCCCGGCGGCATCGTGCGCAGGCGCTCCTCGTGGAACGAGGTGGGCTGCTTGAAGCCGCGCTGCACGATCATCCCGTTGCCTTCGCCGGTGCGCGCATGGCACGGCGTGCAGTAGATGTTGAAGCGTTCGCGGCCGCGGTCGAGCACACCCGCGGTGACCGGGAACGGAAAAGACTCGGCGAGCGTGTCGCCGTCACGCCCGGTGAACAGCAACTTGTCTTCCTTGAGATGACCGCGCGCAACGGTGCCGGCAACGAGCGGACGCGACCCGCGCTTGTCCTTGAAGAACGAACTCTGCTCGAGCGGCTCGTACTTGGGGGCGTCGTGCATGTCCTGGCGGCACGCGGAGGCCTGCGCAGCCAGCAGCAGCGCAAGACCCAGCGTGGTCAGGCTGCGAGGGGCGCGCCCGGAGAACAAAGGAGAATTCGGCATCACGACGCGACCTCCGAAACCTCGAGCGACCCGAGGCCGGCGAGGAGGGTCTTGACCGTGCCGAGGTCGAACTTGGGGTCGACCGACTCGATGCAGACAAAGAAACGATCCGAGGATGCACGGGCGAAGCCGGGCACGTTCCAGACGGGATGATAGAGAAGCGGCAGGCCGTTGATCGCGAACATCCCGAACACCGCCGTGAGCGAAGCGAGCAGCACGGTGGTCTCGAAGACGGGCGGAATGAACGCCGGCCAGCTGAACAGCGGCCTTCCGCCGATGTTGATGGGATAGGCCACCACGCTCACCCAGGTCGCGAGGGCAGCACCGCCGGCGAGGCCCGCGAGGCCGCCGCACAGCACCATGAACGAGATCGGGTTCTTCGGAAGACCCATCGCCTCGGACGCGCCGTGGACGGGGTAAGGGCTGTGGCCGTCGAACTTCGTGTACCCGGCGGCACGGACTTTCCTGAGCGCCTGCAGGTACTCATCAGGCGTCTGGAACTCGGCCATCACGCCGAAGAGAGGGGGTGGGGTTGCAGCGTGCATATCAGTGATGTCCCCCTTCCTTCGTTTCGGCCTCGGGGACGAGGGTCCTCATCTCGAAGATCGAGATCATCGGCAGGAAACGGATGAACAGGAAAAGCAGCGTCACGAACAGGCCGATCGTGCCGATGAAGGTCATGATGTCCCAGATCGTGGGGTAGTACATGCCCCAGGCCGACGGCATGTAGTCGTGCTGCAGGCTCGTCACGACGATCACGTAGCGTTCGAGCCACATGCCGACGTTGACGAACATCGAGACGACGAACAGCGCGATCGGGCTGCTGCGCACGGCCTTGAACCACAGCGGCTGAATGGCCAGGAAGTTGCAAAGGATCAGTGCCCAGTAAGCCCAGCCCGACGGGCCGGCCATGCGGTTGCTCATCATGAACGATTCGTACGAGTTGGCGCTGAACCAGGCCATGAAGGCCTCGGTGGCGTAGCCGTAGTCCACGAACAAGCCGGTTGCGAGCATCACCTTGGCCATCAGGTCGAGGTGCCGTGCGGTGATGAAGTCCTTCATGTTGTAGGCAACGCGCAACGGGATCGCGATGGTGAGCACCATGGCGAACCCGGCGTACACGGCGCCGGCCACGAAGTACGGGGGGAAGATCGTCGCGTGCCAGCCCGGGATCAGCGCGATCGCGAAGTCGAACGACACGACCGAGTGCACCGAGACGACCAGCGGCGTGGAGAGTCCGGCCAGCAGCAGGTAGGACGATTCGTAACGGTCCCAGTGCAGCGCCGAACCGCGCCAGCCGAGCGCGAGCACGCCGTAGACCTTCTGCTGGATCTTGCCACTGGCCCGGTCGCGCAGGGAGGCAAAGTCGGGCACGAGGCCGACGAACCAGAACAGGATCGAGACGGTGGCGTAGGTGGAAACCGCGAACACGTCCCAGACGAGCGGGCTGCGGAAGTTCGGCCACAGCTCCATCGAGTTCGGATACGGGAACAGCCAGAACGCCAGCCACGGACGACCGGTGTGGAGCACCGGGAACATGCCCGCGCACATGACCGCGAAGATCGTCATGGCTTCGGCGAAGCGGTTGATCGACGTGCGCCAGTCCTGGTTGAGGAGCAGCAAGATGGCGGAGATCAGCGTGCCGGCGTGGCCGATGCCGATCCACCAGACGAAGTTGATGATCGCGAAGGCCCAGCCGACCGGGTTGTTCACGCCCCAGATGCCGGTGCCGTTCACGAGCAGCCAGGTGACGGCCATCATCAGGACGTTGAGCAGCAGGAAGCCGATGCCGAAGCCCACCCACCATCCGTTGGGATGCTTCTGCTCGGTGACGACGTCGCCGATGCTTGCCGTGACGCTCTCGAAGGAGTGGCCTGCGGCCAGAACGGGCTCCGACCAGGGAACCTGGCCCGCCTGTACCTTGACTTCAGACGACATCAGCTGTGTCCCCCTTCCTGGGCGGAGTGCGCGGGCGAAAGCTTGGCGATCTCGGGATTCGGGTTGCCGACGTCGCCGAGGTACGTCGTGCGGGGCTTGGTGCCGAGTTCGGCCAGCAGTGCGTAGTTGCGCGGGCTGGCCTTGGCCTTCGATACCTTCGACGCCCCGTCGTTGATGTCGCCGAACACGATCGCGTCGGTCGGACAGGCCTGCTGGCAGGCTGTGACGATCTCGCCGTCGCGAAGGGCTCGGCCCTCGCGGCGCGCCGCGCTACGGGTGAGGTTGATGCGCTGCACGCAGTACGTGCACTTCTCCATCACACCTCGGCTGCGGACGGTCACGTCGGGATTGCGCTGCAGCTTGACACTCTCGGTGTTCCAGTCGGTGTAGAGCAGGAAGTTGAAGCGTCGCACCTTGTAGGGGCAGTTGTTCGCGCAGTACCTGGTTCCGACACAGCGGTTGTAGACCATGTCGTTGAGGCCCTCGTTGCTGTGGTTGGTCGCGTTGACCGGGCAGACCACTTCGCAGGGGGCCTTCTCGCACTGCATGCACGGGACGGGCTGGTTGTGCAGCGCCGGATTGTCGAGGTCGCCCTCGAAGTAGCGGTCGATGCGGATCCAGTGCATCTCGCGACCGCGCTCGACCTGCTCCTTGCCGACCACCGGGATGTTGTTCTCGGCCTGGCACGCGATCGTGCACGCGTTGCAGCCGATGCAGGCGGCCAGGTCGATCGACATCCCCCAGGAGTACCCCTCGTACTTCCAGTCGGGGTAGATCGACGCGGTGGGATGATGGTGGTGGTCGCCTTCCGGGTTGTTGCGGTAAGAAGCGATGTCCGTGGTGCGATAGAGGTCGCGGCCTTCCATGCTGTGATGGGCCTGCGTGGTAACCAGCGACTGGATCGTTCCGGTTTTCGCGACCGTCACGCCGGTGAAGGCCCACGACGCCTTCGAGGTGCGCAGCACATTCGCATCGAAGCCGACCGCCGTGCCGACGTGACCGGCGCGCGCCCGGCCGTAACCGAGCTGCACCGAAACGGTGTTGGCCGCCATTCCCGGCAGGATCCAGACCGGGCCGCTGACGACCGCCTCGCCGACGCCGAGAGTGACGACGTCGTCGTTGGCGAGCCCCTTCGCCTGCGCCAGAGACGGCGAGACGAGCACCGCATTGTCCCAGACCAGGCGCGTCCACGGTCGCGGCAGTTCCTGCAGCCAGCCGTTGTTCGCGAAGCGGCCGTCGTAGGCGCTCGCATCGGCGCGGAACGCAAGCTCGATGGCATCGCCCGGAGCGGCGAGAGCCGGGAGCTGTGCGAGGTACGTCGACATGTCGCCGCGCGGCGAAAGGCCGAGGTCGCTGCGCTGAGTGGCGGGCACAAAGCCGTCGTGCAACGCACGGTTCCAGAAGGTGTCGAAGTCACCGCCGCTCAGCGTGGACTTCCAGTACTCGCGGACGCGCTCGTAGTCGGTCTTTCCGCTTTCGCCGGCCAGCAGCCCGGCCACTTCGAGGGCGGTGCGGCCCGCGTAGAGCGGTTCGATCAGCGGCTGCACGATGGTGACGGTGCCGTCCCACGTGCGCACGTCGCCCCAGCTTTCGAGGTAGTGCGCGCTCGGGATGTGCCAGAGGCTGAGGTTGGAGGTCTCGTCCTCGTGGCTCGACAGGTGCACGGTGAACGCCACCGTGGACAGGGCTCCGGCGAAATCGAGATCCGACGGAGCGTCGTAAACCGGGTTGCCGCCGAGCATCACGAGCGCATCGACCTTGCCCGCCTTCATGTCGGCCACCAGCGCGGCGAGGCCGTCGGTCGCGGTCGGCGGAACCTCCTCAGCCGGCTCGGTGTAGAGCACCGTGCGGCCCGCATTGCCGAGCGCAGAGTTGATCGCGTGGCAGAGCGCGTGAACGGTGGCGTCCTGGCTCGGTCCGGCCATCACGAGGCCCGTACCCTTGCGCGAGGACAGGTCCTTGGCCGCTGCCTTGATCCAGGCCGCGGCGTTGGCGTCGAGCCCCTTCGGCAAAGCGACGTTCATGCCCAGTTCGGCGGCCAGCATCCTGGCCGCGGCCGCCACCAGCGACGGCGATAGCGGCAGGCGATGATCGGCCTTTCCACCGGTCACCGATGGCGTGCTCTCGACGACGTAAAGGCGGTTCATGCGCAGGCCCGCCTCGTCAACGCGGCGGCGCGAAATGAAATCCTTGGCGTAACGAAGCTGTCCGGCGCCCTCGAAGAGGAAGTCGTCCTCGAAGGAGACGATGACGTCGGCCGCCTTGAGGTCGTAGCGCTTGTCCACGACGCGACCGAACGCGAGTTCGGCGCCGTCCCTTTCGTTCTCGCGACCGACCGGCTCCCACTGGTGCCAGCGCGCCTCGGGCAGTGCAGCGAGCACCTTCTTCATGGTGGTGGCGAAGGTCGGAGAGACGGACGGCTCACTCAGAATGCGCAGCCCCCCGCCCTGCTTGGCTTTCTGCTTCTCGAGCAGCGCGGCAACTTCGCCGGCGAAGCTTTCCCAAGGCAGGGACTGGCCTGCGCGAGAGATGGCCTTCGAGCGATCGGGATCGTACAGACCGAGAACGCTGCCCTGCGTAAGCGCCGTGGTACTGCCGAGACTGGCGGGGTGTTCCGGATTTCCCTCGATTTTGGTCGGTCGCCCCATGTGGCTCTCGACGAGGACCGGGAAGGCGGAGCGGCCGAGCGGAAATGCGGTGGCGTAGTAGAGAGGCTGACCGGGCAAGAGCTCTTCGGGCTGCGTGACGTAGGGAAGGATCTTTTCGACGGGCTGGCGCGTGCATGCCGCGAGGCCCGACATGGCGAGCGACGCTCCCATCAGCTTGAGGAACTGGCGACGGTCGAGACTCGATGTCAGGGAGTCAACCGCGGCGGGAAACTCGGCGTTCAGGAAACCGCGGAACTCCGGCGTGTCGGCCACCTCGTCCAGGCTGCGCCAGAACGTGCGTCCGCCCCGCTGCGAGAGCTTCTCGCGAATCTCGGTGAGATCGTACTCGGGTGCTGTGGGGTCGAAACCCATCGTATTCCCTTTGGCTAACAGCCGACTCGTGAAGGTCCACCGGCAGCACGAGCCGCCTCGTTGCTGGACCCTTCGAAACCGGCTGGCCTCATCGGTTCTTTGTTTCCGCTCTCAGACCAGCGTCGCGCCAAGGCGCGCTTGAAACTGCGCTCAGCGCGTCAGCGATGACACGTCGAGCAATCGGTGCGCGGCTCGACGTGGTACTCCGCCACCAGCTTGGCCCCTTCGGCCCTCTGGTCCTTGGACACCCACGTCGTGTCGAAAAGCTTGTCTTTCGGCCTCACGGCCCGTGCCGGATCGCGATGGCAATCAAGGCACCAGCCCATGGTCATCGTTTCCACCGAATACGTGAGGTTCATCTGCGTGACGTCGCCGTGGCAGCTCGCGCAGCCCACGCCCTTGGCGAGATGCGCCGCGTGGTTGAAGTAGGCGAAGTCGCCGAGGTCGTGCACGCGAACCCACTCGAGCGATTCCCCGGTGCGGTAACTCGCGCGAACGGGCTCGAGAATCGGCGCGTCCTTCCACATCTGCGAATGACAGTTCATGCAGATCTGCGTCGGAGGAATGCCCGCGAACGCGGAATCCTCCACCGACGTGTGGCAGTAGCGGCAGTCAATCCCCAGTTCGCCATTGTGGTGCTTGTGGCTGAACTGCACCGGCTGCTCGTGCGCCTCTTGATTGCGCGTCACGACCGGAAGGGAATTGAACTGGTAAAGCCCGAATAGGGCGAGCCCAGCCACCACTCCGCCTGCGCGGAGGATGAGCATGGAATAGGTGTTGCTGCTCGGTTTGAAAACCTGGGCCATGGAATCCGCAAAATCACCGACCGTTGGGGGCAACGCAAAACGTTGCCTTAATCCGCCTGCGAAAGTCTTGAAGCGAGTCTAATGTTCGCGGCCCGTGCCCCCGTCCCTCCGGGGCATTCGGTACCTCGCCACGGGTTCCGGCCCCGAGCGACGCGCTTCCATAGAGAGTTCGTCCGTTTGGGTCGAACGATTCACGCACATTTTTGAAGGTACGGGGCGGTCGCGTCCGTGCGATGGGGCGTCGAAGCCGGGGCAGCCTGACCTGCGTAGGCCCGTCAGCCCGCGCGCAAACCCGTCAGCCCGCGCGCAAACCGATGACCACGGCTGGCTCCCCTTCCGCCTCGCGATCGCCCACACTCAGGCGCTTCGCCGCGACAGTCCGGGCGACGAGAAGGTCGCGAAACTTCTCCGCCCGTAGCTTGGCCAACGCATCGAGGCGCGCCGCGGGTACGTCCACGCCCGCGACGTAGCGGTCGTAGAGCACCTGGTCCTCGCTCGAAAGCGGATCTGCCTTCTTCTTGGGCGCGGCGGCCTTGTCTCGGGCGAGCAGGGCCTCGGAGATGCGGCGCCGGGCGAAAAAGCCGGCACCCTCGAGGTCGGGCAGTCCGTCGCCGGCCTTGATGCGCTCGATCAGCATCTGTTCGGCCACCAGCGGACGGTCCTCGGGGCCGGTCCGCCCGCGCAGCACGAGCCCCATGGCCGGGCGCTGCGCGAGCAGCTTGGCAAGGCCGTCGGCGCGCGAAGCCGCGTCCTCGGCCAATTCGGCGCCGCCGGCGGCGCTGCGGACGGGTGCGATCGACAGATTCGGAGCCCCTCCTTCTGAACCGCCGCCGCCGCCGAATGCTGCCCCGAGAAGCTTGAGCGGCGCGGTCACGGCGCCGAGCAGCGCCGCCCGCAGCGCGCTCGCAATCACGGTGCCCATCGAGACCTGCGCTCCCTTCTCGTCGAACTTCACCGGAATGGTCAGCTTGATGTCGCCGGCAGGGTCGCGCAGCAGAGCGAGCGCAAGATCGATCGGCATTCCGAAGCTGCGATCGAACGACGACGGATCGCGCAGCGACACGCCGAACTTGCGCAGCACGAGGTCGTTGTCGAGCTGCATCGTCGCGCCGCGCAGCTTCACCCTCGTCTTGACGGAAGCCTGGCCGGTATCGAGCGACGCGCCGGCTCCCGATGCGTACGGACTGAACATCGGCAGGTCGAGCTTCTGCAACGACACCGTGAAGTCACCGTTGTTGCCCGGCCGCAAGTCGCCTTCCACAGTCAACGCCGAATCCTTGGGCAGCACCGCGCGCAACTTGACCGCGCTGGCCGACGGATCGGGGAAGTGCACGCTCCGCGCCGAGAGGTGCAGATCCCTGGCACTGGAGACGACCGGCGGCGCCACCGTGGTGTCGGTCACTTCGAAGTCGCCGGCGACGAGTTCGAGTAACGCGATCGTGACGTCGACGGGCGCGGGCGCATCGGCGGGCGGCGCGTTCGTCGTCGCTTCTTTTCCCGGAGAAGCGGCGGCCGGCGTACCGGCGGCGGGTTCCTTCTTCGTCGCAGCGCCCTTCGCGGGATCAGCCTTCGCGGAGGCAGTTTTCGCAGCGGCGCCGGTCGCAGGTGGCGCGGGCTTGTCGGTCGTCGCCTCCGCATTCGCGTCGGCGGGCGGCACAGCGCCAGGAATCCCGAGCAGCGCGTTCAGCGCCGGTGAAGGATGCGTGTAGCGGATGTTCGGCTGGCCCAGCCGGACCAGCTCGAAGTTCGCTACCGTCGTGCGCGCAGGCTTGCCCGCTTCGGGCAGCGGCACCAGCACTTCCTTCATCACGACTTCGAGCTTCTGCCATCCGACCGCGATTTCCTTCTCGCCCGGATCGCTGATCGCAAGCGCCTCGATCGACGTGCGGCCCGACATGCGC
>JBHEOD010000118.1:11009-11286 GCA_046261745.1 Binatia bacterium
TGCAGCCATTCGGCGAACTCCGGCAGCGACGCGAGCAGCAGCGGCGGGAACGGCAGCCCGCTCCACGAGAGCTTTCCAATATACGAAGGCGGCAGGATGCCGACGTCACCGGTGATGCCGATGCGCCCCTTGGCAATCTCCAATTGCAGGTCGATGGGGAAGCGTTCGCCTTCGTCCGCAGTGATGTTGGAGGCTTTGAGGGTGAGAGCGACGTCGAGCGGTCCCTTGAGGGTCACCCACGTGAACGTCGCGCGAGCGATGTCGACCCGCTCGATGC
>JBHEOD010000119.1:0-292 GCA_046261745.1 Binatia bacterium
GCCTCGAAGTGACCGAAGCGGTAGATGCCGGCTTTCTCACCGAGGGCCCGGCGCAGTGCTTCGCCGATCGCAAGCCCGACGTCTTCCACCGTGTGGTGATCGTCGATGTGCGTGTCGCCGGAAGCCGCGACCGCAAGGCCGATGTTGGAGTGACGCGAGAGAGCCTCGAGCATGTGGTCAAGAAACGGCACGCCGGTCGCAACCGAATAGCCGGGCTCCTCGATCGCCACGCGCACCGAGATGGTGGTCTCGCTCGTTTCACGCAGCACCTCGGCCCGCCGCACATCGCCCG
>JBHEOD010000119.1:302-11140 GCA_046261745.1 Binatia bacterium
CGACCGGCGCCGTTTCGGTGGCCGCCGCCGCGTTCTTCCTGCCTGCTTTCTTCCTGGTAGCCACGTTGTTCCTTTGGCGGGTGTGTAGCCGCAGCTTCAGTTCTTCGTCTTCTTCATTCGGCGCAGGACCGCCAGCGCGTGGGCCTCGAGGCCTTCGGCCGTCGCCAGCTCGGTGACGATCGGTGCGAGACGGTCGAACCCGCTGCGGTCGAGCTCGATGATACTGGTTCGCTTCACGAAGTCATAGACTCCGAGCGGCGATGCGAAGCGGGCCGCACCGCCGGTCGGCAGCACGTGATTCGGTCCGGCGGCGTAGTCGCCGATCGACTCGGTGGTCATCGCACCGAGGAAGATCGCGCCGGCGTTGTGCAGCAACGGCAGCAGTTTGCGCGGCGATTTCGTGAACACCTCGAGATGCTCGGGCGCGATCTCGTCGGAAAGCTCGCATGCGCGCTCGAGGCTGCCGGTGACGAGGATGGTCCCGAACCGCTCGAGGGAACGCGCTGCGATCGACGCGCGGGAGAGCTCGGCGCACTGCCGCTCGAGCGCCAGCGCCACCTCGGCCGCGTGTTCGCGACTCGTCGTGATGCAGATCGACGCGGCCAGCTCGTCGTGCTCGGCCTGGGCCAGCATGTCGGCGGCCACCCACTCCGGATCGGCCGAAGTATCGGCGATGATCAGCACTTCGCTGGGGCCGGCGACCATGTCGATGTCCACTTCGCCGAACACGAGGCGCTTGGCGGTCGCGACGAAGATGTTGCCGGGACCGACGATCTTGTCCACGCGCGCAACCGACTTCGTCCCGTAGGCGAGGGCCCCCACGGCCTGGGCACCGCCGATGCGCAGCACGCGCGTCGCGCCGGCGATCGACGCGGCGGCCATGACGGCATCGCGGATTCCGTCTTTCGACGGCGGCGTGACCACCGTGATCTCGCCGACACCGGCGACCTTGGCCGGCACGATGTTCATCAGCACGCTCGACGGGTACGCGGCCTTGCCGCCCGGTACGTAAACTCCGGCGCGTGCAAGCGGGGCCAGGCGCATGCCGGTGCGAATGCCTCGCTCCTTCTTCTCGAAGCCGCGCTCACGTTCCATCGAGTGGAAGGCGTGGATGCGCTCGTGGGCGGCTGTGAGCGCCGCCAGCAGCTTCTTCGGTGTGCGACGTCGCGCGGCCGCGATTTCCCTGGTGGGGACCTCGAACGACGCAGGCGACAGCGTCACCCCGTCGAACTGCTTCGTGAAGCGTGCAACCGCCGCGTCGCCGTCCTTTCGCACCGCCGCGAGGATGCGCCTCACGGCAGCCTCCACTCCGGCCGGGCCCTGTCCGCGCGTCGCGAGCCGCGCGAGCTGCGCAGCGGCGGCTTTCGTACCGTCGAGAAGCGGCACGAGCCGGGTCGTCGCGCCCGGGCCGGCTCCTTTCGTCCGTGGTGATTTCTTCGTCGTTGTCATACGTCCGATCCCATCGATTCGCGTTTCACGTTCGCACCGAGCGCCGCCAGCTTCGCATCGATGTGCTCGTAGCCTCGGTCGAGATGGTAGATGCGCAGGATTTCCGTGCGGCCTTCGGCCGCCGCCCCGGCCAGCACCAGGCAAACGCTCGCGCGCAGGTCGGTCGCCATCACCGGAGCGCCCGAGAGGCGTTCGACGCCGTGCACGACGGCCAGTCCGCCCGGCAGCACGTGAAGGTCGGCGCCCATGCGCGCGAGTTCGCCGACGTGCATGAAGCGATTCTCGAAGATCCGCTCGTGCACCTGCGCGCTGCCGTCGGCCAGGCAGAGCAGCGCGGTCCACTGGGCCTGCAGATCGGTCGGAAAGCCGGGGAACGGGGCCGTGACGATATTGACCGGCTTCGGCCGCTGCGACATTCGCGCGCGCACTCCGCCCGGGTCGATGTCCACCTGGCAGCCCGACTGCATCAGCGCTTCGAGCACGCTCTCGAGATGATCGGCTCGCGCCCCTCGCACGTAGACGTCCCCGCCCGTCATCGCGGCGCCGATGAGAAACGTGCCGGCGACGATGCGGTCGGGAATCACCGCGTGTGTCATTCCGCCAAGCTTTTTGACGCCTTCGACTTCGATCACGGACGATCCCGCGCCCTCGATCTTCGCGCCCATCTTCACCAGGGCCTCCGCGAGGTCCACGATTTCCGGCTCGCGCGCCGCGTTCTCGATGCGCGTCGAACCGTCGGCCAGCGAGGCGGCCATCAGCACGTTCTCGGTGGCGCCCACCGACGGCATCGAGAAGATCACGTGACCGCCGCGCAGCCGCTTGGCTTTCGCATCGGCGTAGCCGCCCCACAGTTCGACGCGCGCGCCGAGGCGCTTCATTCCTTCGAGGTGGATGTCGATCGGACGTGAGCCGATCGCGCAGCCGCCGGGCCGCGAGACGTGCGCGCTGCCGAAGCGCGCAAGCAACGGTCCGAGCGTCAGGAATGACGCACGCATGCGGCGCACGAGTTCGTAAGGGGCCTCGAATCCTTCGATGGCGCCGCAATCGACGATGATCTCGCCCGCGGCAGGCCGGTCCACACGCGCGCCGAGGCTCTCGAGCAACGTCACCGTCGTGCGGATGTCCGCAACGTCAGGAACATTGGTGAGGTGACAGGGCTCGTCGGTCAACAGGCATGCGAACAGCAGCGGCAGCGCCGAGTTCTTGGCGCCGCCGGCGTCGACTTCGCCTTCGAGGCGACTCGGACCTTCCAGGACAAGCTTATCCATCACCGTTCCGCCTTCCGGTTCTCGCCCGACTCGGCCTTCGCCGTGCCGAGCCTGCGGCACTCGGACGCTGCCGTCGGCAGCGTTACTTGCGCGATCGCCATGACGCGCGCTCAGCCGGGCCTTCGGCCGACGACGACGCGATCGAGACCGGCGAGATCGCGACGCACCTGGATGTTCTCGTAACCGCGCTGCACGAAGCATTCGCGGACCAGGGCAGCCTGGGTTCCGACTTCCACGATCAGGCTACCCCCCGGCGCGAGCAGGTCGTAGGCCGCTTCGACCAGCGGCGCCGTCACGTCCATGCCGTCGCTGCCCGCCTCCAGCGCCCACTGCGGCTCCCAGTCGCGCACCTCCGGCTCCAGCGTCTTCATCTCGCCGCGGCAAATGTAGGGCGGATTCGACGCAATCACGGCGAAGGGCCCGGCGCCGGCGAGCGGGATGCAGCCGTCACCGGTACGAAACTCGATGCGATCGGCAACGCCGTGACGCTCGGCATTGCCGGGCGCAATTTCGAGCGCGGCTTCGGAGCGGTCGGTGGCGATCACGCGAACGGACGGGATCTCCCTCGCGATCGCAACTGCGATGGCGCCGGAGCCGGTTCCAATGTCGGCAACGCGTAGCGCACTTGTACCGGCGGCCGGCGGCGCGGCCTCAGCGACGAGATCCGCGCCTGAAAGGCCTGCGCGCAGAACATCGACTGCCAGTTCGACGACCAGCTCGGTCTCCGGTCGCGGCACCAGCACACGGCGGTCGACGGTGAAGTCGAGCGACCAGAACTCGCGCCGGCCCGTGATGTACGCGACCGGCTCGCGCGCCGCGCGGCGGCGTACCAGTTCGCGAAAGCGCGCGACTTCCGGCGCCGCCAGCGGCTGCTCGAAGTTGGTGTAGAGCTGCGTGCGCGTCATGCCCACCGTTTCGGCGAGCAGCAGCTCGGCATCCAGCCTCGCGCCCTCGACACCCTTGCCCGCCAGGAATGTGGCCGTTACCTGCAGGTACTCGAGCAGCGTGCGCGGCGCGTCCTTCGCCGCGGCGCTCACAGAAGCGCCTCCGCCTTGAGGGCTTCGGCCTGGTAGTGGGCGCGCAGCGCGCTCAGCATCGCGTCCATATCGCCGAGCATGAACGCGTCGAGCGAATGGAGCGTCAGGTTGATGCGATGATCCGTGACTCGATTCTGCGGAAAGTTGTATGTGCGAATGCGCTCGGAACGGTCTCCGCTTCCGACCATGGCGCGGCGGTCCGCGTCGATCTCGGCGTGCTGCCTGGCTTCCTCGATCTCGAACAGCCGCGAACGCAGCACCTTGAGGGCCTTGGCCTTGTTCTTGTGCTGGCTCTTCTCGTCCTGGCAGATCACGACGAGGCCCGACGGGATGTGCGTGACGCGCACGGCCGAGTCCGTCGTGTTGACGGACTGCCCGCCGGGTCCCGACGAACGGTACACGTCCACGCGCACGTCCTTGTCCTCAATCTTGACGTCCACTTCCTCGGCCTCGGGCAGCACCGCGACCGTGACGGCGGAGGTGTGGATGCGGCCCTGCGCCTCGGTCTCGGGCACGCGCTGCACGCGGTGTACGCCGCCTTCGAACTTGAGCAGGCCGTAGGCGTCCTTTCCGGAAATCAGGATGATGGCTTCTTTCGCTCCGCCTTTGCCGCCTTCGCTCAGGCTCATCATCTCGGTCTTGAGACCGTGCTCCTGCGCATAGCGCAGGTACATCCTGAGAAGATCGCCGCCGAAGAGCGCAGCTTCGTCGCCGCCGGTGCCGGCGCGGATCTCGAAGATCGCGTTTCGCTGGTCGAGGGGATCCTTGGGAACGAGCAACAGCCGCAGTTCGTTGTCGAGCGCTTCGACGGCCGGTTCGAGGTCGCGGACTTCGGCCGCCGCCATGTCCCGAATGTCCGGGTCGCTGTCGTCGCGCAGCACGCGCGCCTCTTCGAGACGTGCCTCGGTGTCGCAGCGACGCCGGTACACCTCGACGATGTCGGAGAGTTCCGAACGCTCGCGCATGAGCTTGGCAAAGCGGCCCTGGTCCCCGAAAATCTCGGGGTCGGCCACCTGCGCCTCGATCTCGGCGAAGCGACGTTCGATCTGGGCGAGCTTGTCGAGCATGGGTTCACAAACACGAAGAGGGCCGGAATGTTTCTCCGGCCCCCCATCGAATGCGCCACGGGTCACGTGGCGCTGGAGAAATCTCCCGTCTGTCCGCCGTGGGCCTTGCTGCTTTTCTTACTTGGCCGCAGCGGCGGCGGGCTTGACGTTGGCGTACTTGAGCCGGAAACGCTCGACGCGGCCGGCCGTGTCGAGAATCTTCTGGTTTCCCGTGTAGAAGGGATGGCAGTCCGCGCAGATTTCTACGTGGACCTTGGGGGACGTGGAACGGGTCTTGAACGTCGCGCCGCAGGCGCAGACGACGTCAATTTCGTTGTACTCGGGGTGAATGGCTGCCTTCATGTCGTCCTCGGGGGCCGCGGCAGGCGCCGCGGAAGCGAGGGGTATAGCAACGCGGGCAGCCGGGCTCAAATGGCGCCGGCGGGCATGAGGGCCGCACGCTGGTCTCGTCTGCCGGGGGCGTCTGCCACGGCGGCTTACCCGGCGTTTCCCAGAAAATGGGGTCTGACCCCATTTTCTGGGGTCAGTAGTGAACCGTGCCCTCCGGCTCGTCGATGACGCGGTTTTCGATCGCACCGAGTCCGTCGATCTCGATCCTGACCACGTCGCCATCTTTCAACCAGCACTTCGGGTCCATCCACAGGCCCACGCCGCCCGGCGTTCCGGTGACGATGATATCGCCCGGCTCGAGCGTGAAAGCCGTCGAGAGGTGCTCGATGATCTGGTCGACGTTGAAGATCAGGTCGGAGGTGTTCGCGCTTTGCCGCAGCTCGCCGTTCACCCACGTCTTGAGCGCAAGGTCGTGCGGATCGGCGATCTCGTCCGCCGTGGTGATCCACGGTCCGAACGGACAGTGCGTGTCCCACGACTTGCCCATCGTCATCGTCGGCACGCGCAGCTGCCAGTCGCGCACACTCACGTCATTTGCGACGGCATAGCCGGCGACCACGGAGCGAGCGTCGGCGGCCGGCACACGGCGGCAGCGCTTGCCGATGATCACGGCAAGCTCGCCTTCGTAGTCGACCTGGTCAGATTCGCGGGGCCGGTGAATCGCGTCGAAGGGCCCGGCCGCCGACGTCGACTGCTTGTTGAAGATGATCGGCACCACCGGGATCGGCATGCCGCACTCCTCGGCGTGGGCACGGTAGTTGAGCCCGACAGCGAGGATCTTCGGCGGCCTCGCGACCGGAGCTTCGAGGCGCACGCCCGACAGCGCGAGTCGCGGTGCTTCGGCAACGGCAGCCTTCGCGTGCGCCATGGCCGTGTCCCCGCCTTCGAGCAGGCCGAGCATGGTGGCGGGCAGTCCCGCGTTCGAAAGGTCGGCCACCTGATCGCCGACGACGGCGCCGAGGCGGGTCATCCCCTGATACGTGAATGTTGCGAGCTTCATGTTCGTGGCTCCTGTTCTTTGTCGTACGTCGAAACGAATCTCGCCCCGCGGGTCAGGCCGGGATGGTCTGGCCGAAGTCGGCGGGCATTGACGGACCCCACTGACTGTCTCCTTCGTCGGGCGAATGCACGCCGGTCTCGACGGAGGCATCGAGCAGGTCTCCGTCGGTGTAGTGCTCGTGAATCTGGCCCCACGGGTCGCGCCAGTAATCGAAAATCTGACTGCCGAGCGTATGGCGGCCGATGCCCCACGTGTGACGGTAGCCGCGGCGCGCGAGATGCGCGTGTCCCACCCACACGTCGTCGAGGCCGGCCACCTCGAAGGATACGTGGTTGAGGCTCGTGCTGCCGTCCATCGAGCGTGCCAGCAGGAACGTGTGGTGGTCGGTGTACTCGCTGCCGCGGTCACAGCGGCAGAAATGCGCGAGCGTGAAATCGCCGATCGCGATCGTATCGCTGCGCAGGATGCCGAAGTGCTCGTGGTACCAGTCGAACGCAGCATCCGGATCGCCGACGTTGATGCCCCCGTGCCCGAGTCGTACCACGGCGGCCGGTCGCTGCCCTACCCTGGTGAATGTGCCGCGGCGCTCGACGCGACCGCCGAAATTGAAACGTTCCGCCGGGCGCTCCGGCAGCGCCTCGACCGCAGCGATGCCATTGACCAGTTCGATGCGTGTTCCCCACGGATCGTGGATCACCACGCGGCGCCCCCCGCCGGGCTCCTCGATGTCGTGCACCGCCGTCGCACCCGGAACTTCGGCGAGGGCGTCCAGGTCGGCCGCATCGGCGGCAAGAAATCCGAAGGCAACGAGCCCGGCCGCGTCGCCCTTCTCGCTGATGTGCAGGTGATGGCTGGTGCCGCTCCCCCGCATGAACAGCGCGCTGCTGGTGCGGGCGCTCCGCTGCATCCCGAAATCGACCAGGTAGTTCTCCATCACGTCGAGGTCGGGAACGCGCAGCCGCACGTACGCAATGTCGCGAATCCTGAGCACGGGTTCTGTCATGGATTTTCTCCTGTTCCGGCCGCAAGGCTTTAGGTATTCGTGGCGGGATGGCCGAGCGGGTCGTGCCCGTTGCCGTTCCCGGCCGCGGCGTCCGCGCCGCGCGATAGCATCTGTTCGAGGCTGAGGACGAGGGCGTCGAGCGAATGAGTCTCGTCGGTCACGCCGAACACGTAACGGTCGGGACGCACGATCGCGGCGCCGTGCGCAGCGAACAGGCGGTCCCAGCATCCGGCCACCAGTTCGTATGCGGAGATGTCGACGATGCGCGCACCGAGGCTTTCGAGCCGGCCCGCGCTCTCCTTGCTCATCGCGAGCGCGGACGCGTCACGACCGACCACCGCGAAACCGGGGCCGAGAATCTCGTCGAACATGAGCGGGCCGCCTTGCGCCGCGACCGTCGGCTGGTTGAAAAGGTAACCCGTCACGCCGAGGTCGGAAACCTGCTCTGTCGTGACAAGACCGCGGCGCAGAGGAGGCGTGGTGCGTCCCTGCCCGTAGCCGGAGCGCATCAGGTCGTCGGGCGGGGGACCCAACGCGCGACCTGCCTCGGCATCGGCCATCGCGTCCATCAGGCGACCGACGGCAACGGCCCAGTCCACAAGCTCGTGGGCATGCGGATCGCGCTCCTCCTCGTAGCTGTCGAGCAGCGATTCGGGCGCAGCGCCGCTCGCCACCATCTGGATCTTCCACGCCAGATTGACGACGTCGCGAAAGCCGGCGTTGAGGCCCTGGCCGAGAAACGGCGGCGTCTGGTGCGCAGCGTCGCCGGCGAGAAAGATGCGGCCGTCACGCCAGCGTTCAGCCGTGGCGGCGTGAAACTGGTAGACGGCCGAGCGGCGCAGCACGTAGCGGCTTGCGGGGATCCACCGCGACAGGAGTTGCTCCACCCTGGCCGGCGACATCATTTCTTCGCGGGTTTCCCCGGGCAGCAGGCGAAACTCCCAGCGGCGAAACGGATCCTTGCCGCAGATGTAGGTGACGAGACGCGCCGGATCGCAGACCTGCATGGTGACGCTCGGGAGATCCGCCGGATCCTTCGCGACGATGTCCACCACCAGCCAGTCGTGGTCGTAGCCGAGGCTGTGCCACGCGATGCCGAGACTGCGGCGCACGAAACTTGACGCGCCGTCGCACGCGACGGCGTAGCGGGATCGCAGCTCGCGTACCTGCCCGGTCGCGAGATCCGTCGCGGTGACGGTCACTTCCTGCGCGTCCTGCCCGATGGAAGTGACCTCGTGCCCCAGCAAGGCTTCGACATTCGGCTCGAGCGCCATGAGTTCGCGAAGGCGCGCCTCGAACTCCGGTTGGTCGAAGAACGCGCCGTCGCGCCAGCCGTTGACGCCGTAACGCGGCATCTCCACCCCGAAATGCGCGTTGCGCTTCGAATCGGTGAAGTACGCGGCTTCGCCGGCGCGCCACGGTTGAAGCAGCCTGGCGATCTCCTCGCCGAGGCCGATGCGCTGGAACGCCCGCACCGTCTCGCCGTCGAGGAACACCGCGCGTGGCAGCTCGTAAACGGCGAGCGACCTGTCCACGATCACGACGCGGAGCCCCGCGCGGGCAAGCAGAATCGCAGCGCCGGCGCCGACAGGTCCGCAGCCGACGATGACCACGTCGTGGGTCCGGGGTGCAGTCACTTGTTGCTCCGCAGGCGGGCGATCAGCGCGTCGATCCTCGCGTGGCCGAGTCCGAGCATGCGCAGGATCAGTTCGAGGAGATTCTCCTCGATGTCGCGGCGTTCACTGGGGCGGGCGGCAGCATCCACCAGCGCGCCGATGATGATCCATTCCCAGTAGCGCGTTGCGCGGCCCGCGATGCCGGCTTCGACGTCGCGGGCCGCGATCATCGCGTCGACGTCCCGGCGCGCGAACGGACCGCAGGCTTCGCGTAGCGCGGCCGCAAGAACAGCGGGCCTCTCGAGCATCCAGCCGAGGGCCGGGTGCGCGGCGAGCATGCGCAGCGTGCTCGACATGCTCGCGACGAAGACCCAGGCTTTATCGTCGGCGTCCGCGAAGTTGCGCTCCATGGCGGCAGCGAACTCGCGCATCGATTCTTCGATGCCGGCGGCCAGCACGGCCTCGGTCGACGCGAAGTGGTGGTAGAAGGTGCCGTGACCGACGTCGGCACGGTCGGTGACGGCCTTGACGGTCAGGGCGGTCACGCCTTCCTCTTCGAGAAGGGCGCGCGCCGCTTCGACAAGTTCACGCCGGGTGCGCCGGCTTCGCCGGCTGGTCCGTCCGGCCGGCGCCGCGTCGGGCGCTGCGGCGGTTTCGTTGAGTATTTCCGTCATCGACACTCTGTCTGTAATCGACGTATTGTCGATTTTCGACGTGGTGTCAAGACTTCTTGATCACCGCCGCGAGCGCACCCTCCCGACAGCTTTCTCCCAGCCCGCATACAGCGCTTCGCGTTCGGCCGGCTTCATTTTCGGCTTGAAGAGGCGATCCACCTTGCGCACCGCCTCGAGATCGCGGGCGCTCTTCCACAGACCCGCTCCGACGCCGGCCAGGAACGCGGCACCGGCCGCGGTGGTCTCGATCACGGTCGGACGATCGACGGCCACGCCGAGCAGGTCGGCCTGGAACTGCATCAGGAAGTTGTTCGCGCACGCTCCGCCGTCCACGCGCAGGACCCGCAATTTTTTCTTCGAGTCGGCGGCCATCGCATCGACGACGTCGCGCGTCTGGTACGCCAGCGACTCGAGTGTGGCGCGCACGAGGTGGTCCGCCGTCACGCCGCGCGTGAGGCCGACCACCGCGCCGCGGGCGTCGGCATCCCAATACGGCGCGCCGAGACCCGCGAACGCGGGCACCACGTACGTGCCCAGCGTAGAGCTGACGCGTCTTGCAGCAGCTTCGCTGTCGGCGGCGCGCTCGAGAATGCCGAGGCCGTCGCGCAGCCACTGCACCGCGGCTCCCGCGATGAACACGGAGCCCTCGAGCGCATAGGCGGGACCACCGTCGGCGCGACAGCACAGCGTGGTGAGCAGTCCGTTCTTCGACTCGATCGGTTTCTCGCCCAAATACATCACGAGGAAGCAGCCGGTACCGTAGGTATTCTTGACCATGCCGGGTGCCGTGCAGGCCTGGCCGAACATCGCCGCCTGCTGGTCGCCGGCGACTCCGCTGATGGCGATGGAAGCGCGCCCGACGAGGCCGGGAACGGTGTGCCCGAATACGCCGGCCGACGCGCGCACCTCCGGCAGCATCGCAGCGGGCACCCGCAGCAGCCTGCAAAGCCCGTCGTCCCAGCGCAGCGTGCGGATGTTGAACAGCATCGTACGCGACGCGTTGGTGTAGTCGGTGGCGTGAACCGCGCCGCCCGTCAGCTTCCAGATCAGCCACGAGTCGATGGTTCCGAATGCGAGTTCGCCGCGCTCGGCGCGTGCACGTGCGCCGCGCACGTTGTCGAGAATCCACGCCACCTTCGTGGCGGAGAAATACGGGTCGAGCACCAGGCCCGTTTTCTTGCGCACCTCGCGCTCGGCGCCGGCAGCCCGCAGCTTGTCGCAGACGGCGGCGGTGCGGCGGTCCTGCCAGACGATCGCGCGATGAATGGGCTTGCCGGTCTTGCGGTCCCAGACTACGACCGTCTCGCGCTGATTGGTGATGCCGATGCCGGCCA
>JBHEOD010000012.1:0-42600 GCA_046261745.1 Binatia bacterium
GCCATGGAGGCCGCGATGGTGGTGGTGCCTGCCATGCTCGCGGGAATGCTGCTGCACGACCGCTGGTTCGCCGTGCGCTGAGCGCGGCATCGGGCGGGATGTTCATGCCTTCAGAGTCATTGGATTCTCTTCCCGGCTGCGCAGTCGTGCAGTAGGATGCCCCGGCGATGTCGACCACAGCGACCGACGCGGGATTTGACGTGAACGGGTACTTCGCACTGATCGAGTGCGGAACGATTTCGCCGGACGACAGGGTGGAGCTCCTCGAGGGCCAGATCGTGTCGATGGCTCCCCCGTCGCCGCTCCATGACGCGGTCGTCTACCACATCCAGCAGCTTCTGGCCTCGCGACTGCCGCCCGGAACGCTCGTGCGCCCCCAAATGACGTTTCTTGCCGGGCCGAAGAGTGTCCCCGAGCCCGACGTTGCGATCGTTCCGGGGCGCAACACCGATTACCTGCGGCGCCACCCGTCGAAGGTGCACCTGCTCGTGGAGGTGGCCGACAGCTCCCTCGTCCAGGATCGTCTGACCAAGAGCGCCATCTATGCGCGTGCCGGCGTGCCCGCCTTCTGGATCGTGAACCTGCGCGATAGCAGCGTTGAGTGCTTCACGGAACCTGACCAGGTCGGTCGCCGCTACGGGAAGACGATGCGCGCCATGGGGTCGACCACGCTGGTGCTGCCGGCCTATCCCGACGTTGTGATCGAGGCGGCGCAGCTGTTTCCTTTCGACACTGACGAATAGGCAGTCTTTCCGAAAAGCCGCGGAACTCTCAGTTGTCGAGGTCGACGCGGCGCAGGCGCAGCGCATTGCCGATCACGCTCACCGACGATAGCGACATCGCGGCGGCCGCCAGTACCGGCGACGGCAGGATGCCGAACCACGGGTAGAGAAGGCCCGCGGCCACGCCGACCGCCACCACGTTGTAGAAGAACGCGAAGAACAGGTTCTGACGGATGTTGCGCATCGCCGCCTGCGACAGGCGCCGCGCACGGGCGATGCCGCCGAGATCGCCGCGCAGCAGTGTGATGCCGGCGCTCTGCATGGCGACGTCGGTGCCGGTGCCCATCGCGATGCCGACATCGGCGCCGGCAAGCGCGGGCGCGTCGTTGACGCCGTCGCCGGCCATTGCCACCACGCATCCTTCGCGGCGCAGTCTCTTGACCACCTCGAGCTTGTGCTCGGGCATCACCTCGGCTTCCACCTCCGTGATGCCGAGCCGGCGCGCGACGGCTTCTGCGGTGGCCCGGTGGTCGCCGGTGAGCATCACCACGCGGAGCCCTTCGGCCTTGAGGCGCCGGAGGGCCGGCGGCGTGGATTCCTTGACGGGGTCGGCGATTGCGACGAGGCCGATCAGCCGGCCGTCCGCGGCAACGAAGATCACCGTGGCGCCTTCGGAGCGAAGTTCGTCTGCGCGGGCCGCAAGCGGCGCGACGTCGATGCCCTCGTCCGCCAGCATGGCGGCGTTCCCGACGTGCACGTCGCGACCCTCCACCTTCGCGCGTGCTCCCTTGCCCGCAACGCTGAGGAACCCCTGCGCGCTGCCCACCGCGATTTCCTGTTCGGCCGCTTCGCGCAGGACGGCGGCCGCCAGCGGATGCTCGCTGTCGCGCTCGACGCCGGCGGCGATTCGAAGCACCTCACGCCCGGTGTGCCCGTCGGCGGCCACAACCTCCGTGACGGCCGGGCGGCCTTCGGTCAGCGTGCCGGTCTTGTCGACGACGATGGTGTCGACCTTCTCCATTCGCTCGAGGGCCTCGGCGCTGCGCATCAGGATACCGGCCGTCGCGCCGCGCCCGACGCCGACCATCACCGACATCGGCGTGGCGAGGCCGAGCGCGCAAGGGCACGCGATGATCAGCACGCTGACGGCTGCGACCATCGCGTGCGCGAGGCGAGGGTCGGGCCCCCACGTCATCCAGCCCGCGAACGAGAGTACGGCCACGACGATCACGGCCGGAACGAACGCCGCCGAGATGCGGTCGACGAGACGCTGCACAGGCGCGCGGCTGCGCTGCGCCTCGGCCACCATCTGCACGATGCGAGCGAGCATCGAGTCGCGGCCCACCTTGTCGGCGCGCACGACGAGGGAGCCCGAACCGTTGATGGTGCCGCCGATCACCGCGTCGCCGGCTTTCCTGGCCACCGGCATCGACTCGCCGGTCAGCATCGATTCGTCTACCGCCGAGTTGCCCTCGACCACCACCGCATCGACCGGAACCTTCTCCCCGGGCCGCACGCGAAGAAGATCTCCCGGCGTGACGACCTCGAGGGCGACTTCTTCGTCGCTGCCGTCTTCCTTCACGCGGTGCGCGACCGGCGGTGCAAGACGCAGCAACGCACGAATGGCGCCCGAGGTGCGGTCGCGCGCTCGCAGCTCGAGTACCTGGCCGAGCAGCGCGAGCGCGATGATGACGGCTGCGGCTTCGAAGTACACGGGCACCACGCCGCCGTGCCCGCGCATCGCGGGCGGAAACAGGCCCGGCGCGATCAACGCGACGACGCTGTACAGCCACGCGACGCCGGTGCCGAGCGCGATCAGCGTGAACATGTTGAGACTGCCGTTCCTGACGGAGTCGTAGCCGCGACGGAAGAATACCCAGCCGGCGCCGAGTACGGCGGGCGTCGCGAGCAGGCCCTGCGTCCACGCCGACGCGAGAGGCGACAGCCATGGAAGGTGCCCGAACACGTGCCCGCCCATCTCGAGTGCGAAGACGGGCAGTGCCAGCAGCGCGGCGATGCGTAGGCGCGTCGTCATCTCCGCAAGCTCGGGGTTTGGCGCGTCGTCGGCGGTGATTTCCTCGGGCTCCAGAGCCATGCCGCAAAGAGGGCACGGGCCCGGGCCGACCTGGCGGATCTCCGGATGCATCGGGCAGGTGTAGATAGCGTCTGGCGAAGCCTCCGCTTCGCGTGCGGCGCGATCGGGCGACAGGTACATGTCGGCGTCGGCGGCAAACTTCTCGTGGCACCTGGCGCTGCAGAACCGGTAGGTGTGGCCGCGGTGCTCGTGTTGCCAGGGCTTGACGGCCGGGTCCACCGTCATTCCGCAGACGGGATCGATCGGCAGCGCGGAGGCATCCGGGCGGGCCGGAGAGGTCGGTGTCGGCTCTGTCATCTATTTACCGCGAAAGGTGGGTTCGCGCTTCTCGAGAAAGGCCGCGATGGCTTCGCGCGTGTCCTTCGACGCGACGTTGACCGACTGGGCCATGGCTTCCGCGTCGAGGGCTTCGCTGAGCGTCACGGAGAACGCATTGGTGAGCATGCGCTTGCTCATTGCGAGCGCCAGCGGCGGACCGGCGGCGAGGCGCCTCGCCCAGTCGTCCACGAACGCATCGAGTTGGGCATGCGCGACGACGCGATTGACGAGTCCGATGCGCTCGGCCTCCGTCGCGTCGATGATGTCGGCGAGC
This sequence comes from Binatia bacterium, assembly GCA_046261745.1. Classification (GTDB taxonomy): domain Bacteria; phylum Desulfobacterota; class Binatia; order UBA1149; family CAITLU01; genus DATNBU01. The sequence continues at coordinate 3,410 of JBHEOD010000012.1, forward strand.
AGCGCGAGCTCCTTCGCCTTGTGCAGTCCGATCAGGCGCGGCAGCAGCCACGAGCCGCCGAGGTCAAGACTGAGGCCGCGCTTCGCAAAGATCTCCGCGAAGCGCGCGCGGTCGGATGCGACGATGAGGTCACAGCCGAGAGCGATGTTGAGGCCGGCGCCGGCAGCCACGCCGTTCACCTTCGCGATGACGGGCTTCGGGATGGCGTGGAGCGCCAGGCCCACGCGGTTGAAGTGGTGCATGCGCTGGAGCTGGTGACGGTCGGCTTCGGCCTCGCCCGCGAGGTCGGCACCGCTCGAGAACGCATCGCCGGCGCCGGTCAGTACCAGCACGCGGTCGGCGGTGCTCTCGCCGACTTCCGCGAAGACCTCGAGCAGCTCGTCCCACATACGCGCGTTGATCGCGTTCTTCTTCGCGGGACGGTTGAGCGTGACGGTGACGATGCCGTCTTCGCGGCGCTCGACGATCAGGGTGTCCAAAGTCGTGCTCCTCGGCGAGGGGTTGGTTGAGTGCCTGACGTCCGCCTTGGTAGGGCGGACGTCAGGGCTGTCATTGCTCGCGGCGACGTGGCTCGGGCGCGGCGCCGAGGCTTGCCCCGTTTAGGCTATTCTGATCGTCGCGCTGCGCGCTCCTACTTGGAGGAACTGGTCTCGCTCCTCGCCAGCTCGGAGCTTCTAGTTGATCTTGATCAGCTCGACTTCGAATACGAGGGTGGAGTTGGGCGGGATCTTGCCGCCGGCTCCGCGCTCGCCGTAGGCGAGGTCCGGCGGGATGGTGAACTTGTACTTCGAGCCGAGCGGCATCAGCTGCACACCCTCGGTCCATCCCGGGATCACGCGGTTGAGAGGGAAGGTGGCCGGCTGGCCGCGATCGACGGAACTGTCGAAGACCGTGCCGTCCATCAGCGTGCCGTGGTAGTGCACGGTCACGTTGTCGGTGGCCGACGGCTTGGCGCCGCTTCCTTCCTTCAGAACTTCGTATTTCAAGCCGCTGGCGGTGGTCGTCACCTTTCCGGTCTCCTTGCCGGCCTCGGCGGCCGGCGCGGCTTTGGCAGCCGGTTCGTCCGGCTTGCCGCCTTGGGCGCAGGCCGTGAGGGTGGATGTGAGGGCGAAGGCGAGGGTTGCCGTCGTCAGAAGGGTCTTCATTGGTCGCACTCCTGTTGTGCTCCGGGTCGATTGGAGACCGGGAGTCTTGTCAAAGATCCTGAGCAAAACCCACTCCCCATGGCCCGTTTGCCCGCCCGACCCTGTCGGCCGCCATCGAACCGGCCCGGGATGCTCCCAACGCTCCGATGACGCATTGCGTTTGCGGCGTGCAGCGCCTATGGTCCCGTGGCTTTACTCTTTTAGGGCCCCTCTCTTGGCGCCCAAGGCCGAACCCAATCATGAAAACCCTCTCCCTCGCCGCGGTCGCGACCGAACCCTTTGCGTCTGAAGACGCCACCGCATCCGTCATGGACGAAGTCGAAACCTCTCCTTTCGAAGCCGTCGCGCCGCCGCTGCGCAAAGCGCTCGAGGAGCGCGGCTTCGACGACATGACCGTCGTGCAGCGCGCCGTTCTTGCCGGCACGGCGCTTGGCCGCGACCTGCAGATCTCGTCCCAGACCGGTTCCGGAAAGACCGTCGCGCTCGGCCTCGTGCTGGCGCCACGCCTGCTCGAAGCGGCCAAGGCCGGCAAAGCCTCCAAGGAAATGCGCTCGCTGCGTGCGCTGGTGATCGTGCCGACGCGCGAACTGGCCGTGCAGGTCAGCGGAGAGCTCGAGTGGCTCTTTGCGGAAGTTCCCGGACTCACGGTCGAGTGCGTGACGGGCGGCAGCAGCGTCGGCCAGGAGCGCCGCCGCCTCGAGCGCAAGCCCACCGTCGTCGTCGGCACGCCCGGCCGCCTGCTCGATCACATTCGCACGCGCGCGCTCGACTGCACGTCTGTCGCGGAACTGGTGCTCGACGAAGCCGATCGCATGCTCGACATGGGCTTTCGCGAAGAGCTCGAAGCCATTCTTGACGCTACACCCGCGGGCCGCAGCACTCACCTCGTTTCCGCGACGTTCCCGCCCGAGATCCAGAAGCTCGCCCGCAAGTACCAGACCGAACCGCTGGCGGTGCAGGGCACGCGCCTCGGTGTCGCCAACGAGGACATCGAGCACGTCGGCCACCTCGTTCGTCTTCACGATCGTTACGCCGCCATCGTCAACCTGATCCTCCTCACCGAAGACGAGCGCACGCTCATTTTCGTGAACACGCGCGCGCAGGCGGCCGAGCTTGCCGACCAGCTCGCGTCGGATGGCTTTGCGGCAGCGCCGATCAGCGGCGAGCTCGAGCAGAACCAGCGCACGCGCACGCTCGAGGCGTTCCGCAGCGGCATGACCACCGTGCTGGTGGCCACCGACGTGGCTGCACGCGGGCTCGACATTCCTGACGTTGCGCTGGTGATCCACACCGACGCGCCGTTCGATTCCGAAAGCTACACGCACCGCGCGGGCCGCACCGGCCGCGCCGGATGCAAGGGCCGCAGCGTGATCCTCTCGACACCGATGCGTCAGCGGAAGGTCGAGTTCCTGCTCTCGCGCGCGAAGGTGAAGCTGCAGTGGCGCGAAGTGCCGACGGCGGCTACCGTCGAGAAGGCGCTGGCGAAACGCGAACGGCGTCGTCTTCGCGAGGCGCTCGAGGCTGCTGCCGAGCCCACCGCCGCGCAGATTGCTTTCGCCGAGAAGCTTCTCGACGGCACCGAGCCGGCGCAGCTCATTGCGCGCCTCGTCGAGTTCTGCCGCGACCCCCGCCATGCCGCGGCCTGCGACATCGAGCCGCTCAGTTCGGCGCCGGCGCGTCCGGATCGCGCGGGGTGGCACGACAGGCCCGATGCTCGCGGAGCCCGTCGCCCCGACGGCCGTTCGGAAGCCCGCTCCGAAGGCGGCGACGAAGGCCGTTCGCCGGCGCGCCAGCTTGCCGAGCGTTTCGAGATGAACTGGGGCCATCGCGGTGGTGCGACGCCGCAGCGAGTGCTCGCGGTACTCTGTCGCCGCGGCAACGTGTCCAGCCGCGCCATCGGCGCGATCGACATCGACAACGAGATGACGTCCTTCGAGGTGGCGTGCGACGTCGCGCGCGACTTCGAGCACAACGCCGACCAACCCGACGACCGCGATCCGCGCCTCGTGATCCGCCGCGCCCGCGGCGCCAGAAGCGAGCGCCCCCAGCGCCGCCGCGATTGACCGACACGATCGCAAGCCGGTAATCGTGCGTCAGGCACTCACCGGCTCTGCCTTACCAAAGAGCTTTCTCAGCACGTCGATGTTGCTCGGCCGTGCAAGCGCCCAGACGCGGTCGCCCGGCGTGAACGCCGTATCCCCCTTTGGAATGAGATAGCGCCCACCCCTTTCGAGACTCGTGAGGAGGACTCCGGAAGGCAGGGCAAGGTCCACTACCCGGGTGCCCTTCGCGGCCGCACTGTTTCCCACCTCCATCTCGATGGTCACGAAGCCCTCGGGCAGAAGCATGCCTGCAAGATGATCGTGTGCGGGCTCCTCGCGAAGTGGAACGATGCGTCCCAGTTTCACCGCCACCCACGGAATGGTGATTCCCTGCACGATCACCGAAAGCAGGACCACGAAGAAAACGAGGTTGAACAGATACTCCGAATTCGGAAAGCCGACGCTCCACGGAAGAGTGGCCAGGATAATGGGCGCAACGCCCCTGAGTCCCACCCACGAGACGAACAAGCGGTCCTTTCTCTCCAGGGTGGATGATCCCGGAGTGGCCAGGAAGACACTCAAGGGACGTGCGACGAACATCATGAAGCTGGAAAGAAGAATTCCTTCCTTCCAGACCGGGAGAAGATGGGACGGGGTGGAGAGAAGTCCGAGCGTCAGAAACACCAGGATCTGGGCGAGCCACGCGACTCCGTCATGAAATCGCTTGACGCTTCCTTTGTGGAGAAGCTCCGAGTTGCCGAGGAAGAGCCCGGCAATATAGACGGCAAGAAATCCGCTTCCACCAAGCGCCGAGGTGCCCGCGAAGAGGAAGATCACGAGTCCGAGGAGAAGTACGCTGTAGAGCCCCTCGTATTCGATCCCCGCGTGGTTGATCAGCCAGCGGAAGGCGTGGCCGCCGATCCATCCCAAGGCGAGGCCCAGCCCCCACTGCATGCCAAAGAGTGAGACGAAAGAGAAGACGTCCGTTGCCTGACCTGTCGCGTAGGCCAGCACACCCACGGTGAGGAAGATCGCCATGGGGTCGTTGCTGCCCGCTTCGAATTCCAGGGTGTCCTTGAGCCGGCCTTTGAGCGAAAGACTCCTCGCCCGGAGAATGCTGAACACCGCAGCGGCATCGGTGGACGAAACGATTGCTCCGAGAAGCAGCGCCTCGACCCACGAGCGACCCAAAACGACATTCGCGAAAACGGCCGTTGCCACTGCCGTGATGAGCGTCGCCAGCACGGAAAGTGAAAGCCCGACCGGCAGAATGGGACGCACGTTGTTCCATGACGTGCGCATGCCGCCGTCGAAGATGATGAACGTGAGGCAAACGCTGCCGACGGCGAACGACAGCGAGTAGTTGGTGAAATCGATTCCTCCCGGGCCTTCCACCCCGGCCAGCATGCCGATCCCGAGGAACAGGAGAAGGGAGGGGACTCCGAGGGCGGAGGAGATGCGATTGGTCAGGACCGAAAAAACCAGCAGGAACGAAGTGGAGAGCAGGAGGAACTCCAGCGAGTGGCCTTCGAACCGGAAGCCCTGCATCACCCCTACTCCATCCTTACGGCCAGGAAGGGCCGTTTCGTAAGCGAAAGAATGTGACGCCCGGTCGATCCCAGAAGGAGCTTTCTCGCACGAGAACGAGGAGCCGCCGTCGTGACGGTCATCCACGCCTTCTTCTCCTCTGCGAAATCTACGACCGTGTGCGCGACGGACCTGGATTCCTTCAGGATTGTCGTCGTCGAGCTGACCCCTTGTTCCTTCAAGGCCGCCTGGATCCGCGCAAGGACCCTGAAAGCTTCAGGCTCGGTCTTTCGCTGCTTGAGCGATTCGAGGAAAGTTCCTCTCGCCGGGTCCACATACACGAGGTCCACATTCGCCGAAGCCGATTTTGCCGTCTTCGCCAGGAAGCGAATGGAGAGAGCGGACGGTGGCACTGCCGCGTCCACCGCTACAACGAAGCGGACCGAACGGGAAAAGTCGGACTCGCTTATCTGCGGCTTGATGATGAGGACAGGCAGCGTGGCGGTAAGGCTGGCGGTTTCGGAAAAACTTCCGAGGAACCAATAGGGAAGGCCCCTTCGGTCGCTGCTCGCCATTACGAGCGCATCCACGCCAAGGCGGCGACCGTAGCGCGACAACTGTGCTACGTGATCTTCTTTCGCCGGCGAGTCGGATTGAAGAACCCGGGCGCCTTCGAAGTTGAAGCGTCCTTCGCTGGAACTCGTGATTCTCCCCAGGGCCTCGTGAGCGAAACGCCCCTTCGTCGCCCGGTAGAACTGGGTGGGCATCGCATAGAGCGAGGCATGGGTCACCGATACGAGGGAGATCTCCGGAAAAAGACCCCTCTTCTGGAAAAGTTGCACGACACGGCAAAAATGTTCGAAGTTCCATCCCTTGCAGGAGGTATGATCGAGCGCCACGAGTGCCTTCTTCATGGCCGGGACGCTATCGAGAAACTCCGGTGCCTTCAATCACTTGTAGCGTTCGCACGTGGGACCGCATCGCGAATTCGCCGGTCTCTGCGAGCCGCGCCGCGAACGATCGCGATCAGCTTCGTACGCCCGGCCGCGGGCCGTGGAACTGGTAGTACGTGCACTCGATCTGCGCATTGTAGAGCTTGCGGCGGCGATCGGCACGGCGCCCGACGATGCGCTCGAAGTCGCGCCACGAAGTGAGCACGAAGAACGACCACGTCGGCAAGTTGCGGAAGGTCTCACCCATCGTTTCATAGAGCCGGCGCACGTCGGAGTCGTCGTCGAGGCGTACGCCGTAGGGCGGATTGGTCACGATGCAGCCGAATTCCCGGCTGGACGAGAGTTCCGAGAACGGCAGTCTCTGAAAATGAATGTCGGCGGCGACGCCCGCACGATGCGCGTGGCGGCGGGCCAGCGATAGCGCGGCTTCGTCAATGTCGGTTGCAAGGATGCGCTCGCCAAGGTCGGGTAGCTCGAGGTCGCGCGCCTCTTCGTGCGCGCGTGTCCAGATGTCCTCATCGAGCACCGGCCAGTCTTCGGCCGCGAACGTGCGCGAAAGCCCCGGCGCGAGGTTGCGCCCGGCCATCGCCGCTTCGATCGCGATGGTGCCGCTGCCGCAGAACGGATCGACGAGCGGCTTGCCGCGCTTCCAGAACGAAAGATCGACGAGGCCGGCAGCCAGTGTCTCGCGGAGCGGTGCGGCACCGACGAGATCGCGATAGCCGCGCTTGTGAAGCCCGGGTCCGCTGGTGTCGAGCAGCAGCGTCGCGCTGTCCTTCAGGATTGCGATCTCGACCGCCACTTCGGGGCCTGATTCCGGCAGGTGGGTGACGCCGTGCGCGCGCATCAGCCTCTCGACCATCGCTTTCTTCACGGTGCGTTGCACGGCCGGCACGCTGGACAGCGTGCTCTTCACGGAGCGGCCCGTGACCGGGAACGCGTCCTCGGGCCCGATCCACTCTTCCCACGCAACCTCTCCGACGGCCTCGTAGAGAGCGTCGAAATCGGCCGCCACGAACGTGGCCACGCGCACGAATACCCGGTCGGCGCATCGCAGTCGCAAGTTCGTTCGCGCGATTGCGTTCCCGTCGCCGGCGAAGTCGATGCGGCCGGTCTGATCCGATCGCGCCTTGTAGCCGAGGGCCTCGAGCTCGCGGACGACGACGGCTTCAAGGCCGAAGGTGGAAGTGGCGACGAGGTCGAGAAGCATGGTCGCGCGTTATGGACCCTGCGGCGCGCGGGCGCCAAGGCCAGCGGGGAGGCAGGCGGCCGCCGCGCGATGTGGCCACGGCGCGCCCCGCCTGAGGATCACGGGCGAGCCGCATCACAGCCAGCGGCGCGGGCCTCGTGTTCGAATCCTCGCAGCGATACGGTCGATGGGACGCGGGACATCCGCGCCTGGAGAAGAACCCGATGAAGATCGCGATGGTGGGTCTCGGAAAAATGGGAGCGAACATGAGCCGCCGCCTGATGGCGGGCGGCCATCAGGTGGTTGGGGTCGATCACAACCCGGAGGCCGTTGCGGAACTTGCAGCCGAGGGAGCCGCAGCTTCGTCCAGCCTCACGGATGCGGTCGCGAGACTCGAAGCGCCACGCATTGTCTGGGTGATGGTGCCCGCCGGCGTTGCCACCGAGTCGGTGTTCGGCGCGCTGGCCGATCTGCTGTCTCCGGGCGACATCGCGATCGACGGTGGCAATTCCCACTTCAAGGACGACATCCGCCGCGCCGCCAGGCTCGCGGAGAAGGACATCCGTTACGTGGACGTTGGCACGAGCGGCGGGGTGTGGGGACTCGAGCGCGGCTACTGCCTGATGGTCGGCGCCGCCGACGAGGTCTTCGCCGTGATCGAACCCATCCTGCGCACGCTCGCGCCCGGCGGTTCGGGCGTGCCGCCGTCGCCTAATCGCGAGGGTCGCGGCGGTACGGCTGAAGAAGGCTTTCTGCACTGCGGCGGCGTCGGCGCCGGCCACTTCGTGAAGATGATCCACAACGGCATCGAGTACGGACTGATGCAGGCCTACGCCGAGGGCTTCGACATCCTCAAAGGCGCGGCCACCGTGCCGGAACTTGCCGGCTACCGCTACGACTTCAACATGGCGGATATCGCCGAGGTGTGGCGCCGCGGCTCCGTCGTCACGTCGTGGCTGCTCGACCTCACCGCCGATGCATTGGCGAAAAGCCCGCAGCTCTCGGACTTTTCCGGCCACGTCTCGGATTCGGGCGAGGGCCGCTGGACAGTGGACACAGCCGTCGAGCAGGCGGTGCCGGCCAACGTGCTGACGGCCTCGCTGTTCGCGCGCTTTCGCTCTCGCCAGGACAGCACCTTCGCCGACAAGGTTCTCTCGGCCATGCGCATGGGCTTTGGCGGTCATGTCGAACCGCCGATAGTGGTCGTGCCGAAGGCGCCCGGAAAGTGAAAGTCACGATGCAAAGCAACCCCTGCGACGAAGACGGCATTCGCGCTGCGGGTCCCTGCGTGCTCGTGCTGTTCGGCGCGTCCGGCGACCTGACCAAGCGCAAGCTCATCCCCGCGCTCTACAACCTCGTGCGCGAGAAACTGCTGCCGGAGAACTTTGCGGTCGTCGGCTTCGCTCGCCGCGACACCACCACGGAGGATTTTCGCGAGCAGACAAGGCGCAACATTGCCGAGTATGCCCCCGACGGTATCGACGAGGCGACATGGTCGTGGCTCGAGAGCCGCTTCTATTTCGTTCCGGGTTCCTTCGACGATGCGCAGGCGTATGTGCGCTTGCGCGAGCAGCTCGTCGAGGCTCAAGCCACCCACAAGACCGGCGGCAATGTGCTGTTCTACCTCGCGGCGTCGCCCGAGTACTTCGGCGTCATCGTCGAGCAGCTTTCGACCGCGGAAATGGTGAAGAACGAGAACGGCAGCTGGCGCCGCGTCGTCGTCGAGAAGCCCTTCGGTCGCGATCTTGCGTCGGCGCGCGACCTCAACAGGTTGCTGCTGCGTGTGCTCGACGAAAGGCAGATCTATCGGATCGACCACTATCTCGGGAAGGAGACGGTGCAGAACATCCTCGTGCTGCGATTCGCCAACGGGATCTTCGAGCCGGTCTGGAACCGGCGCTATGTCGACCACGTGCAGATTACCGTGGCCGAAGCGCTCGGCGTGGAGGGCCGGGGAGGCTATTACGAGGAGGCCGGCGCGCTTCGTGACATGGTGCCGAATCACGTCTTCCAGCTGATCTCGCTGATCGCACTCGAGCCGCCGATCTCGTTCGATGCCGACGCGGTGCGCGACGAGCAATCCAAGGTGTTGCGCGCGGTGCAGCCGATGGCGCCCGAGGACGTGCTGACGAGGGCGGTTCGCGGCCAGTACGGCGCCGGCCGCGTCGGTGATCGCCACATGGTGGACTACCGCCAGGAAGACCGCGTCGACTCGCTGTCGAAGACCGAGACCTTCGTCGCGATGAAGATCGAGATCGACAACTGGCGCTGGAAGGACGTGCCGTTCTACCTGCGCGTCGGCAAGGCCATGCCGGAGCGGATGACGGAGATCGTCGTGCAGTTCCGCCGCCCGCCCTTCGCGCTGTTCCGCCACACGGCCGTCTGCGACCTGCAGGCCAACCAACTCGTCATTCGCGTGCAGCCCGACGAAGGCATTTCGCTCAGCTTCGGCGCGAAGATTCCGGGCGCCACGATGCGCATCGGCACCGTCGACATGGATTTCCAGTACGCCGAGCACTTCGGAAACGGCATCGCGACCGGCTACGAGAGGCTTCTGCACGACGCGTTCCTCGGCGACCAGACGCTGTTCCAGCGCGCCGACATGGTGGAGGCGGCGTGGGAGATCGTGACGCCGGTGCTCGACGTGTGGGGAGCGCTGGCCGCGCGCGACTTCCCGAACTATGCGGCCGGCTCCTGGGGGCCGGAGGATGCCGTCGACCTGATCGAGAGCGACGGGCGCAAGTGGCGGCAATGAGGTCGGCGCCAGCGCAAGCACGGCCGCAGGCACGGACGCGATGAGCGCGTCGCCCCGATGGATCGTCGTAGCGGGGCCCGGTGACGTTGCGGCCGCCGCGTGCCGCCTCGTGCTCGACGCAGAACGCGAAGCCCTGGCGCGCAGCGGCACGTTTCGCATCGCGCTTTCGGGCGGATCGACGCCGCGCCGTCTGTACGAACTGCTCTCATCGAGCGACGAGGCCACGTTCGCGAGCTGGCGCGTATTCTTCGGCGACGAACGCTGGGTTCCCGCCGACCATCCGGACAGCAACTTTCGCATGGCGTGCGAAGCGTTGCTCGACCACGTGCCGATCCCGTCGCATCAGGTGCATCGCATCGACACGTCGTCGGGCTCTCCGGAGAAAGCCGCGTACCTCTACTCGATGACGCTGCGGCGCGGCCTCGCGCCCGATCCCGGCGAAACGCCGCGCTTCGACCTCGTGCTGCTCGGGCTCGGCTCCGACGGCCACACCGCGTCGCTGTTTCCCGGCTCGAGCGCGCTCGCGGCAGCGCCCGGCGAGATCGCGGTGGCGACTTGGGTGACGGCCCAGAGCGCCTGGCGCGTGACGCTGACTGCGCAGGTATTGTGCGCTGCTCGCGCCGTCGTGTTCCTCGTCAGCGGACGCGACAAGGCGCCGGCGCTGCGGCGCGTGCGCGAGGGCAGTGCCGGCGCGCCGCCCGCCTCGCTGGTTCGACCGACTGACGGCACGCTGACGTTCGTCGTGGACGAGGCCGCAGCGGTGCAAATAGAAGCCTGAACCGAAATCGGGGACAGGTACGGATTTCCCGGAGCGGAAATGCGTACCTGTCCCCGATTTCTCAGGCGTTGGTGGCGCCTTGCTGCAACAGGCGCTCGAGCGGTGTGCCGCCGCGGTGCATCTCCAGCAGCCGGTCGGGATCGTACTCGACGCCGATCGGATTGAGCGCGAAGGCGCCGCTGCGGAACCACGCGTCCAGCTCCTGGTTGGTCGCGAAGTTGTCGATCTGAAGCTCGACGCGCGTGCCGTCCGGATCGCTGTAGTACATCGAAGTGGTCGGCCCGTGATTGATGCACCAGCCCGGCACGATGCCGGCCGCCTTGAGCCGCTCGTAGGTGCCGAGCAGGTCGTCGAGGCTGCGATACGTGAAGGCCACGTGGTCCACGCCGGCCGCCAGCGGATTGAGATCCTCGAGTTGGGGAAGGTTGACGAACGCGACGCGGTGATGCTCGTCGTCGTAGGTGAGGAAGGTCAGCATCGCGTCGGCGAAGACCGGCGCAGCCCCGAGCACCGTGCTGTACCACTGGACCATCGCGTCGTAGCGCGGCGTGCGAAAAACGAGGTGGGCGAGCTTGGCCGGCGAAACCGGCCTCGCAGCGGGATTCTCAGTCATGCGTTTCTCCTGGCAGTTGGGCGGCGGCCTCGCCGGGCGCGACGGCCAGCCCTTTCATGAGGATCTCGAGCACCCAGCGAGAGTGCGCTTCGATCACGTCCGGATCGTGCGTGGCGACATTGTAGAGTCGCGACAAGAGCGGCGCGGCGCCGAAGAAGTGCACCGTGGCGCCGATGGCGATGCTCGACAGGTGCGCCGCCGGCACCGGACGAATGCTGCCGGTGGCTATTGCCGCATCGATGAAGCGGTCGAGCCGGGAGTGCAGCGGACCGAGATGGCGTTCGACGAGCCAGTCGAACCTTGCACCGCCTGAACGAAGCTCGTTCAGGATGATGAACGTGTGCGCGGGGTGCCGTGCGGTAAAGCCTGCAAACTCTCGAAGCAGTTTCTGCAGCGCGTCGACGGGCGCGAGTTCGGCGGCCGATTCCTCGAGCCGGTCCATGCTGCGCTGGAGATCGTCGAACGCGTGATCGACGGCCGCCCGCCACAGGTTCTCTTTCGATCCAAAGTGGTAATGCACGAGCGGGTGGCCGATCGAGGCCGCCTTCGCGATGGATGGAATGGATGCACCGTCGAAGCCGTCACGCGCGAACAGGTCGAGCGCCGCTTTGAGAATGGCCTGGGCCGTCGCGCCGTTGCCGGTCGTCGATCGCACCGGCGCTTCGACGGCGCGGGAGGCGGCGGCCGTGCGGCCTCCCGTCGTGGAAGTCTTCGCACGCGTGGCGACGGTGGGGGCCGCGTTCTTCATGCGACGGCTTCCTGCAAGGCCGGGGCGAGTGCCAACACGACGCGGATCGTATCTTCGAGAACCGCCCGAGCCTCTCGCGCGCCTGCGGCCTGCCCGGCGTGGCGCCAGGCCACGTGGCCGTCGGGTCTGACGAGCAGCGCGCCGCCCGCGTCGAGTCCGCTGACAGCCGCCCAGGTGCCGCAAGCATCGCTCCACTCGCCGGCGGCGCCGCCGCCGATCACGGCGAGATCGATGTCGAGACCCGACTCGAGCACCAGCGCACGCACGGCGTCGATCCACGCGGCACCGAGCGGATCGGTGATCAGCGTGAAGCGCCCCGGGCGCGCGACATCGTGGGTGGACACGCGATGTCCCAGCTTCTCGACCCACGCGTGCGGCAATCGAGAGCCGGGCCGTGCAACGGGAGTGTAGACGCGCACGTCGAAGGGAGGCGCGTCGGAGCCGTCGCCGACGACAGCGCCGGTCTCGTAGCGAAAGCCGAGATCGAGCCCGCCGAAATCGAAATGCTCCGCCTGCGACTGGATCACCTCGTGAAGCTCGCGGCGCTTGGTGACGGCCGCGTCGCCGTCGCCGTCGAGGCCGAAATCGACGCGGTCGTCGGCGTCGCCCATCACCACCACGGGATCGACGGCGGCGAGAGTCGACACGCCGAGCACCATGTCGACCTCCATCATTCGCATCGCGTTGCGCACGCTCTGGTCGCTGTTGGTCTGCGCCACCGGGCGCCTCTCGGTCTCGTAGCTGTCGAGCAGGCCGGCGCCGGCCCTCCCGTGCACGACGGCTGCGAGCTTCCACGCGAGATTGTGTGCGTCCTGGATGCCGGTGTTCATGCCGAGTCCGCCGGAGGGTGGAAAGCGGTGCGCGGCGTCTCCGGCCAGGAATACGCGGCCTTTGCGGTACCGGTCGGCAAGCTGCGCACTCATGTTCCAGTTGCCCACGGAAGTGATGCGGAACGCGGCCGAAGGATCGCCGATGGCATCGCGCACGAGGCGTTCGGCAATTTCTGCGGGGAAGTCGTCGGCCGTGTGCGGGTCGTCGTACGGCACCATCAGCGCCCATGTGCGCGCGAGGTCGAAGCCGATGATCACGCCGCGCGTACGTGCGCCGGCGATCCAGAAGAGCGGGCCGGTGCGTCCGGCGATCCAGCGTTCGAGATTGGCCTCGAAGTAGATCGAGACGAACTTCTGCAGCGACGAGGGTCCCACCATCTCGATTCCGAGCCCGCGGCGCACGCGGCTGCCGGCGCCGTCGCAGCCGACCACCCACGCTGCCATCACGTGGGATTCACTGCCGTCGCGTTCGCGGATGTCGAGCCGTACGTCGCCGCCGCGGTCGCTTACCGCGACCACTTCGCTGTCGAAACGAACCTGCGTTCGCGCTGCATGCCGGACGAGGCCGAGCAGCAGCGGCTCGAGGCGGTTCTGCGCCAGATTCACAATCGACGTCGGGCTGAGTGCGAGACGTTCGACAAGGGCCCCCGCATTGCCTCCCTGCAGCGAGATGCGTCCGAGTTCGCGGCCGGCGAGGCTCTCGCACCACGTGATCCATCGAAGCAGCATGGGAGGGGCGGCGGCTTCCTGGATGGCCGCCGCGATGCCCAGCTCCCGAAGAATCTCCATCGTGCGCGTGTTGATGACGTGGGCTTGCGGGTCGCGATGAAGAGCGGTGCGACGCTCGAGGACGCAACTCGTGACGCCGAACCGGTCGAGCAGCGCCGCCAGCACGAGGCCGACCGGACCGGCGCCGACAATGGCTACGTCGACGGCCGTCGAGCGGTAAGAGGAAGGATGGGCGGGGTTGGGCGGGTCGGTCATGGGGTTCCCCCGGGCGGAATGCCGGGGATAGTCAGGTGTCTTGACAGATCTGTCAAGGGTCGTGCCGCCGCCTTGGGTGCTGAATTTCAAGGTTGGCCAGCGACCACGAAACCCCGGACTCGTTGCCGAGCGTCTTGATTCAGACCAGCGCTGTCCGCAGGGATCTCTCCCCACGGCGCGGCGATCGCCGGTCTGTGGTCGGAAGTCGTCCGACGATCGCCTTGACGCACTCCGTCATCCTAAGGATTTCATGCGGATGTAGTTGTGGACGTAGTGCGAGCGTGGTTGCCGGCGTAGTATGCATGGGCACCGGATCGGCGATGCTTGCTCCGGTTCTTCCATCGTTTTGACTACGGTTTGCGGAACGGCACATATGCTGCGGATGAAGGGTGAGGTTCGGGAGGGAGAACGATGAGCGATCAGGACAGCTTCATCGATTTCTATGAGGTGCTGGAGATCAGCAGCAGCGCCCATCCGGACACGGTTGCGCGTGTCTACCGGCTGCTCGCCCAGCGCTTCCACCCGGACAACCAGGAAACCGGCGATGCCGAGCGCTTCACCGCCATCCTGCAGGCCTACAAGGTTCTGAGCGATCCGGAACTGCGGGCCCAGTTCGACGTCCACCACCAGCAGCAGAAGTCGGTCAAGTGGCGCCTGTTCGATGCCAGGGAGGCATCCGGCGGCATTTCTTCAGACCGCGAAATCCGCTTCGGCGTGCTCAGCCTTCTCTACAACAAGCGAAGGCGCGACCCTGAGCATCCGGCGATCCCGATGTTCGAGATCGAGAGCCTGCTCGGAATTCCTCGCGAGCATCTCGAGTTCAGTTTCTGGTTTTTGCGGGAAAAGGGCCTGATCGCGCGCACCGACGGGGGAAGCTGCACGATCACGGCCGCTGGCGTGGAGTACCTGGACAACAACGGACTGCAGGAGCGCGCGAAGATCGTCGCGGGCCTTCCTGCCGGCGGTCGCGGGCCTCGTTGACGGGACGCGCCAGCTCGGCGCTTGAGTGCGGCCATAGCCGCACGAAGGGGAGGGAACCGGCTTTGGGGCGCAAAGCCTGAATGCCGGTGAATTGCCATGGCTAAAATTCTCGGCATCGACTTGGGGACGACGAATTCGGTCATGGCCGTCTGGGACGGTCGCGAGCCCCGGCTGATCGCGAGCCAGCAGGGCAGTCGCCTCACTCCGTCGGTGGTCGCGTTCGGCGCCAACGGCGACGTCTTCGTGGGCGAGGTCGCGCGCCGCCAAGCCGTGGCCAATGCGCGCTGCACGATCTTTTCCGCCAAGCGTTTCATCGGTCAGTCATTCGACTCCGTCTCCGCGGATCGCCAGGCCGTGGCGTATGAGATTGCCGAGGGCGACCAGGGCGAGGTCCAGATCGTTGTCGGCGAGCGCCGCTTCTCGCCCGAGCAGATCTCCGCCCACGTGCTTCGCGAACTCAAGAAATCCGCCGAGGCCTTTCTCGGCGAGCCAGTCGACGGCGCGGTCATCACGGTGCCCGCCTACTTCAACGACGCGCAGCGCACCGCCACCAAGGAAGCCGGCCGCCTGGCCGGCCTGGACGTCCGCCGCATCATCAACGAGCCTACCGCGGCCGCGCTCGCGTACGGACTCGACAAGAGCAACGAGAAAGTCGTAGCGGTCTACGACTTTGGCGGCGGCACCTTCGACGTCTCTGTGCTTACGGTCGGCCAGGAGGTCATCGAGGTGATCGCCACCCACGGCGACACGCATCTCGGCGGCGACGATATCGACGCACGCATCGTCGCGTGGCTGCTCAAGCACTTCGAAACCAAGACCGGCGTGCACATCAACGGCGACGCCACGGCCCACCAGCGCCTGCGCGAAGCTGCCGAGTACGCCAAGATCGACCTTTCCACCCGCACCGCCACCGAAATCAACCTTCCGTTCCTTGCCGCCAACGCCAGTGGGCCGGTTCATCTCGAGGTGGAGCTGTCACGATCCGAACTCGAGGCGATGATCTCGGATCTCGTGGACCGCACGTTGTCCTCCTGCGTGCAGGTTCTCTCGGATGCCGGCAAGCAGCCGTCCGAGATCGACGAGATTGTTCTCGTCGGAGGCTCTTCGCGAATCCCTCTCGTTCAGCAGCGCGTGGCGGCATACTTCCACAAGGAGCCCCGGCGCACGGTCAATCCCGACGAGGTCGTCGCGCTGGGCGCGGCCGTCCAGGCCGGTGTCATCAGCGGCGAGGTCAAGGGCCTCGTGTTGCTCGATGTGACTTCGCTCTCTCTCGGCGTGGAAACCCACGACGGTCTCACGGCCGTCGTCATTCCACGCAACACCACCATTCCCACCGAGGCCATGCGCACGTTCACTACTGCCACCGACGGGCAGACCAGTGTCGAAGTGCACGTGGTCCAAGGCGAGGCGGAGCAGGGCCGCCTCAACGACTCGCTCGGACGCTTCGACCTCGACGGCCTCGGCGCGGCTTCGGCCGGCACGCCGCAAATCGACGTCACCTTTGCGATCGACATCAACGGCATGGTCAAGGTGAGCGCGCGCGATCGCAATACCGGCCGTACGCAGACCGTGTCGGTTTCGGCGCGCACGGCGGTGGCCAGAGAACCGGCTCTCGGGGATGCGCGGGGGGCCGCCACCGATGAGTACGAAATGGACCGCAATACGGCCCGCGAGATGGACGGCGATGCGCCCCGCCAGATGGACCGCGAGTTGGTGCAGGACGCGACCCGCGATACCGGATTGCCGTCGGCTGCCCAGGCGGTCCTTCACGACGCCGAGCAGATCCTCGGTCAGCACGGCAAGGCGCTCGCCGGCATCGAGCGTACCAGCATCGAGCAAACCGTCGAGCAACTGCGCGAGATGCTCGACGGACACGCCTCGTTGTCCGAAGTGGATCGATCGCGGACAGCACTGCGCGAAATGCTCAACCGTGCGAAAGAGTCGTTGCTCGCGCGCATCGTTCGATGATCCGACACAAGATGCTGCGCCCGCTTCTCGTGGCCGCACTGGCCGCGGCATGGGTGGGGACGGCCTCGGCAGCGCCGCAGTCGATCGCAATTCCCGCCTACTTTTATCCGGTCTTTCCCGATCCGCTCTGGGCGCAGATGGAAGAGTCGGTGCCGACGGTTTCGTTCGCGGTGATGAACCCCGCCAGCGGCGCGGGCGCTGCTCCGGACGCGAACTACACCAGCCAGATCGCGGCGACGCGGGCAGCGGGCGTGAAGATCATCGGCTACGTGACTTCGAGCTACGCCACGCAGACGCTGGCGGCAGTCAAGGCCGAGATCGACAACTACTACGCCTGGTACGACGTGGACGGCATCTTCATCGACGAAGCGGACAATAACTGCGTGACGCAGCCGTACTATTCCGAGCTCGACGCGTACACGAAGGCCAAGGGCGGCCTCGGCCTGACGGTGATCAATCCCGGCACCACGACGCCGGAGTGCTTCGCCACGGCCGCGGACGTGATCCTGAATTTCGAAGGCTCGTACATGCAGTACCAGTCCTGGGCTCCTCTGGGATGGGAGGCGGGGTACGACGCGAGCCGCTTTTGGCACCTGGTGTACGCCACCGACGAGGCCGACATGCCCATGGCCGTGCTGATGAGCCAGGCTCGGGGCGCAGGCTACGTGTACGTCACTCCCGACATGCTGATTCCGAATCCGTGGGACTCCCTGCCCGGCCCGTCCTACTGGGCCACCGAACTCGCGTACGTGCAGCCGATCGACGGAGCTTGCCCGGCGCCCATCACCAAGCCCAAGCTACAGGTGCGAGGCCTCGACACTCCGGGCGACGACGATTCGATGAAGTTCGCCGGACGGTTCACGCTGGCGGGCACACCCGCGGTCGATCCGGTGGCCGACGGGCTGCGCGTGGTGATCGGTGACAGCGGCGGCTCCGCCGCCGACGTGACGATTGCGCCGGGCGTGTACGCGGGCGAGTCCGGCTGGATCGTCGGGAACAATCGCTGGGTCTACCGCGACGACAGCGAGACTCCGGCCGACGGCATCACCAAGGTGATGCTCAAGAGGAAAGCAGGCGACGCGTCCGCGCACTTCACGTTCCGTGTGACCGCGCCCGAAGGCGCGTTCGCGGTGAGCGCGGCCGAGCTGCCGCTCACGGGAGTCTTGCTGCTGGCGCCTGCCCAGCCGACCACGAACTGCGCGACCGCGACGTTTCCCGGTCCCAAGCCGACCTGCGTCGTCACCGGCGGCGGCAGCGGCATCCGTTGCCGGTAGCGCGTCAGGCCTTTACTTGCTCGAGGGCCCAGTCGAGCCACGGCAGCAGCGCTTCGATGTCAGAGCGCTCGACGGTGGCGCCGCCCCAGATCCGCAGCCCCGGCGGTGCATCGCGGTAGCCCGCGATGTCGTAGGCCACGCCTTCCTTGTCGAGCAGGGAGACCATCTTCTTGATGGCCGCCGCGCGTGCGTCGGCGTCGAGGTTTTCGAACCACGGATCGACGACGTTCAGGCAGATGGACGTGCACGAGCGCGTCTTCGCATCGCCGGCAAGAAACGCGAAGGTGCCCGACGTTTTCACCCACGCGGTGATCGCCGCAAGGTTGCTCTCCGAACGCGCAACCAGGCCCTCCACGTTGCCGACGCTCTCGGCCCACGCGAGCGCATCGAGCGCGTCCTCCACGCACAGCATGGACGGCGTGTTGATCGTGGAGCCCTGGAAGATCTCCTCGTCGAGCTTGCCCTTCTTGGTCATGCGGAAGATCTTCGGCATCGGCCACGACGGTGTGTAGGTCTGAAGCCGTTCCACGGCGCGCGGCGACAGTGCGATCATGCCGTGTCCGCCCTCTCCGCCGAGAACTTTCTGCCAGGACCACGTCACGACATCGAGCTTGTCCCACGGCAGGTCCATCGCGAAGACCGCCGACGTGGCGTCGCAGATCGTAAGGCCCTTGCGGTCGGCCGGGATCCACTCGCCGTCGGGCACGCGCACGCCCGAGGTCGTGCCGTTCCACGTGAACACGACGTCGTTGTCGAAGTTCACGCTGGCGAGGTCGGGTATTTCGCCGTAGCCGGCCTTGAGGATACGCGGCTCGAGCTTGAGCTGCTTGGTGACGTCGGTGATCCAGCCTTCGCCGAAGCTTTCCCAGGCCATCATGTCGATGCCGCGCGCGCCGAGCAGGGACCACATGGCCATTTCGACGGCGCCGGTGTCGGAGCCGGCGACGATGCCGAGGCGAAAGTCCTTCGGCATGCCGAGCACGGACTTGCTGCGCTCGATGACGGCCGCGAGCTTCTCCTTGCCGATCCTGGCGCGATGCGAGCGGCCGAGGGCGGCGTCGCCGAGGGCCTCGAGGCTCCAGCCGGGGCGCTTGGCGCAGGGGCCGGAGGAAAACTGGGGACGGGCGGGTCTGGCGGCAGGCTTGCTGGACATCGGAACCTCTGGTGTTGGCATGGGCGCGTGCTCGCGCTCCGCCGGACGCTGTCGTCCTGTAGGCGAGGCCGCCCGCTCCCCCGGCGTGAAAAGTAAGGCGCCTTCATGGCCTCGTCGGCGTGCGGATTCAATGAGGCGAAGGGGCGCGACCGCCGGGCCGTGGCGCACTGGCCCTGAGTGGGCTTCTCCGCTACAGAACGGCCATGCTTCAGCACAACAGCTACTTCGAAGGATTGGTTCAGAGCGTCGGCTTCGAACGCCACGGCCGCCGATACACGGCCGGCGTCGTTGGCATCGGGGCATTCCACTTCAACACCGACAGCGCCGAGCGCATGACCATTGTCAGCGGCGAGCTGCGTGTCCGGTTGCCAGGGGAAGTCTCGCGCGTGTATCCCACCGGCACCTGCTTCGAAGTACCGGCAAAAAGCGGATTCGACATCGAAGCTTCGGCGCCGGCCGCGTACCTCTGCGAATTCCTGTAGTCGACCCGAAGAAAATGGGGTCAGACCCCATTAACGCGGCAGCCATGAAATGGGGTCTGACCCCATTTTTGGAAGGCCTCGTGTCACGCCGCAGGCCGCGACGCGCGCCAGGCCACGCACAGCAGCGCGATGCCCGGCGCGAGGAACACGAGGGCGATCCCGGTCGCCTCACCGAATACCGCCGCATTGGTGGGTACGGCGAGGCAAGCCTCTCCAGACTTCGCTCCGCACAACGCTGCGCCCATCATCGGAGCCGCCAGCGCGTTCCATGCGACGTGCTGCGCCGCCGCAACAAGGAAGCCCGTTAACGCGGCCCGCCCCGGGGCGCGGCGCCCCGCGGATCGCAGCGACCAGCCGAGTACTGCGCCGGCGCAGGCGGTGAACACGACATGGGTGGCGCCGCCGATTGCGCCTCGCAGGTACAGCGCGCGCGTGAGTCCGTCCTCGCCGCCCAGGAGCATCGAGATGCCGAGGTAGAGAAGGTTCTCGGTGCAGACGAAGCCGGTTCCGATCAGCGCCCCGTACACGATCCCGTCCCGCTCGTCGCGCAGGGCGGCGCGGCCGAACAGCAGGATCAACACGAGCCCCAGTGCCTTGGCGGCTTCTTCCAGCGCGGGTGCGACCATCACTGCGGTGACGCCCCGCCCGTCGGTGCCGGCGAGTCCGTCGATCCACGGCCGCGCCATTTCGTTTCCGCTTGACGAAAGCCACGCCGCGCCGAGCGCGCCCCACCCGAGCGAGAAGAGAAGCGGCCCGAGGCCGCGGCCGCCGCCGCGTTGCGCCAGCAGGATGGCCGTCGCGAGGAGGATTGCCGGAATGACCGCGGCGGCGATGATGAGCGGCGGAGTGCCGGCGAGCAGATCGGCCGTCCACACCATGGCCGGCATGGACAGGAGCAGCGCCAAAAACTGCCGGATGCGTGGCGGAATTTCGTTCACGAAGCACGCCACCTCTAGCACAGGCGGAAGCACGGACAGCCTGCGAGCGAGTTCCTTCGTCGCGAGGGCACGGGCAAACTCCGCTCGTGACCGGTTTGGACGATGCCGCGACCCTCCGCGGCAGGCCTTGGCGTGATCGTGCGGCCGCGAGCGGCGGCGGGACTGACCAGCTCGGCGCGGCCGGCAGCGGCGCGGCGGTGGAACACGCCGCGGGAATCCGCGCCGACGTCGTCGCGGTGATCCTGAGCTGGAACGATGCGGATCGCGTCGTTGCACTGCTGCGTCGGCTTCGTAGCGCGGACCCTCGTCCCGGCCACGTCGTCGTCGTGGACAACGGCTCCGCCGAGGGCTGCGCCGCGCGCATCGCGAGCGAGTTTCCCGAGCATGAAGTCTTGTGTCTCGAGGCCAATTTCGGCTTTGCCGCGGCGGTCAATCGCGGCATCGGGCGCGCCGTGGAGCGTGACGCGGCGTGGGTGTGGTTGCTGAACAGCGACATCGCCCTGCCGCCGACGGCGCTCGCATCGCTGCTTGCAACGGCCGGCGCCGACCAGCGCTGCGGAATGGCCGGCGCCGTGCTGACCGAGCCCGACGGCACCATCCAGGCGCGCGGAGGCGGGCGCGTGAGCCTCTGGACCGGCAGCTCCACGCACGTCAGGCGGTCGCACGAACGCTGCGATTACCTCAGCGCCGCCTGCCTGCTGATCCGCACCGCGATGCTGCGCGACACCGGAGCGTTCGACGAGAACTACTTTTTCTACTGGGAAGACGTGGACCTCGGCTTTCGCGCGCGCGCCGCCGGCTGGACCCTCGGGGTCGCCGAGGATTGCGTCGTCGTGCATGACGAGGGCAGCAGCCTCGGCCGCTGGAGCGAGCAGCGCTGGTTTCACCTGTTCCGCGGGATGAGCCTATTCCTTCACGCGCGCGCGCGGCTGCCGCGCACCGCGACGGCGTTTCGGCTGGTCGTTCACGTCGCGACGATGCTCAGGCACGGCCGGCGCGACGCTGCCCGCGGCGCGTGGCGGGGCGCGATCGCGGAACGGCTTCGCTGAGGCCGCCACCGGATGGCTTCCCTCAGGCCGCCGCGCTTCCCCTTCCGGAGCGATTCCTCTCCGGCGGGTGGGCAAGGGGCTTCCATCGGCGCGGGCAGCAGTTCATTGTCAGGCCGCATGAATCTGATCGAGCGATTCCTTGCCTACGAGGCCGATTTCGAAAAGACGGTTGCCGACGACCGCTGGTCACGGCTTGAGCCGTACTTCACCGAGGACGCCGTTTACGAGACCTACGGCAGCACGGGGCGCCGCACACAGGGACGCGACAAGATCTTCGCGAGGCTGCGGCGCGAACTCGATGCGTTCGACCGCCGCTGCAAATGGCGGCGCGTGACGACCGTCGGCGCCCTGGAAGTCGACGAGAATCGCGTGCTGCGCAATTGGGTGGTTACCTTCCACATCGACGGTGCGGCCGACTTGATGATCGAGGGCTCAGAGCGGGTAACCTTCAGCGGCAATCGTATTGCCGTGCTCGAGGAAGAGCCTTCGGAGACGGCCGAACGTCACCTGCTGGCATGGATGAAACTCAACCCGCAGGTCTTCGCCCCGCTCGAACGCACCACCGCCACCGCCCTCTGACCTGCCAAAAAACAATGGGGCCAGACCCCATGGTTGCGGGACGAACGCTCGGGCATCACACCGCGCGGGAAAGAGCCGGCGACCGACGCCATCGGGCCTCTGCGCGACTTCCGTCGGCCGCGCGACTTCCCTCGCTGCATAAGCACGCCGGTCGCTCGCTTCAATCGTGTCCGCGGCTACGATGGCCGCATGAGCGCGAATCCCTACGCCGTCATCACGTCGGATGCCCACGCCGGTGCGAGCATTGCCACCTACCGCGATTACCTCGATAGCCACCACCAGCAACTCTTCGACGAGTGGCGCGGCTCCTACACGAACCCGCAGCGCGCGCACATCGGATCGAAGAAGCACAAGAACTGGGACGACGCCGAGCGCATCGCCGACATGGACCGCGAAGGCGTCGTTGGCGAGATCCTCTTCCCGAACACGGTGCCGCCGTTCTTCCGGTCGAGCGTACTCATTTGCGGCAATCCGTCGCGCGAGAACTACCGGCTGTGGCTCGAAGGCATTCGCGCGCACAACCGCTGGCTGCTCGATTTTCAGAACGAGAACCGCGCCAGGCGTGCCGGTGTCGGCATCGTCTACCTGAACGACATCGACGAGGCGATCAGGGACGTGGAGTGGATCGCCGAGCATGGGCTGCGCGGCGGCATCCTGCTTCCCCACGTTCCCGACGATTGCACCCACATCCTTCCGCTCTATGCGCCCGAGTACGATCGCTTCTGGAAGGTGTGCGAGGACCTCGACGTGGTCGTGAACCATCACGGCGGCACCGGATCGCCCGACTACGGCAACTATCCCATCTCGCTCCCGATCCGCTTCCTCGAGACGCCGTTTTTCTCGACGCGCAGCTTCTCGCACCTGATCCTCGCCGGCGTGTTCCACCGTTTTCCGAAGCTGCGCTACATCGTCACCGAGTCGGGCTGCGGCTGGGTTCCGTCGACGCTCGAGCAACTCGACCGCATCTGGAGCTTCGTGCGCAAGGGCTTCGTCGGCGAGTTTCAGTTCAACCCGGAGGCCGTCACGCCGGAGCCCCCGAGCTTTTACGCGAAGCGCAACGTCTGGTACGGCGCCAGTGCCGCCTCGCCGGCGGAGATCCGGGACCGGCACAGCGTCGGCGTCGAGCGGCTGTGCTGGGGCACCGATTACCCGCACTACGAAGGCACGTACCCGTACACACGCGAGGCGCTGCGCCATACCTTCCACGACGTTCCGGAGACGGAGACGCGCCTGATGCTCGGCGCCAACGCCGCGTCGCTCTTTGGTTTCGATCTGGACGCCCTCGCTCCGCTCGTGGCGAGGATCGGCCCCACGCCCTGGGAGGTTGCGCGGCCGCTCTCCCCGGAAGAGATGCCGAAGGACTCGATGTCGATGGCGTTCTCCCGCTGAGACTTACCCGGTGAAACTCGCCTCCAGCCGTTTCCCGCATGCGCTCGCGATCGAACGCGAACGCAACAGCCGGCAGATCGCGGCCTTCCGCTTCTGGGCGGTCAGCGCCATGCGTTTCCGCCGTGTGGATCGCGTCATCCTGCGCGGTCGCGACGAGGCGGTGAAAATATTCTCTCCGGAAACCGACGCGGGCACGGAGCTGACGCGCTCCGCGAAGGCCCGGGAGGCCTGACGGTCGCCGGCTTTGGTGGACGGTTCGCCGATAGCGTGCTACTCGCGGGCAACTCAAGCGGCCCGCGCCGAGAGGATTGATATGCAGCCGAATGAGTTCGAGCGCGCCGGGAGCGCGGCAAGGTGAGGGAGTTCCTGCTCGTTTGCGCGGGCGGCGCGGTCGGCACCGGAGCGAGGTACCTGCTGACGGCATGGGCGCTCGCGGCGCTCGGCCCGTCCTTTCCGTGGGGAACGTTCGCCGTGAACACGATCGGCTCCTTCCTTCTCGCCTTCGTGATGTATCTGGGCGTCGAGTCGTCCACGATCTCGCCTACCGTGCGGCTCGCGCTCGGCACCGGCGTGCTGGGCGGTTTCACTACGTACTCCACGTTCAGCTTCGAGACGATGCGCTATCTGCAGGTGGGCTCGTGGGGACTCGCGATCACGAACGTACTGGCGAGCGTCATCGTGTGCCTCGCGGCCTGCATGGCCGGCTGGGCCGCCGCACGCTCGATGTTCGGCGCGCCGTAATCAATCCAGGATGCCAGCACCCACGGTTGAAGTGCCGCGGGAACGACTCGCGGCACGGCCACCGCCTGCCGGTGGACGTCTTTGCTTTTCTCCCGGCAGAGGTAGGCTCCTCGCATGACGGAAGAGGACCTGAGAGTTCTGCGCCTCGGCGGATTCGCAGTCGCGATGGCCATCGCACTGGCGTGGCAAAAACTCCGCCCGCATGAGTCGAAGAAAGGAAGTCCCCGCGTCAACGGCGGGCTGTGGCTCGTCAACATTGTCGTCATGGGAACCCTGTGCGGCGCCTGCGTGTGTAGTGCGGCGCACTGGGCAACTCAGGCCGACTTCGGACTGCTCAACAGGTTCCCTGGGCCGGTGTGGTTAGCGTTGCCGGTTTCCGTGCTTTTCCTGGACCTGGTCTCGTACGGATGGCATCGCGCCACGCACGCCGTGCCTTTCCTGTGGCGCTGGCACCAGGTCCACCACTCCGACACTTCGTTCAGCGTGTCGACGGCACTCAGGTTTCACCCCGGCGAATTGCTGCTCTCCCTGCCGCTCCGGCTGGCCGCCGTCGTCCTCCTTGGCACTCCCGTCGAAGCGGTCGTCCTGTTCGAGGTGACATTCACGCTCGCCAACCTGGTTGAGCATGGAAATATCGACCTGCCGGCGACGCTCGAGAGGCGAATTTCCGGAGTCGTGGTGACGCCGGCCCTGCATCGCTGGCACCACACGAACACGGTCGTCGATCGGGACAGCAACTTCGGGACGATCTTCTCGATCTGGGACAGGTTGCTGGGAACTTACACACCGAACGATTCGGCTCGGGTGGTACGGACTGGCCTGCCCGGGATGTCGAGCGTCTCCCTCGGCGACGCGTTGCTTCTTCCGCTAAGGCGTTTCGTGGGCTGAAGTCGCGCACTCGCGCCGTAGTCGATCCGTGCCGCTACCGTCGACGGACGACGAGGACATCAGTGGGCGGTCCACCGGTATCGAGAGCCGTCGGCGTGAGCTTCTCGTCCGTCTCGACGCCGAACACGTGCACGCCGTGCGCATCGAAGGAGCCGTCGGGAACGAACAGCAGCCCAGGGAGAGCGTCGAAGCCGAACTCCGGCACGGCATAGTCCACCGAGACATGGATGTTCGCGTTCTCGGCCACGCCGGTATCGAGCCCGAAGCGGTCGAGGTGCGACGAAAGCGTGAGGTCGGTGGTGAACACCAGGTAACCCCGGTTCTCGTTCAACAGCACGAAGGGGCCCAGATCCGCGCCGGTCAGGCCGTCGTCCTCGCGGACCACCAAGCCGCGTGTCGCGAACATGTCGAGGTCGATCTCCTCGATCCCGCCGGCATCGAAGGAAGTGCCCGTGGCCGACACGAACAGGCGAGACGTGCCGGCCAGGATCTGCATGCGGTGCTTGGGCGCGGTGCCGTCCAGCTTGATGGCCTGTACGCCGGGTTCCAAAGGATCCACGTCGACGAGCGTAAGCGTCGGGAGATCGACGACGGCGAGGTAGGAGGGGCTCGCGAGACCGCCGGGCGCTTCTTCGTTTGCGCGTCGCACCTGCACGAGCAGCCGCGTGCCGACACGAATCATTCGGCCGAGGTCGGGGTTCCCGTCGTCGTCGGCGAAAACACTGAGGTCGACGGCGTTGACGAAAGTGCCCGTCATCGGATCGAAGCGCAGAAGGTGCGGAGACTGGCCCGTGGTCACAAAAGCAAGGTCGCGTCCGAGCACGACGATGTCCTGGGGCTGGCTCGCCGCGCCAAGCGAGAACGTGCGGCGCACTGCCCACGCACGACGGGCGATCACGCTGACGGTGCCCTGGCGGCGACTGACCACGAAGAGGCGGTTGCCGCGTGCGTGAAGGACGGAATCGGCGCCGATTTCGAGGGCCGGCTTGCGAAGGCTCCACGGCGGCTTGGTCCTGAAGCTGCGGACGGTGGCGCCGGAGTCGCCGTGGTTGGCCGCCACGAACAGTTGCGCGGCCCCGGTGGGCGTGGCGAGGACGAGAAGCAGCAAGGCGAGCGGAATCCTGGAATGACGCATCGGGCTTGTCCTCCTCGCCGGGGTCCTCGCCATCGACGCTAGTCCCCGTTGCTGCTGCCGGCAAGCGGAGGCCGGCCGTGAACAAAGCGCGGGCGCGTTCAGCACATCCCCGTCATTGCCCTGATGCCGAGGTTGCCGCACCCTCCGGCGTCCCCAAGGAGCACGACGGTGACCAGCGACGAACGAAATCTCATCGAGAAACTGCGGCGCATCGAGGCACTGTTCTCGCGTCCCGGTACGGAGGGGGAGCGGGATGCGGCCTCGCGTGCGCGCGATCGCATCCTCGAACGGCTGCGCCAGACGACTCCACACGCCTCGAATCACACCTCGGCTCCCGAGGAGCCGGCCATCGAGTACCGCTTCTCGCTCGCCGACCCGTGGTCGCAGCGTTTGCTTCACGCACTGCTTCGCCACCACGGCATCGCCACCTACCGCCGCCGCGGCCAGCGCCGCAACACGATCACCGCACGCGTGACGCGTCGTTTCGTTGACGAAGTGTTGTGGCCGCAGTTTCGGGAGTTCGAACGCGAACTGCGCGAGTATTTCGATCGCTGCACGGAGCGCATCATCGCGCAGGCTCTCGGTGCCGCAACGAACGCGCGGGGAAGCGCAAGCCGCTAAGCGGCATCCCGGCAGCGAGATCCATCGAGGCCTTCCCGGGCTATCTGGACGCCTTTCGAGACGTACGCGCCGGCGCCTTGGGTTCGCGCCATTCGTCGTACCCCCGCAGCAACGTGCGCGCGAGTTCGCGCATCTCCGCGGCGCGTGACGACCCGCGGCGCCACACCAGTCCGAGCGAGCGGCTCGGCGGCGGCGCCTTGAACGGCCTCACCATCAGGCTCGAACCGTTGCCGGCAAGCGCGGGGACGGCGATCTCCGGCAGCAGCGTCACACCGTCGCCGCCTGCCACCATTTGCGCGAGCGTTGCGAGGCTGGTGGCACGGAAGTCCGCGTTTTCGTCGGCGCCGGCGCGATCGCAGACGGCCAGCGCCTGGTCGCGAAGGCAATGACCGTCCTCGAGCAGCAGCACGCGTTCGCCTTCGAGATCGCTCTCGACCACCTGCTTCCTCTTCGTGAGCCGGTGATTCGCCGGCATTGCCAGCAGGAATGCATCGTCGAACATCGGCGCTGATTCCACTTCGCTGAGGCTGCTGTCGATGGCGAGCAGTGCCGCGTCCACCTTTCCCTTGGCGATCAGCGCGATCAGCACCTCGGTCTTCTCCTCGCGCAGCATCAGCCGCAGCTCGGGATACTCGCGACGCACGGACGGCAACGAAGCCGGCAGCAGGTACGGCGCGATGGTGGGAATGACTCCGAGGCGGAACGACCCGACCAAGGGACGCGAACGCCCGCGTGCAACTTCGACAAGCTCGCGCGCTGAAGAAAGCAGCGCGCGAGCGCGTCCCACGATCTCCTCGCCGGCAGGTGTGACGATCGCGCCGCGCCGGTCGCGATCGAAGATGCGAACCCCGAGCAGGAGCTCGACTTCGCGAATCTGGGTACTGAGCCCCGGTTGCGACACGTGGCAGAAGGCGGCCGCGCCACCGAAGGTGGCCTCGTCCGCAACGGCGACGATGTACTCGAGCTGGCGCAGGGTAGGCAGGGGAGCGGGGGCGGACATAACCCGAAGCTATCAGTGGGAGAAGAAAGATCAATTTGTTTTATGTTGGAACAGCGCGCACTCTCGAACCCAAGGAGAACCCCACCATGTTGCAGAACCGAGAAGGACAAAAAGTACCCGACGTCACGTTCCGGACCCGCGAGGGCGACCAATGGAAGGATGTCACCACCGCAGAACTCTTCGGCGGCAAGAAAGTAGTGGTCTTCGCACTGCCGGGGGCCTTCACGCCCACCTGTTCGGCCAGCCACTTGCCGCGATACGAAGAACTGGCCCCGGCGTTCCGGGAGGCCGGCGTCGACGACATCCTGTGCCTGTCCGTCAATGACGGCTTCGTGATGGAGGCATGGCGCGGCGACCAGAAGTGCCGGAGCGTACGCCTCGTTCCCGACGGCAACGGTGATTTCACGCGCGAGATGGGAATGCTGGTGGACAAGTGCGGGCTCGGTTTCGGGGACAGGTCGTGGCGCTACTCGATGCTGGTCGACGATGGCGTGATCACCAAGATGTTCATCGAACCCGAGGTGGACGGAGACCCGTACGGCGTCTCCGATGCGGATACCATGCTGGCCCACGTGGCCCCGGAATGCGCCGCCAGGCCGAATGTCGCGATCTTCACCAAGGACGGCTGCGGCCACTGCGCACGCGCCAAAAAGGCGCTGACCGAGGCTGGCCTGACGTATCGCGAGGTCGAGATCGGTAGTATTGGTGGAACCGAAGCGTTGCGCGCAGTGACTGGCGTCACCAGCACACCGCAGGTATTCATCGACGGCGCGAGGATCGGCGGCGCGGACGACCTGGAATCGCACCTGGCCGGCAAACGCAAAGCCGGATGACCACGAGAGGAAAAGGAGAACCTTGATGAGCAAGGACAAGAAGAAGAACGAGGTCGCGCAGGCGGCGTCACGCCTGCTGGCCGACAGCTACACGCTGTACCTGAAGACCCACAACTACCACTGGAACGTGACCGGCCCGATGTTCACCACGCTCCATACGATGTTCATGACGCAGTACACGGAGCTGAGCCTTGCCGTCGACGAGATTGCGGAGAGGATCCGCGCGCTCGGTGAGTTCGCGCCGGGCTCCTACAGCGAGTTCGAGAAGCTCGCCAAGGTGCGCGAGGCCGACAAGGTGCCGAAGGCCGAGGAGATGATTCGCATCCTCGTCGCCGATCACGCCACGGTTGCAGCCACCGCTCGCGAACTGGTTGCCGCGAGCCAGCGCTGCGGCGACGACGCCACCGCCGACCTCGCGATTCGGCGCATCGAGGTTTCGGAGAAGGCCGCATGGATGTTGCGCAGTCATCTCGAGTGACGTCCGCCCGGCACGGCGGGCTGCATCCGCAGAAGAAGCTGATGGCGGCCATCAACCTGCTGGGCGGCCCCGCGGTCCTGGGCAGCTACGCGTGGGGCGCGAGCGCGTACTCCAGCGAAACGGTACAGCGCCTCTGGGGCGACGTGCCGCTGGCCGTCCGGCCCTACTACACCAGCTGGATGTTCGTGGCCGCGACCGGCTACCTGCTGTTCCTGTACTACCTGTTCGTTCGCGTCGATGCCGAGCGCGCGCGCGTGGCCGGCGGGTACGGATTCGGACTCTTCAATGTGCTACTGGTGCTCATCCTGGTGCCGTCGGCCATGTGGATGCCGCTTACGCTCCATCACATCGAGGCACCGGATCCGCTGAAGTGGAAGCTGATCGTCGCGGGACTCTGGACCACCGGCCTGGCTTCGCTTGCGATGATCGGCGCGCTTTCGACGCTGGTGCCTCGGGAGTCGGCCACTGCCTGGAAAGCGGCGCTGGTAGGAAGTGTGTTGTTCGCTGGGCAGACGTTCCTGCTCGACGCGGTCGTGTGGACTGTCTACTTCCGCGTTTGACGAGCGCGATCAGGAACCGACTTCTGCAAAAGGAGACCCGCCATGAGCGAAATCACCGGAGGAGAGCTTCTCGCCCGCTGCCTCGCGAATGAAGGAATCCGCTTCGTATTTGGCCTTCCGTGTCCCGAGCAGGATCCGCTTCTGGCCAGTCTGGAAGCCAGCGGCATTCGCCTGGTGCCGGTGCGCCACGAGTCGGCAGGCGTGCACATGGCCGAAGGTCTGTACAAGACGACGGGCCAGGTGGCGGCCGTGCTGGGAAACCCCGGGCCGGGATCGGCCAATCTGCTTCCAGGCGTCATTACCGCAAGGCATGAGGGCGTGCCTGTTGTCGTGATCACGGCGCAGCACCGGCTCGGCATCGTCTATCCGTCGCCGCCTTCCACGTTCCAGGGACAGGATCAGCTCGACGTCTTCCGCCCTGCCGTCAAGTGGGGCGCACCAATCTTCGACTGGAGCCGCATCGTCGAAGTGACCGCGATGGCGTTCCGCGAGATGTGGTGCGGGCGCCCGGGGCCTGTACATCTGGAGATTCCGGCGCCGGTTCTTTACGCCGCCGGCGACGAATCGACCGCACGCATCCGTCCCCCGTCCTCGTATCGCGTGGCGCCGCCGCAGGCTTCGCAGCAGCAGCTCCGCTCCGCGGCGGAGATTCTCTGCGCGGCACGTCACCCGGTGCTGGTCGCTGGAGCCGGCGTGGACCGTGCCGGCGCGAACGCCGCGGTGCGCGAGATTGCCGACCTGCTCGGTTGTCCGGTCATCACGACGATGGCCGGCCGCTCGGCATTCCCGTTCGACCACCCGAACCGCTTGCATGGCTACGGACCCGGCGCCGATCTCGCGCGCCACGACGCCGACGTCGTCTGCGCGCTCGGCACGCGTCTTGGCAACCTCGATGTTCCTTACGACAAGTACTGGGGCGATGGCTCCAAGCAGAAGCTCATCCACATCGACGTGGACCCACGCAGCCTCGGCGTCACGCGTCCGCTCACGCTCGGCATCGTCGCCGACCTGGCAACGGCGGCGTCCGCGCTTGCCGACGAGCTTCGCCGGCTCGGTGTCGAGCGATGCGACGCCGGCTACGTGGAGCGCTACGCGCAGACCGAACGGCAATGGCGCGACAGCCAGATTGCCGCGGCAGCAGAATGGGCAGGCCCCGGAATTCATCCGGCGCACGCAATGATCGCCATCGGCCAGGAGTTCGGCAGCGACGCGGTGTACGTGACTGACGGCGGCAACACGTCGCTGTGGGCCCACGGTACCCTGCCGGCAACAAAGCCGCGCTCTTACCACAGCATCCTCGAGCTCGGCATGCTCGGGACCGGCATCCCCTCGGCGATCGGCGCAAAGCTCGGCGCGCCCGAGCGCGAGGTCGTCTGCGTGACCGGCGACGGCGCGGCCGGGTTCCATTTCATGGAGATGCAGTCTGCCGCGCGCGAGAACGTCCACGTCACGACCGTCGTCTTCGCCGAAGGTTCCTGGACGATGGAGGAACTGAACGAGCGCGCGCTCTACGGCCGCACGTTCGGAACGGCGATGGGAACGGTGCGCTGGGACAAGGTGGCCGAAGGGCTCGGGTGCAGCGCGGCTTACGTGGATAAGCTCGACGAACTCGCGCCGGCGCTGGCGCGAGCCCGCGGCGGCGACGGGCCGAGCGTGATTTGCGTCAAGTCGGATCGCGACGCGAATCTCACGCTTCCGCAGGACATGGTTGCGCGTTTCTTCGAGGTGTACCAAGGGCCGACGCCGCCGGCATGACGACCGGCAGGCCGCTCTGGCGAACTTCCACGAGCGCCGACGCGGGAACACGGAAAGGCCGGAGCGGCGGGGGCCACAATTCGGGTTGCTCGGCCGGAAGAATCGTCAGTGACTGCCCCGACGCATTCAGGAGTTCCGCGCGTTCGCATCCCAGCGCCGCGGCCGCCGCCGCGAGCCCCGATACGGTTACGCCCTGGATGCCAGGCGAAAACGTGCTGGCCCCGCACTGGAACAGGCCTTCGATCTCCGAGCGCACGGGGAACCCGAACGGGCCGAGGTTGCGCAGCGTGTGCTCGATCCCGTACATCGCGCCGGCCGTCGCACCGACGTAGTGCATGTTGGTCAGCGGCGTGGACAAGGCCTGGAAAACAACCCGATCACGGATGCCCGGCACGATCTTGTCGACGACGTCGAACATCTTCCCGGTCAGGTATTCCTTGAGCTGCAGGTAATCGGGCGGACGGTGGCCGGGCACCGTGTCCTTCCACTTCGCGAAGGCATCGGCCGATGCCATGGCGATGGCCTCGACCGTGTGCAGGCCATCTCTGCGCATCGACGGATCCTTGAGCGTGGTTGCGTTGAGGAACATGCCCGGGATCTCGTCGAACGTGGTCAGGTCACTGCGCGCCGCGAACTCGTATGCCTCATCGATGTCGGTAGTCCTGCTGTACCAGACATTGCCGGAGTCCAGGCCCGCGGCTCGCAGGTCCATGTCCACCGCGAAGTAGAGACTCAACGTCGATACCGAGTAGTGAAGATTGCGAACGCGCCTTCGCAGTCGCGTGCTCATGTGCTCCGGTTCCACGAGCCGGCCCCACGTGACGCCCGGGTCGCTGTTGGCAACGATGATACCAGCGCGGACTTCGTTTCCGTTGGCCAGTCGCACGCCCACCGCGCGACCGTTCTCCACGAGAATGCGGATGACCTCGGTCCCGAAGCTCACTTTGCCGCCGTGTGCATGGATGTGCTTGACGAAGGCGTCGGGGATCGCATGCCCGCCGCCGCGCGGGTAGCAGCCGCCGTCGGCGTAGTAGGTCTGCAAGCCCGCGTGCAGGACGGTGGGCGCACGGGAGGGGGCGAGGCCGTGATCGCCGGCCTGGATTGTCAGGATCGCGCGCAGCAGTGGATCCGACGTGCAGGAGTCGAGGAACCTGCGCAGCGGCAGCAAGCCGTAGCGCAGCGTTGTCGGAAGGCGCATCAGCGACTGCGGCCAGCTTCGTGCCGAGTCCAGGCTGCCGAGCTCGTCGCCGATCGTGCCGATGATTCGGAAGTAACGTTCGATGCCGCGTGCCTCCGAAGGGAAGCGTTCGGTCAGCCGCGCCGCGAAACGGTCGAAGCCTTTCGGAATGTCGAAATGCTCCGCGCCGACCACCACGCGGTCGTAGCCGTCTGGATCCAGCTCGAGGAACACGAGATCGTTGGCGATGCCCAAGCCCTCGTAAATGCTGCGCAGCGTTCCGCCGGGGCCAATCCCGCCGATGTAGTGGATGCCCGGACTGAACCGGAAGCCCTTTTGCCGGAACGACTGGCTGTAGCCGCCGGGCAGGTAGTGCTGTTCGAACACAATCACGCGCTTGCCTGCGCGCGCCATGGCCAAGGCTGCCGTGAGTCCGCCCGACCCGGAACCGATCACGATGGCGTCGAAGTCCTGCATGATTGTTCCTCCTGCCTGCGTGGAAAGGTGCAGAGAGTGTGCCAATCCACCGCGAGAGGGGGGGGAGGTTCCACCACGCTTGTTTCGCGGGACTTATTGGATGACGTCCTTCACCTTGTCTATGACTTTTGCCACCTTTTGTTTGATCTTCCCGACCGTCTGGTCGGTTTTTCCTTCCTGTTTCAGCTTCTTGTCGCCCGTGAGAGCACCGGCTGCTTCCTTGACGCGTCCTTTGATCTCGTCGGTTTTTCCGCTTGCCATGATGAGGACCTCCTCGTCCCGCATTTCGTTATGCAGGAACCGTGCCCTTGCGGCGACGCGCTGAGCGTCTTCTGCCGGACGCAAGCGCGTGCAGGAGTGACAATACTCGCCGACGCGGTTGCCGGAAATGACAATCACCGAGGCGCTAGTGGCGGCGCTACCGATGCTGCGCCGCAGGCCAGTTCGTCCGGTTCTCCCATCTTTCCTCGAGCTGCGGTAGCAGCACCACCCCCTCTGGGACGAGGCTGCTCGCGAGCATCACGCTGTTGATGTCCTGATGATGGCGCCAACTGTTGGTTTGCCGGTGGAAGGGCTCGAGCCAGAACGACAGGATGCCGGACCCGAGGGCTGTGTACGGGCGCAGCGCCTCCAAGGCGTTCGCGAACTTCGCGCTGCCGGTAAAACGCAGGCGGTCCGCCTGAACCTCGCCGGCAACCAGCGACACCGCCGAAAGACCGATGGCGAGGCCGAGTTCCCGGAAGGCGAGGCGTTGCGTCGCGCTCTTGCGCGAGTCGAAGCGCTTCGAGTAATGCGCCAGTCCCTGCTGGGCCGCCGTGAGCAGCGCGTTCATCAGCGGCTCACCGTCAAAATTTTCGGCATCGCCCAGCTGGGCGATCAGCGCGGTGTGCGTGAGCAAGCCCCCGATTCCGAGCGGGTCGGCGGTGGCAAGGTCGCCTCGTTCGATCATGCGGGCGAAGTCGGCTGTCTGTCTGCGCAGGTTGGGACCGTCCGCGATCGTTCCCAACTGAGAAGCCGTGTTCTGCAGCTGGAGGCAGGTGAGAAAGCCGTCCAGGGGATCGTGGCGGCCCATGGAAGCAACGAGCGGTCGGGACAGGTCGATGCTCATCTTCCAGTGCATGCGCCGTGCGCCTCGCGAGTGCAGTCCATGCACGAAGCTGCGGTGGGCCACGACGGCAAGCTCTCGCGCCCACGTATTGAAATGCGGCCGGTGCGTCGCGCGCGCCACCTGGTCGAGAGCGTGCATCCACTTCGTCAGATAGTGGAAGTACTGGCCGTCGCGCTGCCATTCGAGCTCGTCGCTCGACGCCTCGTCGGCAGGCCGTTCCGGCAGGCTCTTGCCGATGCGCAGCCCGCCCAAGGTGGGATGACGCTCTCCCTCTTTATCGCCCAGTTCGCTCAGCCATCCCGTGCGCAGATCGCCCGGCCGATGCCTTCCCAGTTCGTGGTGGACCCCCTCGACGAGCCGAAGCGCACGCTCGATATGCGGTCCGTGCGCCGTCCGTCTCGCGAGGGCGAGATAATTGCAGACCGCGAACGCGTCCGTCCAGAGATAACGCCGTGATGGCGCGTGACCAGGCGGATCGAAGCTGCTCGCGAAATCCTCCATCAGGGTGGCGGCTGTGGTCGTAGTGTGATCGATCAGCATCGCGGGCCTTCTCATCCTCACAAGGATCCGGTAGCACGACACAGGCCAGACCCGCTGTAGGCCAGTTCACTTCGGTTCGGCTTTTGCATGATTCGCCGTGGACCGGGCGACGCCAGCAAGTAGGAGTTGCCATGCTCATCGACGAACGCACCCGGATGGTGGAGACGCAGCTTGCGGATCGCGGCATCGCGGATCCGCGCGTGCTCGAGGTTTTTCGGCAGGTTCCGCGCGAACTCTTCCTGCCGCCGGAGCTGGCCGAGTTGGCCTATCGCGACACGGCGCTGCCGATCCGGGAAGGGCAGACGATCTCGCAGCCGTACATCGTGGCGATGACCGCTGAGGCCCTCGAACTCACCGGTGACGAATCCATTCTCGAAATCGGGACAGGCTCGGGCTACGCCGCTGCCATTCTCAGCCGGCTTTGCCGGGAGGTCTTCACGGTCGAACGCCGCGCAAGGCTGGCCCTCGAGGCGCGCGAGCGACTGGAGCGTCTCGGCTACGACAACGTGCACGTGCTTTGCGGCGACGGCACGCTCGGCTGGCCTGAGCACGCGCCTTACGACGCGATCGCCGTTGCGGCCGGCGGCCCCGCGACGCCCAAGGCGCTGCTTGCGCAATTGTCGCTCGGCGGACGACTGGTCATTCCGGTCGGTCCGGAGCATTCGCAGGTGCTCCTGCGAGTGACACGCACCGGCGACGAAAAGTTCGTCGAGGAATGCCTTGGAGAAGTTCGCTTCGTGCCGCTCATCGGCGAGCAGGGATGGGCAGACGAAACCGCGATCATGCACGCGGCAAAAACCGCCGGCACGAGGAACGCGCACTCAGGCGGCGGCGCCGACCTCAGGCAGAATCGATCACCACGATAGACGGCTGCGACTGCACATAGTCGAGGGCATAGGCGAGTTCGCCCGGAGTCTGCGCGTGCAGCGTAAAGAGCGGCTGGCCGATATCGACTGCGTCGCCCAGTCGCACGTCAACGGTCGCGCCGGCGGCGGCGTCCTGCGGTGCGCCGGCCAGCTTGGCGGCGCGCGCGAGCAGTCGGTTGTCGATCGCGCCCACGCGACCGGTGGCGGCAGCAAGCACCGGCTGCGTGTACGGCGCGGTGGGCGGCTCACGCAGGCCGCCTTGGGCTTCTCGGATCGCATCGAACTTGGCCAGCGCGAGTCCGCTGTCGAGAGTACGCGTGGCCAGCACGACTCCGGTACCGGCGGGGGTACGTCCTGCCATTTCGAGAATCCGGCCGGCCAGCAACAGCGAGCGATCGCGAAGGTCTTGCGGCGCGCCGGCGCTGCGGCCGAGCACGGCCATCACGTCCATCGCTTCGAGCGCCGGGCCGATACCGCGGCCGACCGGCTGGCGTCCGTCGGTTTCGATTACCTGCACGTGCAGGCCGAGGGCTTCGCCTACGCTCGTCAGGCTGCCGGCCAGCAACTTGGCCGCCGCGCGACTGCGGAGCTTCGCGGTGGGACCGATCGGCATGTCGATCAGCACGCGCTCGGAGCCGGCGGCGATCTTCTTCGAAAGTACGGAGGCCACCAGTTGGGCCTCGCTGTCGAGGTCGAGGGGACGCTCGACGCGGATCAGCACATCGTCGGCGGGGCTCAGCCGCGCGCTCGCGCCCCATGCAATGCAGCCGCCTTCACGTTCGACCACGCGCCGCATCGCGGCCAGGTCGAGCGCCACCGGCGCAAGCGTCTCCATCGTGTCGGCTGTTCCTGACGGCGACGTGATCGCGCGCGACGAAGTCTTGGGGATGACCACGCCGCAGGCGGCGACGATGGCGACGATGATCGGAGTGGTGCGGTTGCCCGGCAGGCCGCCGATGCAGTGCTTGTCCACGACCGGCGAGGTGCCCCACGCGATGCGATCGCCCACGTCGAGCATCGCGCGCGTCAGCGACACGGTCTCTGCGTGCGTGAGGCGCCCGCCCGCGCAGGCCGTCACGAAGGCAGCCAGGTGCAGGTCGGAAACGCGGCCGTGGCTGATGTCGTCGATCAGTGCGCGCATGGACGGATAGTCGAGCTCGCGGCCGTAGACTTTCGCGCGAAGGAACCGCAGCGAGTCGAGCGGCGAGGCGTGGTGGACGGTGACTTCCTCGCCGTTCTCAAGGGCCAGCAGCGTCCAGGCCGCTTCGGACAGGGCGATCTCGTCGTGGTGCAGCCATTCGGCATCCACTCGATGGAGGATCGCGGGGATTCGGCGGCCGTCCGCGACCACCTCCACCTCGACCTGAGCCTGGGCCTCGAAGCCCTCGGCGCGGCATACCGCACTGTCGCTGCGCAGATAGACGACCGATTGCTGGTACGTGTCGATGCACGCCCGCAACACGCGAAGCCGGCCCGGCGCCGGTTGCAGGTCAGGCGGCATCGAGATCGACCACGTCGCGGTACTCCGGAACGGTGCATGGCCAGCCGTGCCGCTCCTCGATGGCCTGGCGCAGCGAATCGGCGGCGACAGGCTCGCCGTGCGTGACGAAGACGCGCTGCGGCGGCGACGGCAGCGAACCGATCCACGCCAGCAGCTCGTTGCGATCGGCATGCGCCGACAGCGCGTCGAGCCTCGCGACTTCAGCGCGGACGGCCACGTGGCTGCCGTGGATCTTCACCGTGGCGGCGCCGCCGGCCATCGCGGCGCCGCGCGTGCCGGCGGCCTGGTAGCCGACGAACAGGATCGTGTTGCGCTCGTCCGGTGCGAGCGCCTTCAGGTGGTGAAGCACGCGGCCGCCCGAGGCCATGCCGCTTGCCGACACGATCACCGCAGGTGTGTGTACCGCGTTGAGCTGCTTGGATTGTTCGACGCTGGTTACGATGGTGGCCGACGTGCCCAACGCCGTGCACTGCTCGGCGCTCAGGCGGTGTTCGTCGCAATGCGCCTGGTAGATGCGCGTGGCATCGGCCGCCATCGGGCTGTTGAGGTAGGCCGGCAGGTCCGGAATGCGGCGCTGCTCCTTGAGCAGGTGAATGCAGTACAGCAGCGTCTGGGCTCGGCCGATTGCGAAGGACGGAATCAGCACAACGCCGCCGCGCGCTGCCGTGCGATTGATGACGGCGGCAAGGACCGTCAAAGGATCCTTGTCGCTGCGCACGCGATCGCCGTAGGTGGATTCGAGGACGACCCAGTCGGACGGCTCCGGCGCAGCTGGCGGGTTCATCAGCAGGTCCTCGGAGGAGCCGAGGTCGCCGGAGAACAGCAACGAATGGTTGTCCCATTCGACGCGTACGCTGGCCGCGCCGAGCAGGTGTCCGGCGCGGCGAAGCTGCACTCGCAGTCCGGCGACCGGCTCGAAGGCGCTGTCGAAGTCGTGAGGCTCGAAATGCTCGAGCGCCGCGCGCGCGTCGTTCTCTGTGTACAGCGGCAAAGCCGGGCGATGTTTGGAGAAGCCGTGCCGATTGGCGTAGTCGGCCTCCTCTTCGAGCAGGTGTCCCGAGTCGGGCAGCAGAAGGCCGCACAGGTCCCGCGTCGCCGCACTGCAATGCACGCGGCCGCGGAAGCCGAGGCGCACGAGGCGCGGGATGAACCCGCTGTGATCGAGATGCGCGTGAGAGAGAATGATCGCATCGAGATCCGACGGCCGCATGGGGAAGTCGTCCCAGTTACGCAGCCGGAGCTGCTTGAGTCCCTGGAACAGGCCGCAGTCCACCAGCACCCGCCGGCCTTCGTGCTCGAGCAGGTACTTCGAACCGGTCACGGTGCCGGTGCCACCAAGAAAGCTGAGTTGCATTTGCGTCGTTCTCCTTTGCTACGAACGTGAAACCCTTGCCGGCGCGTTGCGCGTCACGCGGGCTCCTTCGGCGGTCGCGCATCGGCTTGCAGCTGGGCCGCGTGCCAGGAAAGCGGCGCCAGTCGCAGTCGCCCGTCGACGGCAATCGCGCCGCTGCCCGGCGTCAGCACCTTGACGGGATTGAGGTCGAGCTCGACGAGTTCCGGCAGCGCTTCGACCAGCGCCGACACGCGCTGGATGAGGCCGACCAGGGCCGCGCGATCGCCGGGCGGGGCGCCTCGGTAACCGGCCAGCAACGCGCTCGACCTCAGCTTCGCGAGCATCTCCTCCGCATCGACGTCGCTGACCGGGACGAGGTGGAATGCAACGTCCTTGAGCAGCTCCACCAGCACGCCGCCCATGCCCACGACCACGAGCGGCCCGAAGACGGGATCGACGGTGACGCCGACCAGCGTTTCGATGCCGCCGGCGACTTCGCGCTGCAGCAGTACGCGTTCGATGACCTGTCCGCGCGCCGCCAGCCGCGACGTCATCGCGGCGACGGCTTGGCGGACGTCATCGGCGGAGTTGAGATGGAGAACGACGGCGCCGACGTCGCTCTTGTGAAGGATGGGCGGGTTGGTGACCTTGGCCACGAGCGGATAGCCGAGGCGTTCGGCCGCGGCTGCCGCGGCTTCCGGTGTCACCTCGACGCTTTCCGCCAGCGCGATGTCGCACGCGCGCAGCATCGCGGCGAGATCTTCCATGCCGAGCCAGACGGGAGCGTCGACGCCATCGAGC
>JBHEOD010000120.1:0-11058 GCA_046261745.1 Binatia bacterium
TGATGCCGCAGACCGAGGAGCACTTCGACATCGTCCACCTGCTCGGCGTGCGGCGCGCGATCTTCGTGATCAGCAAATGCGACGCGGTGACGGCGGCACGCGTGGACGACGTGCACGAGGAGATCGAGATCCTTGCGGCCGGCACGCGCTTCGAGCAGGCGCCGGTGTTGGCCGTTTCGGCCCGCAGCGGCGCGGGCATCGATACGCTGCGCGCGTGCATCGTGTCGTCGCTCGCCGACCTCGAGCCGCGCACGGCCGACGGCCTGCTGCGTATCCCGGTGGACCGCGTCTTCGTGATGAAGGGCCACGGCGTGGTGGTTACCGGCACCGCGCTGGCGGGCAGCGTCAGCGTCGGCGCGCGCCTCGCCGGAAAAGACGGGTCGGCCGGTTCGATCGGGCACCCGCAGCGCTCGCGTGCGCGAGATCCAGGTGCACGGCGAATCGGTCGAACGCGCGAGCGCCGGGCAGCGCGTGGCACTCAACCTGTCGGGCCTCGACAAGGACGACGTCGCGCGCGGCGACACCGTGGCGGCGCCGGGTCTCGACGCGACGACGCTGCGCCTCGACGCCCGCATCGAGATTCGACCCGCCGCCGGTCGAGCGCTGCCGTCCCATGTCCGAGTCCGCGTTCACCATGGAACCCGCGAGTCTCTCGCGCGACTGGTGTGGCTCGACGGCGTGAAGGAAGTGGCGCCGCGCAGCAGCGGATACGCGCAGCTCGCACTGGCCGAGCCGCTGGTGGCCGCCGCCGGCGACCGCTTCGTGATCCGCGACGAGACGGCGTCGCGCACGCTCGGCGGCGGCGTCGTGCTGCTGGCGCATGCTCCCCGGCACCGGCGCTCCCAGGGCGACCTTGCTCCCGCGCTCGAACGGCTCGAAGCGGGCGACGACGCAGTTCGCCTCCACACGGTGCTCGGCCTGGCGGCGGGCCTCGCCGTCGAGCCTTCCGAAGCAGCGGCCGCCATCGGCGTGCCGGTCTCTTCAATCGCCGCACTCGTGAAGAAGGCTCCGCACGTCGTCGCGCTTGGTGACCCCGTTCAGCTGCTGGTCGCCGGCGAACGGCTCGCGACCGTCCTCGAGAGGATCGTCGAGGCCGTCGGCGCGTTCGAAGCCGGCAACGCGAACCTGCCGGGAGTAGACCTCGAACATCTGCGCGGCACGGTGCGGCCGGTTCTCGACGCGAAGGTGTTCCGGCTGGTCGTCGAGCGACTGCTCGAGAGCGGCGTGCTGCGCCGCCGCGGCAATCTCGTGCACACGAGCGGACACGCAGCTTCGCTGTCCGCGCCGGACGAAGCCCTGGCCTCGCGCCTGCTCGCGCGGGTGGTCGCTGCCGCTGCGATGCCGCCGACGTTGAAGGACCTGGCCGTCGAACTGGGGATTGACGAGCGGCGCGCCCTCAAGCTGACCGGCGTGCTCGTGCTGCGAGGCGACCTCGTGAAGGTGTCGGCCGACCTGTTCTATTGTCGCGAGACGCTCGAAGGCATTCGCGCGCGGCTCGAAGAGCACCTGCGTACGGCGGGCGAGGTCACCGCGGCGGAGTTCCGCGACCTCATTGCCGCCTCGCGAAAGTACGGTATACCGTTGCTCGACTGGTTTGACCGCAGCGGCGTGACGATCCGCGTCGGCGACGTTCGCAAGCTTCGTCGATCGTAAGGCAACGTGACGCTTCGCGGACGCGCGAGCGCTGCAGGGGACGACGGAATGGCAACATCGCAGAAGAAGCAGACGCGCGCCGGCGCCGCCGGAGCAGGAAAGAAGTTGGCTGCGAAGCCCCGCATCGCCGCCGCAGCCAAGTCTCGCAAGAAGGCCGCCTCTGCGCCCAATCAGGTTTCCCGCTCGAAAAGTCCGGCTGCCCGGATACGCCTCACGGCTGAGGTGAGCTCCGGCGGCTGCGCGTGCAAGCTTGGCGCGGCCGACCTTCGCGCAGTGCTGTCGAAGCTGCCCCAGCTCTCCCATCCGAACGTGCTGGTCGGCAACGAGACGTCCGACGATGCCGGCGTCTACCGGCTCTCGGCCAGCCTGGCGATCGTCTCCACCGTGGATTTCTTCCCGCCGATGGTCGACGACCCCTACGTGTTCGGGCAGATCGCGGCCGCCAATGCGCTGAGCGACATCTATGCGATGGGTGGCAAGCCGATCTCGGCCCTGGGGATCGTGGGTTTCCCCAGTGCCAAGCTGCCTCTCGACGTGCTGGTGCGCATTCTCGAGGGCGCGTCCGAACGGGCGACGGCGGCCGGCGCGGTGATCATCGGCGGACACTCGCTGGTGGACAACGAGCTCAAGTACGGCCTGGCCGTCACCGGCACGGTGCATCCCGACCGTATCGTGCGAAACGGCGGCGCCCGTGTCGGCGACCTGCTCGTGCTCACCAAGTCGCTGGGGACCGGCATCGTCTGCACGGCAATCAAGAAGCGTGTCGCCAGGGCCGAGGAAGAATCGTTCGCGATCGCGTCGATGATCGCGCTCAACGACGTTGCCGGAGGGCTGCTCACCCGCTACGAGGCTCACGCCTGCACGGATGTGACCGGTTTCTCGCTGGCGGGCCATGGCGCCGAGATGGCGGCGGCGTCCGGCAACGTGCGCATCGAGATCGACTCGGCCCAACTGCCGCTGTTGCCCGGCACGGCCAGGATTGCAGACGACGGCTATGCCACCGGCGGGGCAACCCGCAACCGGGACTGGCTCGGCGCGCGCCTGTCCATCGGCCGCGACGTCTCGCCCGCCCTCGCGGCGGTTGTCGTCGATCCCCAGACGTCGGGTGGCCTGCTGGTCAGCCTTTCCCCGAAGAAGGCCGAAGCCTATGCAGAGGCGTTGCACAGGAAGGGCCTGAGGCCGGCCATCATCGGTCGGGTCACGGCTCGCCCGCGCACGTCTCCGGTGGTCGTCGCGGTTTCCTGAAGGCGCTCGTCGAAGGTCCCTTGGCACGCGCCGATCGGAATCGCCGCACGCGCCCGCCGACGCTTTGGGGTTGTGGCCGGAACCCGCGGCGCGAACATGGAAACTGCGCGCGGATCGCTACATGATCCCGCCACCTGATGCCGCGGCCTCGTCCGCGGCGACCACACTCGCAATGGAGATCAAGATGTCGTCACTAGCCACAACAGGGGGGCGCGCCGGGCGCGCCGTATGCACGTTTACGATGGCCGGCACGATGGCCGTACTGGCGGGTTGCCAGGACGGGCCTGCCAAGGACGGAGCGGCGGTGCCGGCGACGCAATCCAAGCCCGTGGCCACCGCCAAGGCTCCGGCCGGATCCGGAACGGAACTGGCGACCTACGACGGAAAGACCTTCACGGTGGAAGACTTTCGCGCTGCCGTGGGCGGCCTCAACGCGAGGGCGCGCAAGAGCCTCGACGAGAGCCCGGATCGTCGCAAGCAGTTCATCGAGAACCACATCGTCTCCAAGCTCATCTTCGAGGAAGGGGTCGAACGCGGCTTCGACAAGTCCCCGGAGATCCAGCGCCGGCTCGAAGAACTCAAGGAACACCTGGTCGTCCAGCAGGTGATGGAAGAACAGCAGAATGCGACCGTCTCCGACGCCGACGTGCAGGCCTACTACGACACGCACACGGCCGAGTTCTCCACCGAGAAGGTGAAAGCAAGCCACATCCTCGTCGACAACGAAGCGCTGGCCAAGGAGATCGTGGCCAAGCTCGGCACCGACAAGTCGCAGTTCGCGGCGCTGGCGGCGGAGCATTCGAAGGACCTTTCCAACGCCAAGCGCGGCGGCGACCTCGGAATGTTCGGGCGCGGCCGGATGGTCAAGGAATTCGAGGATGCAGCGTTCGCGCTGGCGGCGGACGGCGACATCTCCGCGCCGATCCAGACGCGTTTTGGCTGGCACATCATCATGCGCACCGGACGCGAGCAGGGCAGCGTGCAGCCGTTCGACCAGGTGAAGTCGCAGATCAAGGTGAAGCTGGTCAGCGAGAGCCGTCGCGAGAAGACCACCGGGTTCATCGACGAGCTGAAGCAGAAAGCGGGGCTCACGATCAACGAAAAGGCGCTGGCGGAGGCTACGCTCGGCGACGCCGCCGCGGCGGACGACGCGGACACGAAGAAGAAGGACAAGCCCAGCGGGCACTGAACCCGTCGCGACCGGGACTCCGCGGTCAGAGCGTGCCCGAGTAGAGTTCCTTCATGCCGTC
Source organism: Binatia bacterium (assembly GCA_046261745.1). Taxonomy (GTDB): domain Bacteria; phylum Desulfobacterota; class Binatia; order UBA1149; family CAITLU01; genus DATNBU01. The sequence goes on from JBHEOD010000120.1 coordinate 4,149, forward strand.
GCTGTCGGTGGCTTCGATGCGCAGGCGCCGCACGTCGTCGGACGGCTTCCAGGGCACGCGCAGCTCGGCGGACTTGCTGTCGTTGCCGGACGGCTCGACGTAGGCAACGGTTTCGTCGTCGATGCGCACGCGAACCTTGGCCAGTCCATGGTCGTCGGTGGCCGTGATGCGCACCTCCACACTCTCCTCGGAAAGCAGGTCGACGCCTTCGATGCTCACCCGGGGCGGTTCGTTCCAGCGACCTTGGTCTTCCGGGAAAAGGTCAGGATCCGGCTCGGCCGGCGCGCTCGCGTCGCCGGCATCGGCCGTGGCCGTTTCGCCCGAGGGCGGCGCAAGCCGCGTCTTTCGCTCCAGGTAAAGGCCGTGCCGGGCTTCCGTCACGTGGATGGTCGCCTCGGGCATCGATTCGAAGGAGCCGTTCAGGCGGGCCTTGAGAATGAATGACGCCTTGGCGCCGGGGGCGATGGCGTCGGCGTCGCCGGCGCCCTCGATGATCTCGAATTGCTCCTCGACGGGATGCTTCAGGCGCACCACCACTTTCTCGGCCGCGCCCGCGCCGCGATTCTCAACGTCGAGCGCGATCTCGATCCGCGTCGGATCGTCGGTGGCGGCAGTGACCCGCGCGAGGATCGCGAGGTGCGGCCGCGGCCCTTCGAGCATCGTGACTCGAACCGGCGTGAGCTTGCTGACCTCGCCTTCATCGTCGAAGAGCAGAGCTTCCACCTTCACTCGCCCGGTTCTAGCCGTGCCGGGAGACTTCACCTTCATGCGCCAGCCGCGCGTGCTGCCGGGCTCGATGCGTCCGAACGCCACCGGCTTGCCGTCGAGCGCGCTGGCGGTGGAATCGAGGATGCCGCGCACGCGGTAAAACGACGCGTCGGAATTGTTTGTGATGCGCACGTCCACCTCGCTTTCCTCTCCGGCGCGCAGCGGGGTGACGGGCAGGACTTCCAGACTGAGGCGGGGCGCGGTCTGGGGGCGCGGGCCGTCGGTCCAGTCGAGGCCGTTGGCGTACATGAACTCGATCAGGTCGGCCTCGGAAGTGTCGACCGTTCGCGAAAGGAAGTCCTTGGCGTCCTCGAGCATCTGCCTGGCGGAACTGCTGCCGTGGTTGCGCAGGACGGCCGCGGCGATTTCGACCATGCGGTCGGGCTTGTCCGGGTCGAACTTCTCCTCTTCGAGACGCGCAGCCATTTGCTCTTCCGGATCCTCGATCAGGGAGGGGTCGTCCTCCGGAAACACTTCCGCGAACGTGATGCGGTAGGCGGCTGGCGCTGCCTCGGCTGTCGACCACTTGGGGGTGCGCAGCCAGAACGGCACTTCCGATTCGTGGATCGGAAACGGCATGCCGAGTCGCCCCTTGCCGACGCGCCACGTGAGGATCTCGATGTCGGGGACGAGACCTCCGCCGGGGATCGGCTGCCCGTTGGGCAGGAAGTGGCCGACCGTCATCTTCATGGTGCTGGTATCGTGCAGCGGGAAGGTCTTCTGGATGCAGCCCTTGCCGAACGTGTGCTCGCCGATGATCAGCGCGCGATCGTTGTTGCGCAGGCTCGCCGCCAGAAGTTCCGAGCCCGAGGCCGTCGCCGGAGAGGTCAGGAAGATGACCGGCAGGTCGGGGGAAAGCGCTCCGCCGCTCGCGCGCACTTCGGAGGTGAGCCCGCGCGCCGGCTGGCCGTCGCGGCCTGCGGTCGTGATGAGGAGCCCGTCGCGCAGGAACAGGTCGCCGATCGCGGACGAGCCCATCATGCTGCCGCCTGAGTTGCGCCGCAGGTCGATGATGACGCCGCGCAGGTTCTTGTCGTCGATGGCCTTCTTCAGGTGCTGGCGAAAGTCGTCGGGGGTGGTCTGGCTGAACTGCGTGATCTCGGTGTAGAGGATGTCGGCATTGAGCAGGCGCGACTTCACCGACGGGATCATCACGATGCCGCGAGTGACGATCACGCTGCGCGGCTCGGTTTCGCCCTTGCGGCGAATGAGCAGCGTGACGGTGCTGCCCTCCTCGCCGCGAATGCGCTCGACCGCGTCAGTGGCGAGGATGTTCTTGGTGGACAGATTGTCGATGCGCAGCACTTCGTCGTCGTTGCGAAGGTCGGCGCGCGCGGCCGGCGAGTCCGGATACACCTCGATCAACGTGAGCTGGTTGCGCTTCGAACCGATGCGCGCGCCGATGCCGGCGAGCTTCCCCTGGTATTGGATGTTGTGTTCGTTCTGTCGTTTCGCGTCGAAGACGACCGAATACGGATCGAGCCCGGCCAGCACGCCCGACAGCAGGTAGGAGTCCATCGACGGCAATTCCGGGGGGAGCTGCGTGGAACAGGCTTCCAGAAAACGTCCGACGGTGGCCAGCGGTGCTTCGAGGCCGCGCACGGTGGCGTCGGCCGCAACTTCCACGCGAAGCTCGCAGTCGGGAGTGGTGTAGAGCCAGGCCCGCTCCTCGAGCTTTCGGATGGTCACGTCGCCGACATCGCGCGAGTAGATTTTCCCGGCTTCCTCGAAGAGGCGAGCGGGGGAAAGTTCACCGTCGAAGAGGTAATGCCGCTCGAGCAGGGAAAGGCCGGGGTTCAGGGCCGGGAAAAGCGCCGGAGGTGCAGCGTGGGCGATGGCGGATGCGGCCAGCCAGGAGGCGGCCACGAGATGCGGCCATAGGCCGCAACGGGGGTGATGGAGATGCGGCCATAGGCCGCGGCGGGGGTGGTTGCTGGATCGCGAAGTCACGAACTACCTTCCTCGGTCCTCACGGCTGCGTCGAAGATTCGACGCAGCCGTGAACAAGGTAGCCCGGTCGCCGGTGCGACCCAAGCCGGAATTAAACCCAGCCCTGCTTGACCAGCAGGACGGCGGCCTGCGTGCGATTGGCGACGCCGATCTTTCGGAAGATGCGCTTCAGTTCGGACTTGATCGTTTCGCGGGAGACGGTGAGCTTGGTGGCGATCTCCGCGTTGGTGAGACCATCGCACACCAGGCGAAGAACTTCCTTCTCTCGCAGGGTGAGATTCGGCCGCGGACGATCGGGATCGAACTTGTAAGTTCCTTCGCTCGTCATCGGTCGCATCGGGGAACGGAACGTGGCCGCCACGGCGGCCGGGGTTGTGCTGCTTCTCATGCCATTGTCGTAAAGGGAATGCGTGTCGGGTTTCACAGTAACCTCCATTAGTTGCGCGAGCCCTCCGTGCTGAGGCCCGTTCGCGGGACAGGGAGGTAAGGCAATTCGCGTGCCACTGTTGAACTACTAAGGATGTTTTCGAGCATGTGCGCAAACCCCCTGCCAAGCACAGCTTTTGACGAACCCCTCCGGCGCGCGATGCCGATCCGCGAAGTTGCACCCGTGCAAGACCGTGTAGAAACGCGAGTGAAGGGTCACCCCGTCGAATTCCGCGTTGCAGATGTGCGAGGAGCCCGCCATGCGCAATCGCGCTGGAACGCTTGTTCAGGGGGAGTACGAAGCTTCGATCAGCACCGCCATTTCGTACTTGCCCACTTCCTCGAGCGACCCCTTGATGCGCCGCCCGCCGACGAAAACCGTTGGTGTGGAAGTGATTTCGAGGCGCGCGCCGGCGCGTGCATCCGCCAGGATCAGTGGAAGCGTGCGGTCATCGTCGAGGCAGCGCTGCAGCTCTTCCTTGTCGAGGCCGATCTTACCTCCCAGGCGGGTGAGGTTCTCGGCGAAGAGCTGCCCCTGGTTCTTGAAGAGGATGTCGAGCATCTCATCGTGCTTTCCTTGCAATCCTGCGCACTCCACCGCCTCCGCGGCACGGCACGCGTTGCGGTGGATCGATTGGGGCACGATGTCGTTGCAGGTGGCGTCGAGCGGGAAATGACGATGGACGATCTCGACGGTTTCCGGCCGGCGCGCGGCGAGTTCTCGCGTGAGCAGATAGTTCTTCCTGCAATGGGCGCACTCGAGGTCGAAGAAGTCGACGACGACGACCTTGCCGCTACGGGTAAGCGCGGCCTGGTCATCACGCACGAGCGTTGACGGATCCACCCTGGGGAGCGCCGTGAACCACGCGAAGAATTCCGGATCCACCCTGCGGACATCCTCGGCCGTTCGGATGTCGTCCGCGAGCGGTGCAGCCGGCGGCGGCCACGTGAAGAACGCGAGGCCTACCATCGAAACCACACCGCCGAGGAACAGCCCGGCCGCAGGCAGCAGCTTGAGCGGAGGAACTCCCGTGATGCGCGTTGAAGTCCGGAGCGCCGCAACGAGCAGTCCGGCGTTCGTAAGCGCGACCGCGTAGAGCCCCATGCACATCAGGCAGGCCGTCTCGAGGCGCACCAGCGCGACGACGGCCATGTAGCCGGAGAAGACCACGGTGGCCAGGATGCCCACGGCGCCGACGCGCAGCAGGCGCGTGCGCACGGCATCGTCAGCGGCGGCGGCGGCCCTGGCGAAGGCGGCCGCGAGAGCCAGATAAACGGCCAGAGCGAACCACGCCACGGACACCCCCGCCAGCTTGGCGTAAGGGCTCGACAGCACGCGATCGCAGTTGATCGAGTCGTTGACGGTGCAAAAGCTCGTATAGCCGTCGCCGAGCCGGTCGATCTGGCTTTGGACGTAGAGAGTCGTCGCCGCGACACCAACGCCGGCGAGACATACCAGCGCGAGCGCCACGAGGAGGCGTGTGAGCTTGCGGCGGTCGGATGCGGAAATGGCGGCCAGAATGGACCCCGGATGCGAAGAACGGGGGGACCTTAACGATGGGTTCCCCGGTTTGCAACTTTGGCGGCCTGCTCCAGGGCCTCTGCTTCCTCGACTTGCCCCAACTGTCGAAGGCAGCCGGCTGCGGCCGCAAACGCTTCGCGCGGAGCGCCCGGTGCTTTCGTGGCCTGGCGGTAGTCCTCGAGTGCCCCCGCGCACCCTTCGAGGTGATGCCGGGCCACGCCACGATTGAAATGCGTGGCCGCAATGGCTTCGCCGCTTTCGATCAGCACGTCGTAGTGCGAGAGGGCTTCTGCGTGGCGACCGGTCAGCAGCAGCGCCTCGGCAAGCTCGCTTCGAAGAGCAGAGGAGCGTGGCGAGATCTCGGCCGCCTTGCGGAGGGCGTCGAGCCAGGCCTCGGGCCGTCCGCGCAGCCTCTCGGTGAGGGCAAGGTTGTGCCAGGCGCGGGCGAAGCGCGCATCGATTGCGAGGGCGCTGCGGTAGGCATCGGCGGCAGCGTCGTAGCGGCCGGCGCGTGCAAGCACGTTGCCCTGGTTGTAGGCCGCGGCCGTGTAATCGGGCTTGATCGCCATCGCGAGCGCGAAATGGCGGGTGGCTTCGTCCACGCGTCCTTCGTTTCCGTACGCGGAGGCCAGTTCCATGTGGGCGCGAGCGCTGCGCGGCAGGGCCGTGGCCGCCGCCTCGAACAGCGACACCGGTGTGAGCCATTGCACCGAGCGGTGGCGATTCACCGCCACCCCCGCCGCCGCCAGCACGAGCACGGCGACGAAGGCTGCCGCGGGCCGGCGCGTGGCTCGTGTCACCAGCAGCGGCTCGGCGAGCGCAGCCAGCGCAATGCAAAGCCCGGCCGTCGGCAGGTAGAAGAGCCGCTCCCCGAGGATGGTGCCGAGCACGAAGACCGTGTTCGACACGATCGAGAAGGAGGCCGCGGCCAGCAGCAAGCCCACCGCGATCACGCTGCGGCGGCCTGGGCCGCGCCATACCGCCCACGCTGCCGCGGCGAGGAACGCGGCGGCGACCAGCGAGTCTGCGTTGGCGCGGAAGCCTTCGCCGATGGCGAGGGCGTCGTACGAGTAGTCCACGCTAAGCGACGCGGGCCAGAACGTCAGCGCAATGTAGCGGCCGAACACTGCCAGCGCGCCGAGCAGGCGGGTGCCGGTGTCCAGGACCGACAACGGGTTGTCGAGCAGCGATCCGGCGTCCCGGGCGATGGCGGGACCATCGGCCGACCATCGCAGCAGTGCATACGCGCCCACGCCGGCCGCCAGCGCACCCAACGCAGCGGCGTCGCGACGCCACCGCTCCCGCCCGAGCGCAAGGCAGTAGATCGCCGGCGCGGCCAGCACCGTGACCGCGTTTTCCTTGAACGTGATGCCGGCGGCGACGGCCACGGCCGCCACGACGAGCGACGGCCACGACGCATTCTCGCGGTAGCGCAGGCATGCAAGGGCGGCGATGAGAAAGCCGGCGGCGGCGCCGAGTTCGGCCCGGCCGACGATCCACAGAACGGCCTCGCTGTGGATCGGCAGCACCGCGAACAGCAAGGCCGCGGCGCCGGCAGCCTCACGGCCAAGCCCGAGCCGGCGCGACAGCGCGTACAGCAGCCCGGTGCACAGCGAGTGCAGCGCGAAGTTGACGATGCGGAAGCCCGACGGATCCGCGCCGGAGACCTGGCGATTGACAGCGAAGCTGAGGGTGGCGCCGGGCCGGTAGGCCACCGAATCGGCGCGGCCCTCGCCCCACCACGAAAAGTTCCCGACGATGCCGGCCGGATCGAAGGGCCCGGCCACCCACTCGTTCTCGACGATGGCGTTGACGTCGTCGGAGACGAAGCGCGCGTGAAGTCCCGGCCCGAAGGCCGCCCACGTTGCGACGAAGGCCGCCAGCGTCGCCGCGGCGAACTCGAGGAAGGGACGATCGGCGGCGCGCCGGCGGTTCAACGGCGCGTGATGGTGGAGATCACGACGGTTGGAGTCGGCTCGAGCGGATTGGATTCGGTGTCGGAGGCGTCGACGACATCGATATTGAAGGAGCCGGGACTGAGCGGCTCGCGGGTACGGAAACCGCAGCGCATGATCGCCGCCGGAGTCCGGATGCCCTGCAGACTGATCAGACCCACCTTGGTGAGTCGCTCGCCGACGTAGTTGGATGCGACGATGGCTTCGACGAGGGACACGCAATCCACCGCGTCCTGCCTGCCGATGAAGCCGCCGCTCCTGCCGAGATGGGTGATGGCAAGCTGCAGCG
>JBHEOD010000121.1:0-11051 GCA_046261745.1 Binatia bacterium
GCTCGACTCCGCAGCTCGGTCCGGAGTCTTGGGTCAGGCTCCTAGCCGCACGGCGTCGCTGGGTCAGGCCGACGCGAGGAACGCGTGCATCTTCTCGAGGAGCCCGGCCGCGGTTTCCGGTTCGAGTACCTTCGGCGCCCATCCGACGCCCAGCCCGCTGTCGGCAAGACGCGGGATGATGTGAAAGTGCACGTGAAAGACGGCCTGGTGCGCCGACGCCCCGTTGTTCTGAAGGATGTTGTAGGCGGTTGCCCCGCTCGCGTGCATCACCGCGCGGCATAGCCGCGGCAGCACGCGGCCGATCGCCGCGCCGGCCTCGTCGTCGAGTTCATGCAGAAAGGCCGCTCTCTGTTTGGGGATGACCAGGGTGTGGCCGAGCGAGAGCGGATTCACGTCGAGGAAGGCCAGCACATCCTCGTCTTCGTGCACGCGATGGCACGGGATCTGGCCGGCAAGGATCTTGTCGAAGATCGTTTCGCTGTGGCTGGACATGGTCTTCCTCCCGTATGTGCCGGCGGCTTTGCAGAGGCGGAGTTTGCACGTCGCCGCGTGCGGGCTCAAAACGACGCGTACGATGACGCAGGCCCGGTCCGTCCGCGGGTACATGCACCGCGCGCCTGGCGCGAAGACGCGATCGATGTCGAAGCGGCCGCAGCCGAAGCGAGGGGAACCAATGGAAGCCGACCGAGACCGTGCCATGTCGCCGACCCGCCATCGCCGCCGCACGGCACCTCCCGCCGTTGTTTCCGTCCTTGCCGTGGCGATGGCCGCAACGTTCAGCGCCTGCACTGCACAAACGCGTGTCGTCGGCGGCGGCGCCGGCCCGGTTCTCGGCGCGCCGATCAAGATCGCTCCCGGGAACGTCTCGGCCAGCTTCAGCGTGGTTGGCGACTCTGCACAGATCCTCAGGGAATCGGCCGGCGACAGCCTCAAGGAAGCCGGCATGACCTGCCCCGGGCCATCCGCCGGTTGCGCCGTCGTCGACCTGCACGCCCGCATCCTGCAGGCGGCTTCCAGCTTCGCAGGCGCGGCGCCGCCGGTGCGCGTCGTCGAACTCGTCGCTACCTACCACGGCCCCGGCGCGCAGCGCTCGACGCTGTCCTACCAGCGCACCGTCGCGGCAACCGGCAACCTTTCGACTGCCACCTGGATGCGCATCTCTGACGCGCTGATGAACGACCTGGCCGCCGACTTCGCCTTTCGCTCGCAGCGCGCCGGCATCGTGATCCGCCTGCCCTCCTGGGCCACGGCGCAGACCACATTGGACCGAACCTCCGCGCCGCGTGCATTTCACGTGGCCATCACCGGCGATGGCCGGTCGGACAACGATTCCATCGGCGTCGTCGGCACGCGCGAAGTTCGCCTCGCGCGCCGCGCCACCGACTACGTGACCGAGATGCTCACCGACGAGCTGCGCGGCGCCGGTCACACGATCGTTCCCGCGCGCGACGGACGCCTGGTGGGCAGCCAGCTCGAGAAATTCTGGATCTCCTCCGCCAAGGCTTCTGGAGGATGGCAGACGACCGCCGAGATCGACCTCGCCCTCGAAGTGGCGCCGCCCACGGGCATCAAGCGAAAGAAGGCCGAGCATCACACCTGCACCGCCACCGAACGCAGTTCCTCGGCGCCCGGCGAGCCCGACCTCGCGCGCCTGCTGCAGAAATGCCTCAGCGACCTTGCCCGCTCGATGCGCACCGATTCGGCCTGGTCGCTCGGCCTCGGCGCGCCGAAGCCCGAGTCGTAGCAGGCCGCGGCAGAGCCCCTCCTCTCGCGCAGGCGATTCCCCGGCCTTGGCGGCGCGCCCCATCGACGCGCGCCCAATCGACGCACACCCCGCCGTCCGGGGTTTTCCCGCGATCGGCTAGCGCACGTCGAAGCTGACGACCACGGCTTCGGCAGCGGGAGTGTCCTCCACCAGTGCGTAAACCGGCCGCCACGAGGGCGGCAGCTTCCCGTCTCCCAGCGGGAACAATCGCCGCCGCTGAACCCAGGATTGCAGCACTTCGTCTCGCACGGCGGGTTCGATCCGTGAGCTCGCGGCCAGCACGTCACGTACCGAGCGACCGCGCATCAGCGTGAGGTTCACCTGGGCCAGCGCGCCGGCCTTCGCGAAGCCTTCAAGCGACATCGCACCGCCGTCGTGCTCGACGAGGCGCGCGTCGAGCCGGCTGCGCAGAAGGTTCGGCACGCCTGCAACGTCGATTTCGTCGGGGCGTCCGGGCGCAGACGCAACGATCAGCATGTCGTCGATGCGCATACCCTTCGTGCGAGCGCGCTCGCGCAGCCGCGCCGCGCCGCTCTCGCTCGTCAATAGCAACGCTTCGATCGCCGAACCGTCGGGATGCCGGTCGTGAAAGATGCGAGCATCGAGAAGATCGGGGGAACCTTCGGGCATCAGGCCGGTGGCGGTGATCGCGATCTGCGCCGGATAGCGGCGCGCCGACACCACCCCGAGCTGCTGCCAGTCGCGCCGCAACTCCGCGATGGCCGCTTCGAGCACGTCGCGATGCGGCCGCAGTGCCGGCCACGAAAGCGGCGCGTACGGCTGCCAGAGGTGCCCGGGCCTCGCTCCCTTGAGAAGGCCCTCGCGCGCGACGGTGACGGCGCCCGCCATCACCGCATCGACCGTCCCGTACTGCAACGCGAGACGGTACGCATCGAGAGTGTTCCCCGCCGAGATCGGCCAGCTTCCGCCGATACCGTCCACGTCGAAGCACCAGTCTCGAACCGTGCTCACCGCGCCGGCGAAATCGCTTGCGGGTGAAACCGGATTCCACGCGGCGTCGGCCGGCCGCAGCACCATCATCCCGAAGATCAGCGCGCGCTCGCCGGCGCGCGGATCCTCCACGAGCGGAAAGCAGCCGGCGGGATGAAGCGCGCCGAGCGTCTCGCCGAGAGGAAGGCGAAGCGCGATTCGTGACGGCTGGTCGAGAACCGTTTGTTGGGCAAGCTCAGCGATCGGCACCAACCGCTCATAGCATCGGCATGCAGCGCGGCGAACAACTGTGCGCGCGGCGCTTCGGCTATTCGTTGCCAAACTTCCACGGTTCTTCGCACGCCGCGCACGTTGTGGGAGCCCCGAGAGGCTGGGCGCCGCGTTATGCACAAGCTGCGCCTGTCCTCGACGCGGCCTCCCACGAATTGATCGTTGCGGCACGGCTCCGCCTGTGTCACCAAAGACCGCAGGGGACGAACCGCCCTCCCCGTGGGGCCGGTTGCGCGCATCGCGGTGCCGCACCGGCAGGAAGGAGGGCGGCATCGAGATGACCGAACACTCTCAACGACATGCCCCACGACTCGCGCGCGGATCGATCCATCCGCTTCCCGGCCGTCTCCTGATGGCCGCGCTGCTCCTCTGCGCGCTCACGGCACGGGCCGAAGACCTCGCACCGCCGCCCGTCCCCCCGCCAATCGCCGATGTCGACCCGAAAAATGGGGTCAGACCCCATTTTCCTGAAGTCGCACCCGACGCCGATTCCGCGCCCGATACCGACATTGCGAGTGAAGGTGATGCAGTTGCCGATGCCAGCTCCAGGAATGGGGTCGAATCTCATTCTTCGGAGCCGGTTGCCAAGCCCGCTTCCGCGGACGCCGCTTCGCCGGACGGCGATCTGCTGGCCGAGAACGTGCAGGCCGTGCCTCCCACCACCACGCTGCCGCCGCCCGCGCCCGACGCCCACGAGAAGATCGACACGATCGCACCCACATTGCTCACCACTGTCGGCGCGCCGAAGAAGGCGCAGTGGGAAGCCGACAACGGCGGCTTCACTGCTTCACGCCTCGCCATCGCGAGGCGGCTCGTGAACCTTCCCGACCGACTCGTCACCAAGCGTAGTTCACTACCTCGCGATCGCGAGAACTTCCTGTGGCGCGTCGCGCGTGACACCTGGAACGGCCTGCAGGCTTACACCGACCGCGAGAACGGGCTCATCATCGACAACGTGCGCGTGGTGGGTGGTCTGGTGCCGCCGCTGGCGCTCAAGATCGGCGACTACACGAACATCACCAACATCGGCCTGCAGCTCACCGCCATCGTCGCCGCGCGCCGCATCGGCCTCATCGTCGATCCGGATGCACGCGCCCAGATCGTGCGCATCCTCGACACGCTCGCCACGCTCGACACGCACGAGGGATACTTTTTCAACTACTACGACACCACAACGCTGGAGCCGACCAGCAGCTTCCTTTCCTTTGTGGACACCGCGTGGCTGGTCGCGGGCCTGATCGTCACGAGGCAGGGCTTCCCCGACCTCGCGTACATGGTCAACCGCATTCTCGAGCCCATCAACCTGGGTTACTTCTACGACGAAGAGACGGGGCTGATGTCGCACGGCTACTACGTGAATCTCGACAGCCTGTCGGGCTACCAGTACGGACACTTCTTCACCGAGGCGCGCCTCGGCAGCGTCATCGCGATCGGCAAGGGCGATGCCCCCGCGTCGCACTGGTACTCGATGAGGCGCGCCACCAAGTCGCCGTGCGTGGACGGGGAATGCCCCGAGCTGCATCGCCTGCGCTACGAGAACGCCGAAGGCGACGAGATGTCGGTCTGGCATTTTCGCTGGCGCAACTACAAATACGTGCCGTCCTGGGGCGGCAGCATGTTCGAGGCGCTGATGCCTCGCCTCGTGCTTGACGAAGGCCGGTGGTCGCCGCGCAGCCTCGGCCCCAACGGATACGCGCATGCCTCGCTGCAGAAGCTCTATGCCACCGACGTGCTCGGACTGCCGGTATGGGGCATGTCTCCATGCATCTCGCCCGACAGCGGCCGCTACCGCGAGTTCGGCGTGAAGCCGCTCGGCTCGCACGGCTACAGCGAGGACGTCGTCACTCCGCACGCCGCCGCGCTGGCTCTGGCGGTGACGCCGGACGATGCTGTCGAAGCACTCATGGAAATGGCCCAACGCTACGACATGTACGGCCCCTTCGGCTTCTACGATGCGGTCGATCCGGCCACCGGCAAGGTGGCCTGGGATCACCTCGCGCTCGACCAGCTCATGCTGTTTCTGTCGGTCGCCAACCACCTGTCCCGCGGCTACGTTCCCGATCTCTTTGCATCCGATCCATGGGTCAAGGACGCGCTTCCGCTGCTGGCCGAAGAGCGCTTCTTCCAGTAGTGGCCGGCGTTCGCTGCGAGCATCTCGTCCGCGAATTCGCGCCGGGTGTGCGCGCACTCGACGACGTGTCGCTCTCCGTCGAGGACGGCGAACTGATGGTGCTGGTGGGCCCGTCCGGCTGCGGCAAGTCCACGCTGCTGCGCATCGTGGCCGGACTCGAAGTGGCCGACTCGGGCACGATCTCCATCGGCGATCGCGACGTGTCGGACCTCACGCCGCCCGAACGCAACGTCGCCATGGTCTTTCAGGACTACGCGCTCTACCCGCACATGACAGTGCGCCGCAATCTCGAGTTCCCGCTGCGCGTGCGCAAGGACCCGACAACGGAGCGCGAGGCCAAGGTGGCACGCATCGCTGCCATGCTCGGGCTCGAGCCGCTGCTCGAACGATTGCCCAAGGAACTTTCCGGCGGCCAGCGCCAGCGCGTCGCGATGGGTCGTGCACTTGTTCGCGAGCCGGCTGTGTCCCTGCTCGACGAGCCGCTCTCGAACCTCGACGCGAAGCTGCGCAGCGAAGTGCGCGCAGAAATCGCCGATCTCCAGCGTCGCACGAAGACGACGATGATTTACGTGACGCACGACCAGGTGGAAGCGATGACGCTCGGACAGCGCGTGGCCGTGCTCGACCGCGGCGTTCTTCAGCAGGTGGCGCCGCCGGATGAGCTTTACGACCGGCCGGCGAATGCATTCGTGGCCGGGTTCATCGGTAATCCGCCGATGAACCTGCTCGCGCTCGCGTCGGTGGCGGACGGCGTGGCCTGCGTTCGCGGGACCAATGCGCGAGTGGCGCTCGATGGCGCTTCCCGAAGCGGCATCTCTCGCGCGACGATGCTGGGAATCCGGCCGGAGGCGCTCTCGCTGGCGAACGGCTCGGACGATGGAGGCATGGCGGCCGTCGTCGAGCACGTGGAGTTGCTCGGCCACGAGAGCCTCGTGCACGCGACTCTCGCGCCAGCGGCCGGCGAAGACGCGCCGCACGTGACCGCACGTATCACCGGGACGCATCGCCTGGACCCCGGCGAATCGATCGCGTTGCGCCCGGATCCGGAGCGGCTTTATCTTTTCGACGAACGTGGCGTTCGCTTGTAGCGGCACATGGCCGGGAACATGGCCGGGTGAGGAATCCCGGCACCACTGGGCTCGCCCGCGTTTTTCCGCTAAACAGCCCCCATGACGAACCCAATCGCCACCTGCGAAACTTCGCTCGGCACCTTCAAGGTCGAGCTTTACACCGACAAGATGCCCATCACGGCCGGCAACTTCCTCAAGCTGGCCGAGTCGGGCTTCTACGACGGGCTTCATTTCCACCGCGTGATTGGCGGTTTCATGCTGCAGTTCGGCTGCCCGCACAGCCGCGATCCGAAGAGCTCGCGCGCCGGCACCGGCGGCCCGCCGCACGGCACCATCGAGGACGAGCATCCGGCCGACTTCAAGGCGTCGAACGAGCCGGGCACGCTCTCCATGGCCAACACCGGCCGCCCGAACAGCGGCGGCTCGCAGTTCTTCATCAACACGGTGCACAACGCCTACCTCGACTGGTTCTCGCCGGGCGCGTCGAAGCATCCGGTCTTCGGCAAGGTCACCGAGGGCATGGACGTGGTGCAGAAGATCGAGAAGACGCGCACCGACCCGAACGACCGGCCGATCGAGCCCGTCAAGATGATCAAAGTTACCGTCGCGAAATGAAGGCGGGCTGCGACAGCAACGACGACGCGACGGCGGAGTTCGACGATCCGGCGGTGGCCGTGGTGCTGCGCGGCAACCTGTCCGACCTGCAGCGCGCCGGCGACCGGCTCGAGCAGCACGGCATCGATGCGGCCGTCGTGCGTCCACCGGGCGACGTCGCGAAAGGGTGCTGCTCGACCACCGTCTACCTGGTGGTGGCGCGCGAGAACGCCGAAGCGGCGCTGTCGGTGTTCAACTCGGACTGGAGACGCGGCATGAGCGACGAGCAGGTGGCCGCCCACGAAGCGGCTTCGCGCGTCGTCATCGATCCGGACGCGGCCGAGACGACTTGCCCGGCGTGTTTGACCACCTTCGCGACGGGCCCCGCCGAGTGCCCGGACTGCGGACTCGCAATCGGCTGAAAAGAAAACGGAACAGGGACCTCCGGCAGGATGTCCCTGTTCCTGTTTTCACAGCGGTTCCTTACAGGTCTTTCGCGTGCTGAGAAAGATAGTCGGCGACACCCATTGTGTCGGCTTTCATGCCAGCCTTGCCCTTGTTCCATCCTGCCGGGCAGACCTCGCCGTGCTTCTCGGTGAATTGCAACGCATCCACCACGCGCAGCATCTCGTCGATGTCACGGCCGAGCGGAAGGTCGTTCACGATCTGGTGACGTACGACGCCGTTGCGGTCCACGAGGAATGACCCCCGAAAGGCCACGCCCCCCTCGGATTCTACGTCGTAGGCCTTCGCGATCTCATGTTTGGTGTCGGCCACAAGTGCGTAACCGACCTTGCCGATTCCCCCCCTGTCGACCGGTGTGTTCTTCCACGCCAGATGACTGAACTGGGAGTCGATGGAGACCCCAATCACTACGACCCCCCTCTTTTCGAACTCGCCCAAACGGTGATCGAAGGCGATCAACTCGGACGGGCACACGAACGTGAAATCGAGGGGATAGAAAAAGATCACCGCGTAGTTGCCACCAACCGCCTCGGAAAATCGATAGTTTTCAACGATCTCGTTGTTACCGAGCACCGCGGCCGCGGTGAAATCAGGGGCCTTCTTGCCGACCAGTACTGCCATGTCCATATCCTCTTTTTTGCTCTCGTCTCTTCGATGAATTTAGCGCGAGGTCAGCCAAATGACACGACGCGCCCTGAAGTGTGGAGAAGTGTAAATCGGCAAAAGGCGGGGTCAAACCGGACACTCGATATCCCTCACAGTGTGAGGCATACGACATAACTTCTTGACACCACGCACATGTGAGCCAAAGATCACCGTTCCGGATTCTGCATTTCGCAGTCGTAATCAAGAAAAAAACTGCGATCGCCTGAGTGCGTAACCAGCGAGAAGCGGCCCCTCGCAGGACAGGAGGTGTGGCCCCATGACCAAGAAAAAATCACGCCGCGGCGCAGCCAAGACCGTGCTGACTGCCAAGCGGACCGACTACTGTGAGAATTGCGACAGCCAACTGCGCTGGAAAGCAGCCACGTCGGCCCATTCGCTGCCCGACTTTGGGTTCCCTCTCAAAGTAACGGGTGTCTCGACAGCGACATGCCCCAACTGCCGTACCCCGCACGCCGCCGTGGGCAACCCCCAGCGTTTCCGCGAATCGGTGCTCGAACAGATCCTCCGGCGGCCGGGCGCGCTGACGGCCGACGAGATCGTGTTCCTGCGCAAGCACCTTCGCCTGACGGGCGGAAAGTTCGCGAACCTCGTCGGGGTCAGCCGCGAGCACGTCTCGCACATCGAGCAGGGGCACGCCCCCAGCCTCGGTACCGCGGCCGACCGCCTCGCGCGGCTGATGATCGCGGCCAAGAGCGATGCTTCGCTGGGCATGATGAAACGGGTGCTGACGTCCCTC
Organism: Binatia bacterium; assembly: GCA_046261745.1. Lineage (GTDB taxonomy): Bacteria > Desulfobacterota > Binatia > UBA1149 > CAITLU01 > DATNBU01. The sequence goes on from JBHEOD010000121.1 coordinate 8,649, forward strand.
GACGAGGACATCGGCACGCGCTCGCGGCGCAAATCCGTGCGACACGGCGGCTACAAGGTGGCCGTAGGCTCGAAACGCTGAGTTGCGGGGCGGCTTTCACGCCGCGCGTCCAGTTCGCGCGTCCGTGCGAGGGCGTCCTTCCATTTCGCCAGGTGAGCCTCTCCCTCGGCCAGCGCTGCGTCCGCGAAGTAAAAGATCAACCGCTCGGCCACTCCCCCGTACCTCGCGACGAGCGCGGCAGGCAGATCGGCCCAGCTGGAAGTGACGGCGAAGTCCTCGAGCATGCGGTCACTGATCGTGGCCGACATGGCGGCCATCTCCCCGGCACGTTGCAGCTCATGCAGACGCGCGGAAACGCCGCCATAGCCGTGCAGGTCGAAGACACCGGCGTAAGCCGGCGTGGATCCGTAGAAGGCGATCTGCATTCGGGCCCGCTCGCGCCACGGCGCGCGCTCCTCGTCGGTGTCGCCGACAATGGTGAATACCGGGCACGCGAGCTTGATCGACGCCGGATCGCGACCGGCCGCGCGCGCACCCGCCTCCACGTTGGGACGCAGCACCTCGTCGAGGAACTTGCGTGAGTGAAACGGATGCACGTGCACGCCGTCGGCCACTTCGCCGATGGCGCGCAGCATCCACGGCCTGACGCCGGCCAGGTAGATCGGAATGTCGGGATGCGCGATAGGTCCCGGACTCCACATGCCGAGCAGGTTCATGCGATAGAACTCGCCGCGAAAGTCGAGACGTTCGGTGCCCTGGAATGCCCGGAAGATCGCGCGCAGCGCCAACACGTACTCGCGAAGCCGCGCACCCGGACGATCGTAGACGGCCGAATACCGCCGCTCGATGTGGGCCTGCACCTGGGTGCCGAGGCCGAGCGTGAATCGTCCGCCGCTGGCTTCGGCCAGCTCCCATGCGCACTGCGCGGTGATCATCGGGCTGCGCGCCAATGCGACGGCGATGGCCGTGCCGATGTCGAGTCCGGGAGCGGCGAGCGTGGTGGCCGCGCAATTCAGGAACGCGGTGCGGCCGCCTTCGGCCATCTGCATGCCGTCAAAGCCGATCTCGACGAGCTTGACGGCGCGTGCCTGCGCAGCGTGCAGTTCAAGGCCGAGCCCGAAGGCATCAAGCTTCACGATCGTTTCTCCGTGGCGGGTTTCATGGAGGCCTCCCGGTCGGCTGCGGCACAAGGCGCCGGGGCGGCTCTACGCGAGATGCTGCGCTGAGGAAATCGCATTCTCCGGTTGAACCGTCTCAGCGCTTTCGTCGGCCGCGTGGCCGAACTGGCCGCCCTCCCGTGTCGGCGAAGTCGGTTGCCTCCTCGAGATCCGCCTTCTATTCGAGGCAACGGACCGCACCGGCACCTACGGCGTCTACCGTCCCAACCCCGGCCGCCCTGTCACCTGGCACTTCTGATGCCGAATAATGGGGTCAGACCCCTTTTTCGTTCATGCACGCCACGCGTTCAGCACAACCGACGCAAAAATGGGGTCTGACCCCATTTTTAGGGCGCGGGGCGGCGGAGGTTGGCGGAGCGGTCGTGCGCGATTCCGTACTTGGCCAGGATGCGCCGGGCAGAGTCGCGCGCGGCGTTGACGTCGAGGACCATCACGAGGCCGCCTTCCGTTTCGACGCGCAGGTAGGGCCCGCTGGCCGCGTCGACGAGCTCGGCCAGATGCGCGAGATCGCGCGGCGCGGCGCCGTCGACGCTGCGCACCACCACGCTCTCCCAGCCGAGATAGCCGCGCGCCACCGGATCGGGGAGCACTGCCGACAGGATCACCACCTGGCGGCGCTCGGCGGTCACCACGGCTTTCGGATCGCTGAAGGGTGCGAGCTCGGGCGGAAGCTCATCGTAGAGCTCGAAGTACTCGCCCGTCAGAGGCTGGAAGACGGCGCCGCCGAACAGGAAGTACTCGGGGACTTCTCCGGCGCGGCGACCGGGCACCAGCGCGACCGAACCGGCGAGCGTCACTTCGACCTCACGCGCTTGACCGCTGCGAAGGATGGACATCGCAAGCTTCGTACCCACCTGCTGCGCGCCGATGACGGCGTCGAGCGAGACGCGCCCGATTCGCGGCATCGCCACCGTCAGGTCTCCGGCCACCTGGTAGCCGCCGATCGACACCAGCACGCCGTGGGCCGCGCTGCCGAATGCGACGCGGGCGACGAGCGCGCCGCCGCGGCGACCTTCGAGCCCGAGCGAGCTTCGCAGCGCCGGGCTCTCGAGAGGTTGAAGCTGTGCGCCGAGCTCGGGCAAACCGTCCACCTTGCCGTCTGCGACGTCGTCCAGGAAGTGGCGCACGACCGGCGCCGGCACCATGTAGCCGACATTCTCGGCCTGCTCGAGCATCTGCATGGAAACGCCGACGACTACACCGTCGCGAACGACCGGCCCGCCGC
>JBHEOD010000122.1:0-389 GCA_046261745.1 Binatia bacterium
GGCGTGGACGTGGTGGCCGTGGACACGGCCCACGGCCATTCGCGCAACGTCCTCGAGACGGTCAAAGAGATCAAGAGCGCGTTCCCCGACCTCCAGGTAATCGGCGGCAACGTCGCCACTGCGGAAGGCGCGCAGGCCCTCATCGACGCCGGCGTGGACGGCGTGAAGGTGGGCATGGGTGTCGGATCCATCTGCACGACGCGCATCATCTCCGGCGTCGGCATACCGCAGCTCACCGCCATCTCCGATGCGTGCAGGGCTGCCACCAAGGCGGGCGTGCCCGTCATTGCCGACGGCGGCATACGCTTCAGCGGCGACATCACGAAGGCCGTCGCGGCCGGCGCATCCGCGTGCATGATCGGCAGCCTGCTGGCCGGCACGGAAGAAAG
>JBHEOD010000122.1:399-6668 GCA_046261745.1 Binatia bacterium
GTCCCGGCGAGACCGTGCTCTACCAGGGCCGCACCTACAAGGTGTACCGCGGCATGGGATCGCTCGAGGCGATGCGCGGCGGTCAGAGCAAGGACCGCTACGCGCAGCAGGACACCGACGACATCAAGCTGGTGCCCGAGGGCATCGAGGGACGCATGCCGTACAAGGGCGCGTCGGGCGCGACGATCCATCAGCTCGTCGGCGGCCTCAAGGCCGGCATGGGCTACATCGGCGCGTCGAGCATCGACGAGCTTCGCCGCAAGGCCCGCTTCATGCGCGTCTCGCCGGCCGGACTGAGCGAGAGCCACGTCCACGACGTCACCATGACCAAGGAACCACCGAACTATCAGCGGGAATGAGCCCCGGGAGCCGCGAGCTGGCGAGCGGCGAGACCAGTTCCAAGTCCAGGCGCGCCAAAGCGCGCCGCATGAAATGTCGCCTCAGCACGCGCCGCAACCCCAAGCGCGCTCTCAGCCGCCGGACAACAACAGGAAGCGACCTTGCAGACAGTCCTGATCCTAGACTTCGGAAGCCAATACACCCAGCTGATCGCCCGCCGAGTGCGCGAAGCCAAGGTCTACTGCGAGATCCATCCGTTCAACCTCGCGTCCGACAAGATCCGCGCCATCAACCCAGCCGCCGTCATCCTGTCCGGCGGTCCCGCCAGCGTGTACGACGAAGGCGCCCCGGCCCCGTCACCGGCGCTGTTCGAACTGGGCGTGCCGATGCTCGGCATCTGCTACGGCATGGGCATCCTCGGCCTCGCCGACGGCGGCGTCGTGCTGCGCTCCGACCACCGCGAGTACGGGCAGGCCGACCTCGAAGTCGATGCCGTCGACGATCTGTTTGCGGGCTTCTCGCAGGGCGAGACCACGACCGTATGGATGAGCCACGGCGACCGCCTCGAGAAGCTCCCCGGCGGCTGGGAATCCATCGCGCGCAGCGGCAATTCGCCGCTGGCCGCCATCCGCTGCAAGGCGCAGCGCCGCTGGGCAGTGCAGTTCCACCCGGAGGTGGTGCACAGCCGCCGCGGCCGCGACATCCTCGAGAACTTCCTGTTCCGGATCTGCGCCCTGAACGCGGACTGGACGATGGAAAACTACGTCGACTCCATGGTGCAACGCATCCGCGCTTTGGTCGGCGACGCGCAGGTGGTCTGCGGCATCAGCGGCGGCGTCGACTCGACCGTCACCGCCGCGCTGATCGAGAAGGCCGTGCCGGGCCAGCTCACGTGCGTGTTCGTGGACAACGGCCTGCTGCGCCGGGATGAAGCCACGCAGGTCTGCGAGATGCTCGGACCGCGCTTCGGCGAGGACTTCGTGTTCGTGGACGCGGCCGACCAGTTCCTCGACGCGCTCGCCGACATCTCCGACCCCGAGCAGAAGCGAAAGACGATCGGCCGTGTCTTCATCGAGGTCTTCGACGAAACGGCATCCAGGCCGCGGGCAGGCCGTGAACGTGCGAGCTTCCTCGGCCAGGGCACGCTGTATCCCGACGTCATCGAGTCGGTTTCGGTGAAGGGCCCGTCGGCCGTGATCAAGAGCCATCACAACGTCGGCGGACTTCCCGAGCGTATGAAGATGTCGCTCGTCGAGCCGCTGCGCGAGTTGTTCAAGGACGAAGTGCGCGAGCTCGGCGCGGTGCTCGGGCTTCCGCACCACTGGCTGTGGCGACATCCGTTCCCCGGGCCGGGCCTGGCCGTGCGCGTGCTCGGACCGATCACGCGCGAAGCCCTCGTGGCGCTGCGGGACGCGGACGCGATCTTCATCGAGGAGATCCGCCGCGCCGGACTGTACGACGACATCTGGCAGGCCTTCGCGGTGCTGCTGCCCATCCGCACCGTGGGCGTGCAGGGCGACTATCGCACATACGACCAGGTGGTCGCGCTGCGCGCGATCGTCAGCGAAGACGGCATGACGGCCGACTGGTTCCGTTTCCCGCCCGAGGTGCTCGCCCGCAGTGCGTCGCGCATTGCCAACGAGGTGAAGGGCGTCAGTCGCGTGGTCTACGACATCTCGACCAAGCCGCCTGCCACGGTCGAATGGGAGTGACGCCGCCAGGCGCCAGCCCAGGCACGGGCCACGTCCCGCACGCCACGGCCGCCGGCGGCGGCGCCGAACATTCCGCGCCCGGCCACGTGCACACCGGCGACTGCAGCGACGCCGTCCAGGTGGTCAAGGGCTTCGCGCACCTGCACCTGCACACCCAGTACAGCCTGCTCGACGGTGCCAACAAGATCTCGCGGCTGATGCCGATGCTGAAGAAGCTCGGCCTCAAGTCAGTGGCGATGACCGACCACGGCAACATGTTCGGAGCGGTCGAGTTCTACAAGGCCGCGCGCAAGGAAGACATCAAGCCGATCGTCGGCTGCGAGGTCTACGTGGCGCCGCGCAGCCGCCGCGAGAAATCGGCCGTGGCCGCGGCCGACTACGAGCGCGCCGGCAACAACCACCTCGTGCTGCTCGCGATGAACCAGGTGGGCTACGCGAACCTTTCGCGGCTGGTCTCGCAGAGCTACAAGGACGGCTTCTACTACAAGCCGCGCATCGACAAGGAACTGCTGCGAGAGTGGAACGAGGGGCTCATCTGCCTGTCCGGCTGCCTCGCCGGCGAAGTCGCCACCGCCATCATGGGCGACCGCCTCGACCGCGCACGCGCCGCCGTCGAGGAGTATTCGAAGCTGTTCGGCGACCGCTACTACCTCGAAATCCAGGACAACCACATGGCCGAGCAGCGCGCCGTCAACGACGTGCTGATCCCGTGGTCGAAGGAGATGGGCATCCCGCTGGTAGCCACCAACGACTGCCACTACCTTGAGCACTCCGACAGCGTCGCCCACGAAGTGCTGCTGTGCGTGCAGACCGGCAAGCGGCTGATGGACGAGGATCGCTGGAAGTTCGGCACCGACCAGCTCTTCGTGAAGGGCTACGACGAGATGCTCGGCGCGTTTCCGCACGCGCCGCAGGCGGTGGAAGAGACCGTTGCGCTGGCCGAACGCTGCAACCTCGAGATGCGCTTCGGCGACAACAAGTTCCCGGTCTACCAGGTGCCGGCAGGCCGCACGCTCGACGAAGTGCTGGCCGAGGATGCGCGCCGCGGTCTCGACGAGCGCATCGCGACGGCGAAGGCGGCGGGCACGGTGATCGACGAGGAGCCTTACCGTACCCGGCTCGAGTCCGAGATCGCGATGATCCAGCAGATGAACTTCTCGGGCTACTTCCTGATCGTGGCCGACTTCATCAACTGGGCTAAGGAGCAGGGCATCCCGGTGGGGCCGGGCCGCGGATCGGCGGCCGGCAGCCTCGTGTCGTACTCGATGCGCATCACCGACATCGACCCGATCCCGTACAACCTGCTGTTCGAGCGCTTTCTCAACCCCGAGCGCGTGTCGATGCCCGATATCGACGTGGACTTCTGCTACGAACGGCGCGAGGAAGTTCTCGAGTACGTGCGGCAAAAGTACGGCGAGGACAAGGTCGCGCACATCATCACGTTCGGCACGATGAAGGGTAAGGCCGCGCTGCGCGACGTCGGCCGCGTGCTCGACTTCTCGTTCGGCGAGACCGATCGCATCTGCAAGCTTTATCCGGCGGCCAAGCAGGGCCGCGACGTTCCGCTCGAGGAAGCTCTCGAGATGGAACCCAAGCTGCGCGAGATACGCGATACGGGCGAGCGCGAAGCCAAGCTCTTCGAGTACGCGATCAAGCTCGAGGGCCTCGCGCGCCACGTCTCCAAGCACGCCGCCGGCATCGTGATTTCTGACCGGCCGCTGGTGGAGAACGTGCCGCTGTACGTGGACCAGAAGGACGGCACCGTCATCACGCAGTTCTCGGGCCCCGACGTCGAAGCCATCGGGCTCATCAAGTTCGACTTCCTCGGCTTGAAGACGCTGACGCTCATTGCCGATGCGGTGCGCCGCGTGCGCGAGACGACCGGCAGCGCAATCGACATCACCACCTTGGCGCTCGACGATCCCGCGCCTTACCGGCTGATCACGCGCGGCGACACGGTGGGCATCTTCCAGCTCGAGAGCGGCGGCATGCGCAAACTGCTCACGCGCATGAAGCCGAACTGCTTCGAAGACCTCATCGCCGCGCTCGCGCTCTACCGGCCCGGCCCCCTCGACAGCGGGATGGTCGAGGAATACATCCAGCGCAAGAACGGAAAGACTCCCGTTCGCTACCCGGATCCCGTCCTCGAGCCGATTCTTCGCGACACGCACGGCGTCATCGTCTACCAGGAACAGGTGATGCAGATTGCGCAGGTCTTTGCCGGCTACACGCTCGGCCAGGCCGACATTCTCCGGCGCGTGATGGGCAAGAAGAAACTCGAGGAGATGAAGAAGGAGAAGGAAACCTTCCTCGCCCGCGCCGCGGTTGCCGGTCGCAACGAGGCAAGCGCCAACACCATCTTCGACCAGATGGAGACGTTCGCGGCCTACGGCTTCAACAAGTCCCACTCGGCTGCGTACGCGATGGTCACCTACCAGACTGCGTGGCTCAAGGCCTACTATCCGAAGGAGTTCCTTGCTGCTCTACTCACTCTCGAGATGGGTTCGGCCGACAGCACCTACAAGAACCTGGCGGATGCGCGCGAACACGGCGTGCGCGTGCTGCCGCCCGACGTCAACGAGAGCCAGGACGGTTTCACGGTAACCAGCTCCGGCATTCGCTTCGGCCTCGGTGCGGTCAAGGGCATCGGCCAGAAGGCCGTCGAGCTCATCACGCAGGCGCGCCGCGACGGCGAGTTTCGCACGCTCGGTGATTTCTGCCTGAGGGCCTCCGGGTCGCAGATCACCAGGCGCATCGTCGAAGGTCTCGTCAAGGCCGGCGCGATGGCCAGCATCGACGCGTCGCGAGCGCGGCTTCTTGCCGGCATCGACGCGGCCGCCGCATGGGCAGAGCGCGTTCGCGAGGACCGCGACGTCGGACAGATCGGACTGTTCGGCGGCGCAGCGGGCAGGGGAGAGTCGCAGCCCGAGCCGGCGCTGCCGATCGTCGCGGAGTTCGAGGCGCTCGAGGTGCTTGCGTACGAACACGACGCGGTCGGCTTCTTCATCTCCGGACATCCGCTCGATCGCTATCCTCACGATCTCGCCCCTCTCAAGGTCCTCACGTCGACGGAACTCGCGTCGAGCCGCGACGGCACCAACGTGCGGATCGCGGGCGTTTCCAACACGGTCCGGCGCAAGAACAGCAAAAAAGGGGAGCGCTACGCAACGTTCAACATCGAAGACCGCGAGGGAGTCATCGAAGTGATCGCGTGGCCGGACTGCTACCGACGCTGCGAAACCGCCATCATCGGGCGCGACCCGGTTGTCGTGCTCGGCCGCCTCGAACTCGGCGATGCGCCCGGCGGGGAACTCGTCGAGGACGAGGAAGGTTCGCCGGACTATACGCGCAAGGCGCAGATCATCGCCGACGAGGTGCTGCCGCTGCCCGAAGCGCGCTGCAAGGCCGCCCAGCAGCTTCACCTGCGCATCGACACCGGTTCGGTTCCGCTCTCCGCCATCGACTCACTCACGTCCATGCTGCGCCGTTACCCCGGCAAGTGCCGGCCCTACCTTTGCATTGTGCGCGAAGGTGTCGCCGAGACCGAGATCGAACTGCCTGCAGAGATGTCCGTGGAGCCGAACGACGGGCTCATCCAGGCCGCGATAACGCTGCTGGGCGAAGACGCGGTAACCTGGAAGGGCGTGCTCGAAGAACCGCAACGGGAGACCCGGTGGAACAACAGACGCGCATCGTGAGGGAACGCGCCGTGCTCGTATGGGCCGGCCAGGATTCGACGCACGCCGAGGAGTCGCTCGACGAGCTCGCGCTGCTGGCCGACACCGCCAACGTGGACGTGGTCGCGCGCCTCACCCAGCAGGTGAAGAAGCTCTCGGCCGCCACGCGCATCGGCAGCGGCAAAGTGGAGGAGCTGAAGACGCTTGTCATCGACAACGATGCCAACGTCGTCGTCTTCGACGACCCGCTCTCGCCGGCCCAGCGCCGTAACCTCGAGAAGATCCTCGGTAGCGGCGCGCCCGCCGGCCCTGCCTCGGACGGAGGCCCCTCCGGGCCTCCTCTGGAAATCAAGGTTCTCGACCGCAGCCAGCTCATCCTCGACATCTTCGCGATGCGCGCGCAGACCAGGGCGGGCAAGCTGCAGGTGGAGCTCGCGCAGCTGCAATACATGCTGCCGCGGCTGACGCGCGCGTGGACCCACCTTTCACGCATGAAGGGCGGTGTCGGCACGAGGGGCCCGGGCGAGACCCAGCTCGAGTC
>JBHEOD010000122.1:6678-10892 GCA_046261745.1 Binatia bacterium
GATCGAGAAACTCGAGGATCGCATCGAGGAAGTGGATCGCACCCGCAAGCTCAACCGCCGCGAGCGCGAGGCCGTGCCGTTCCCCGTCATCGCTCTGGTTGGCTACACCAACGCCGGCAAGTCGTCGTTGATGAACCGCCTCACCCAGGCCGGCGTCTACGTGGCCGACCAACTGTTTGCGACACTCGATACCACGACGCGGCGCCTGACGCTGCCGTCGGGCCGCATCGTGATGCTGGTGGACACCGTCGGTTTTGTCTCCAAGCTGCCCCACGAACTGGTGGCCGCATTCAAAGGTACCCTCGAGCAGGTCGTCGAGGCAGATCTTGTCGTGCACGTGACGGATGCCGCCTCGATCGACCTCGAAGGACGCATGGGCGTGGTGAACTCCATTCTGGAGGAACTCGGCGCCGCGTCGCGCCCCCGACTGGTCGTCTACAACAAGAAGGATCTTCCCGGCGCGGCCGAACCACCGTCGTCGGCCATCGCCGTCTCCGCGATGACGGGGGACGGAATCGAGCGCCTCCTCGAAGCGTTCGACAACGCATTCGCGCCTGTCGAGGACAAACTCGCCGTGGTGGTCCCACATCGCGACGGCCGCACGCGGGCTTGGCTGCATCGCCATGGGCGTGTAGTAGAGGAGACGGAAGAAGAAGCGGGCACGCGCGTCGTCGTGTGGCTGAGCTCCCGGGCGACCGGCCAGCTCCAGCACATGATCGAGGCCGAGGGCTACGAGGTCCGTCGCATCTGAACCGCGACCCGCCCTTCGAAAATCGGGGACAGGTACGGATTCGTGCGGCGCGTTAATCCGTACCTGTCCCGGGTTTCCGGTTTCGGACAGGCGCGAATGTGATGTTCAACATTCCTAACGTTCTTACACTCGCGCGTATCCTGGCGGTGCCGCTGTTCCTTTCGCTGCTGGTGGAAGGCGAGAACGATGCGGCGTTGGCGATCTACCTGCTCGCCGGCCTCACCGATGCCATCGACGGCATGATCGCCCGCACCTGGAACATGCGCACCGAGCTCGGCGCCCACATGGACCCGCTGGCCGACAAGCTCTTGGTGGTGAGCTCGTTCATCGCGCTTGGCATCATGGGCCTCGTGCCGCGTCCGCTGATGATCATCGTGATCACGCGCGACGTGGTCATCCTCGGCGGCTTCCTGCTCACCGCCGCAATCGTCGGCAAGTCGATGGAGATGAAGCCGTCGCTCTCCGGCAAGCTCACCACCTTCACGCAGCTTCTGTCGGTGACGCTGGTGCTGATCGACCTCGCGCAGTGGTTCGACATCCCGACCGACGTGCTCAACGCGGTCTTCATCGCGACGGGGCTGGCCAGCTTCGTGTCGGGCAGCGGATACGTGCTGCGCGGGATGCGTTGGTACGCGGCCACCGAGCCGGAGGCCTGACGGCCGCTGCGCCGAGGCCTACGGCCGCTGCAGTTGGGCTCAGCCCTCCAGGCGCAGCTCCCCGAACGCCGTCGTGCACGGGGGCCCGTCGGCGTGAAAGTAGCGAACGCCGCCGGTTGCGGACACGAAGATCATCGACGAAGAGCGTGTCCCGTAGTCTGCGACGTGAACGCAGATGCGTGCGAAGCCAGCGGCCGCCTCGGCACCGAAGCGCGCGGTAACTTCGCCGTCGACCACGTCACTGTCTTCATGGCTCGCCAGAACCGCGGCCAACTCCGCAACGACAGCCTTCACGTCCGCACCACCGGCCAGCATCGGCCTCAGCGCTTCGAAGCGGCGCGTGGCTCCGGCCAGCCGCGGGCAGCGGGGATCGTTCACGTCCAGATTGGTAAGCACCGACAGGCCGTCCTCGAGCAGCACTCGCCTCGGACCGTCGCCGTTGTCGAGGACCACGGCGCGCTCGAGATCGGCAGCGAAGAGATTGAATCCACCGTAGCGCCGGACTTCCCCGGCGGCGAGGCTCTCGAGATGGCCCGGGAGCGAAGGTGCGGCCAGCGTCTCGAGGCAGAGCAGCCCGCGCGACCGTTCCCCCGGACCCGCGGCCGGCCGGTCGACAGCAGGGCGGCGGTTGAGAATTCCAACCACGCGTCCCGAGCCGTCCGTGCGACAGCCGAGCCACGTTCCGCCTGCAACGAGGTCACGACCCGCGACGATGCGCGCGCCGATCTCGCCGGTGTCGCGCCACGGCGCAGGCGGACTCGACGCACGCCCCAGGAACTCGTCCCGGTTCGCGACCACGATCAGAGGATAAAGCGGCGAAACACGGCGGTAGACAGCGAGCGTGCACACGGCCGGGACTTTAGCGAAAGGACCAGTCGCGAGCGACTGGCTCACGCGCCCTCCATTTCTGCGCTTTTGGATTGCGGGGGTTCGCGTGTTAGCGTCCCGCACCGCTTTTTCCGCGGCATCGGGCGACATCGTCGTCGCCATTTCGACGGGAGCACTGCCTTGGTCTCACCTGACAAAGCCTTCGATTCGATCGGCGACGTGCGGCAGCGACTGGCCGCGCAGAACTACATCTGCGACGACAACATCGCGACGGTCGTTTACCTGGCCACGATGCTCGGCAAGCCGCTGCTGGTGGAAGGACCGGCCGGCGTGGGCAAGACCGAGCTCGCCAAGGTGATCGCCGGCGGCCTGGGCGCCAGGCTGATCCGCATGCAGTGCTACGAGGGCATCGACGAGGCCAAGGCCCTCTACGAGTGGGAATACGCCAAACAGCTGCTCTACACGCAGGTGCTCAAGGACAAGATCTCCGAGGTGACGGCCGGCGCGAAGTCGCTGGCCGACGCGGTCGACCGCATTACCGCCCAGGACGATGTGTTCTTCTCGAACCGCTTCATCCTTCCCCGACCGCTGCTGCAGGCCATCCAGTCCGAAGAACGTTCGGTGCTGCTGATCGACGAGATCGACAAGGCCGATGCGGAGTTCGAGGCCTTCCTGCTCGAGATCCTCAGCGACTTCCAGGTGACGGTGCCCGAGATCGGCACCATCGAGGCCAAGCACATTCCGATCGTGCTGCTCACCAGCAACAACGCGCGCGAGATGTCGGACGCGCTCAAGCGCCGCTGTCTGCACCTGTACATCGACTTCCCGAGCGCCGAGCTCGAGCTCGAGATCATCCGCATCAAGGTGCCCGAGGCGGCCGACTTCCTGGCCCAGGACATCGCCAGCCTCATCCAGGCGCTGCGCAAGCTGGACATGAAGAAGAAGCCGAGCATCTCGGAGACGCTCGACTGGGCCAAGGCGCTGGTCATCATGAATGCAAAGTCGCTCGGCGACGAGATCGTGCGCAACACGCTCTCGACCATCGCCAAGTACGAGGGCGACCTGCGCAAGACCGAAAAGGAACTGGCCGCCTTCCTCGAAAAGAAGAAGGCCGAGCAGAAGGCCAAGGACGCGGCGGCCACGGCCGCTCCGGTCGAACCCACCGACGGCAGCGACCTGCTGCACTGAGGCCGGAGCCGTGGAAGACCGCATCGTCGAGTTCGCCGGCTTGCTGCGCAGGAGCGGCATCCGCGTCTCCACGGCCGAGACTCTCGACGCGCTGAGGGCCGTGGGTACCACCGGTCTCGGCCAGCGCGGCACCTTCAAGATCGCGCTGCGCGCGGCGATGGTGAAACGCTCCTCCGACGTTCCGGTCTACGACGAGCTCTTCGACGTGTTCTTCTCCGGTGTCGGCGACGTGGTGCGCGCGACCAGCGCCGCCGCTGCCCAGCAGGGCCAGCAGATGTCCAAGGAGGAGATGCGCGACCTCCTCGAAAAACTCGCCGAGTTGCTGAAGAACGCGAACCTCGACGTGTCCGAGCTGGCCAAGGCGCTGGCACTTCAGGACGCCGGCGAGATGGAGCGAATCCTGCGCGAGCTGATGGAGTCCGGGAAGCTCCCGCGTACCGAGACCAACTACGTGCCGCCGGGTGCCAACCGCCAGATGATGCAGATGCTCGGCGCGGCCGACATTCCGGCCGAGTTCGATCGCATCCTCGACCTCGCGCGGGAAGAGGGCGAGAGCGACGCCGAGCTGGACAAGATGCGGCGCTACCTCGAGCGACGGCGCAAGGAACTCGAGGAGATGCTCAAGGGCCTGCTGCGCCTCGACAAGGACCAGCAGCACCGCGCCGAAGAGCGCCAGAAAGACCGCGAACGGCTGCTCGAGAAGAGCTTCTACTACCTGTCGCCTACCGAGATCCGCCAGATGCGCGACGCGGTGGCCGCGCTCGCGCGACGCCTGAAGAACGTGATGGCGG
>JBHEOD010000123.1:0-10864 GCA_046261745.1 Binatia bacterium
GCGCAGCGATACGAAGAACTCGAGCGTGAGACCTGCGCCGGCCGCATTGATTGCGTCGTAGGTCACGTCGATTCGCGGAGCGAGCAGCGTGGAGACCTTTTTGTGAAGTGCACCGAGACCGATCAGGCGACTCTCGAGATACCCGAGGCGGTCCACACCCCAGTACGACTCACCACCGTAGTGGAACACTGCGCCGAGATAGTGGCCGAGCTTGCTGCGCAACGCCTCGCCGCGCGCGAGCGTCTCGCGCACGTCCGTCGCGGGATCGACGGACTGGTCGCGCTCGAGCGCATCGAGCGTCGCAGCGTCGCTGTCCCACAGCGCCTCGCCCACTCGCGGCGCAAGCGCGGCGAACGCGCGCGGCGACGCTGCCGACGCGAGCACGCGGGTCGCACGGGCAACGAGCTCGGGCGGCGGCTGCGCGCCCGGATCACGAAAGTGAAGCCCGCGGGCTTCCGCCAGTCGCGCGGCGTCCACGCGCGAGTACTCGACGAGCCGTTCGCGCTCGGGAGCGGCCGAATCGGCCGGCGGTCCCACGAGGTGCACGTCGAGCTCGATGTCGTAGCGGTCGAGCATCGCCTCGAGGAACTGCGCAGCCAGGTGGCTGTAGGGGTCGTCGACCTGGTGAAAATAGCGCACGCGGTGCGCAGCTCCGCGCAGGAAGCGCAGGCCCTCGGCCGCGCGACGGCGGAAATTCCGGGCGCCCGGACTGGTGAAAAGGTCCATCACGCGCGGCTGAATGAAGGTGCGAAGCGACATGGTTCTCGGATGGTCAGAGACGCGCGACGATGTCTTCGGTGACGCTCCACAGACGCTCGGCCATTTCGGCGTCGCGTCCGTTACGGGACGACCTCGCGACGTTGCAGTCCGAGAAATACTCGCCGCTGATGCCGGCGAGCGACGGATGCGCGGTCACGTAGCATTGGGTAGCAGCGCCCTGCGAGACGCTCTTCATCGCAATCGCGGCGGCCACGGGGAACAGCGCACGCACCAGAATGTTCATGTGGCGGCTGAGATTCGTCGCGATCACGCCCGGGTGAAGCGAGTTCGCCGTGCGTGACGTCCCGGCCAGCCTCACGGCGAGCGAACGGGCGAACAGAAGGTTCGCAAGCTTGGACTGGCCGTACGCGGTCCACGGCCGGTAGCCCTTTTCGAAAGAGAGGTCGTCGAACTGGATTCCGCACTTCGGCGCCATCGTGTGCGCGTCGCTCGACAGCATCACGACGCGGCCGGCCGGTCCGAGCTGGTCGAGCAGACCCGTCACCAGCAGGAAGTGTCCGACGTGGTTCGTGAAGAACTGCAGTTCCTGGCCGTGGCGAAGCTCGCGCGTCGGCAACGCCATGATGCCCGCATTGCACAGGATCGCATCGAGCGGCTCGCCTATCTGCCTTACGCGCTCCACGCACGCGCGCACCGAATCGGGGTCCGAGAGTTCACACGCCAGCGGAACCGTGGCGGGGCCGAAGCGGCCGCAGGCCTCGGCGGCCTTCTCCGCGCTGCGCGCGGCACCGAAGATCTTCGCGCCCCGCATCGCCAGCACGCGCGCACTCTCCTGGCCGAGGCCCGAGCCCACGCCTGTGATCAGGATGTTCTTCCCACGAAGGTCGAGCCCGGTGGTGACTTCTTCCGCACTCGACGCAAAGCCGAAACCGCTCGCGCCACGTCGGCCCTTGATCATGGAAAGAAGTGACATCGGGCGACATAAGGCCGATGGCAGAGGCGAGTCAATGAGAAGAGGTGGATCTTCTGCCACGGCGGGTGATGACGACGACGGCGGCGACCGCGACCGCGGGCCGGCCACAGCGCATGGCGCCGAGTCGGTATGCAGCCCCACGCCCCCGGCGGCTGCGATTGCGGCGATTGAACGCGTCCCTCCGCTGATGCATGAAGGCGACCGCAGCGACCGGCCCATCCATTCCACACGCGCCGGTCAACGCGGAGGAGAATCGCAATGTTCAGTCATGTCATGGTCGGCGCCAACGACATCGAGGCATCCAGGAAGTTTTACGACGCCGTGCTCGGCACGCTCGGACTTCCGGCAGCAGTCACCGACGACAAGGGTCGCCTCTTTTATCTCTCTGGGGGCGGCGTGTTCGCCGTCACGAAGCCGATCAACGGCGCCGCAGCCTCTGCGGCCAACGGCGGCACCGTCGGATTCGCCGTGGCCGACCCGGCCACCGTGGACGCGTGGCATGCGGCGGGCGTCGCGAACGGCGGCACCACCTGCGAGGAGCCCCCGGGCGTGCGCGAAGGCGGCATGGGCAAGATGTACCTGGCCTATCTGCGCGATCCTGCGGGCAACAAGCTCTGCGCACTGCACCGCATGGGCTGAACCCGCATTTCTCGATCCCTCTCCTTTCGCGGAGAGGGATCGAGGTGCGTTCGACCGCGTGCTGCGCGGCGCCTTACGTAGACTTCGATGGGGCCGATCTCGCGTTCGATGCGGCCGACGAGTTCGGCAACCTGCTCTTCCTTGCGCGCGTCCGAGGCGAAGCCGTGGGCCTCGCCGCCTTGTGCGCGGATCGCATCGACGAGCGGCGCGAGCTTGTCGCCGTGGCGGCGGGTCACGCACGCAGCGTAACCTTCGCGCGCGAAGCGCTGCGCGATGGCACCGCCGGTGGCGTCACCGGCTCCGATCACAAGGGCGACTTTCCTGGGGTTCATCACAATCTCTTCGGCGGGGACTCTCCGCGCGGCGCCGGGGGCGGCTGCGGAGGTTTCGAAGAATTCGACAACTTCTGCGGCTGCGGAGGCTTCGGCGACTTCGGCGAATGCGGCGACTTCGCGAATGCCCGTGGTGCTGCCTTCTTCCTTTCGGCTGCGGACGAGGCAAGGGCCGACGTCCTCACGAAGAGCCCTGCACGTTCCGCAAGGCCGGGCGTGCGAATCAGCGTGTACGGCTCGAGCAGTTCGGCACGTCCCGGCAGCCGCTGGCAGCGCAGGATCACGTCGGGAAGCCGGCCGTGCACGCGCGGCTCGAACGTCGTCTCGTCCACGTAGCGACGCAGGTCGTCCCAGAAGTGTTCCACCGGATGGTAATTGGTCAGGTGGGCCAGGCCCAGCAGGTGAATGCAGCCGTAGGCCCAGACGCTGCCATACGCTTCCGACGCCATCGCCACGATGCCGGCGGCCTCGAGCTGGCCGTCGAGGGTATCGGCGGGAGCTGTCTTCGTGAACTCGCTTCTCGGCGTGAACGTCAGCAGTAGCGCGAGCAGCGCTCCTTCGAGCTGGTAGGAGGTGCGTTCATGAATGCGCGTGCGCACCCATGTCACGACCCGGTCGGCGACGACGCCGATTGCGACGGCGAAATACGCGATCAGCAGGAAGCGATCCGGCTCCGCCTGGTGCTCGTACGCACTGAACCAGCACATCAGCGAACCGGCTACCAGCACCAGGATCACGGCCGCCGGCGGCGCCGCGGTGCGCCCCGCTGCGGGAACGCGCACGCCGACGAGCGCGGCGATGCCGCCGAGCACGAACAGCACGAACGAGATCCCCGGAATGCCGAAGCGGTCCACGCCGTGGTCGAAGCCGAAGATCACGAAGCGCGCTCCGGAGAGCCAGTCGACGGCGTCCTCGCGCACGCTTCCGAGCGGCAGGGCCCAGCTCTGGAAAAGCTGGGCGGCCAGCGCACCGTGCCATGCGAAATACGCATGGTAGAGCACGAACGCCGCCACCCCGCCGGCAATGGTCGCGGCCAACGCGCGAAGGCGGCTCGTGCCTGCCAGTGCGCCGAGTGCAGTCGCGACGCACGCCGCCGCCGCCGGTTGCCAGCACAGCATGGCGAGAGAAGCCGCGGCGCCTGCCCACGCAAAGCGACCTCGCGCGACGAGCCACGGCCCCCACGCAAGAAACGTGAACAGCAGGATCTTTGGATTGAAGCCGACCGCCGTGTGACCGGCGAGATTGCTGAACGACAACACCGAGAGAGCAGCGATCGCTGCCGCGCCACCGGTCGTTCCCAGCGCGTAGACCGACAAGCCGATGCCCCAGATGCCGACAATCAGATACAGCAGCGTCCCGATTCTTCCCGCGCGAACGTCGTCGAGACCGGCCGCGCGGCCGAGCGAGATCGATGCCGCGTCGGCAAGGGTCGAGAGCTGGGTTTTCACGTCGGGAGAGGAGACGTGCGGCGCAACACCCGACGCGGCACGCTCGGACATGTAGAAGTAGAAACGATTGTCCATGCTGAGGGGTCGGCTCCACAGGCCGGTCCTCACGACGACGGTCGCGGTCAGCAGGGCCAGCGCGGCGGCAGCAACGACGGCCCACCGGCTTTTCATTCGCCGGCCTCCGTCAATGCTTCACACCTCTTTGCGGCTTTGAGGAGCAACTCGAACACGGCCTCGTTTCCGTGTACGCGCGCGACGGCAACCGCCGAGAGTCCGCGGCTGTCGTGGTGACAAAGATCCGCGCGGCGGCGAAGGAGGGCCCGCGTGAGTTCCAGGTCCGGGATGGAAGCGGCGAGCATCAGCGCGCTGCGGCCGCCCGTGGTTTCGACATTCGCATTCGCACGGGCGTCGAGCAGCAGGCGGGCGCTGTCGGCATCCCTCGCGATGAGCGCGGCCAGCAGCGGCGGTCGCGACCAGGTTCCCTGGCGGCTCGGGAGATTCGTGCGTGCGCCGGCCGCGAGCAGCGCCCGTACGGAAGCGGGATGCCCGCCGCAGCAACCAGCGCGGTGCATCCGCACGAGTCGCGCCGGTTCGGGTCGGCTCCGCCCGCGATCGCGCGCGTGACGGCAGGGATGTCGTCACAGAGCGCGGCGGTTGTCAGCAGGTCTTGCGCGTCGGCGGGCGACTGGGCGAGGGCGGCACGGGCTTCGCTCGTGCACGACAGCTGCCTGGAGACTTCCACAAACCACGGCGGCGGCGGGACGCCGCGCCCCGAGCGAACGCATCGCTCCCTGGCGGGATCGGTCGGCTGCAGCAGCGCGGGGAAGAGAAGCCTGGTTTTCTGTTCGGGGGAGAGCTGGAAGCGCGGCGCGGGTTGCGGGCGCGCGGCGGGTTCGGCCACTTGCGGGATTGCGTCGACGGCAGCCCGAGCACTCTCGGCCACCTGCCTTCTCGCCGGACGGGTCACAGCCTGCGACCGCAATCATGACGACCGCGAGAAGGAGGTGGACTGCAACGGGGCTGAAGGGGATCAACGAACGTGAAGATTCTCACGCCGAAGACGGTGTGACAATCGAACGGGTGCCCTGGGACGTGACGTCGCGGAGCGCGGTCGGAATCCATCGGTTGGGCCACTGGCAGAGGAATGCTGCGGGCGGGCTCAGCGCGGCGAGGGACAGCCCGGCCGGGCGCCGCTCAGCCGTACATGATGCGCGTGATCCAGTCGGCCACCAGCGCCGGCTTCGACTCGCCTTCGATCTCGACCGTCATCGTGCGCGTCGCCTGTACCCAGGGTTCCTTCAGCTCGACGTTCGCGAGCACGCTGCGGCAGCGCACGCGCTTGCCGACCTTGACGGGACTGACGAACCGCACCTTGTCGAAACCGTAGTTCACGCCCATGACCATCCCGGCATAACGCGACGGCTCCTTGGGAATCGAAGCGTCGAGCCATGTGAGCATCGACAGCGTGAGGAAGCCGTGTGCGATCGTCGTGCCGAACGGCGTCGTCTTGGCTGCTTCGGGATCGACGTGAATGAACTGATGATCGTTGGTGACATCGGCGAACTGGTTGATGCGGGCCTGGTCGATCTCGAACCACTCGCCGACCCCCTCTTCCTGGCCCACCGAGGACTGAAAAACCGCGAAAGCTTTTTCTGCGTTGGTGCTCATGGGTCAAGTACGTAGCGAGTGCGCCGAGCGCTGTCGACCGCACGGGCCCGTCCTCTCAAGCCTCGCTCCACCGATGCGCCGACGCAGCGCGTCCGATCTGCGGCGCGCGCGTCCGATTCTGCGGCGCGCGCCTCCGACTCAGCGGCGCTCGTCAGCCCACGAGAAGTTCGAGACGACGATCGGAGCGGCAACCCCGTCGATGCGAACGGCTGCGCGCCACGTCCCCGTCTCGGGGGCTTCCGGCATGGTCATCTGGACGGTCGACTTGCCCCCGGCGGCCAGCGCGAGCGGCAACACGCCGCGCGCACGCGAGCGGAATACCTGGCTGCCGTCGGGCGACACCAGTTCGACTTCGGCCATCCACGGCTGCAACGGCCGCGGAGCCATCCACGTCTGTTCACTGCGGTTGGTGACGACAACGTCGAGTTCGTGCGGAAATTCGGGCGCGTGCGTGTCCGGGCGCGTCGCGCCGCCGAACACCTCGATCGTGAGCAGGGCGACATCGCTGTGCACGCTACCGGCCGGCGGAAGGCCCCACACCGCCCTCTCCCCCTCGAAGACCAGCAACCGCGCAGGCGGCGGATACGAAGTCGACGACAATGACGCAGGCCGCGAGTGCGGTCTTTCGATCACGAAGCCGAAGCCGGCGGCGGCCAGTTCAGCGACGCCTTGCGCACTGCGGCTGCGCGCGATCAGGTCTTCGACCGCGCGTATCGTCGGCGGCACCAGCGAGTTGTAGCAGGCCGACGTGGGGTGACCGTGGTAGGCCGCGTCCAGAAGAGCGAGCGGCGCCTTCACCATGCGACCGGTCGGCAGGTCGAGAACGGGGCGACGATCCATGGGATCGCTCAGCGCAGCGGCCAGCGCGTCGATCGTCTCGCGCGCCGGCGCCACTTCCCGCAACTGCATCGGCGCGCCGGTGCCGAGCGCCCCTCGCGCCCAGGGCGGCGGAGCGATCTCGAGCAGTCCGAACACCAGCAGCGTCATCGCAATCGTTGAGCTTGCGCGCAAGGAGAGCCGCTCGAACAGGCGACCCCAGCCGATCGCGCCGAGCGCCTGAATCGCGAAGCATACTGCCAGTCCGATTTTTCCGGGGGCCCGCACCGAATCGAAGATCGGGATGCGGACGGCCAGTTCCTCGTAGAAGCCCCAGGTCGCGCCGCCGGGCAGCGGAAGCGCGGTCGCCACCAGGAAGGCCATGACGGCCGCAATCACGAGACCCGGCACTGCATTCGCCCCGGTTCCGCGACGGAACATGCCAAGCGGAACGAGGCCGAGCAGACCCATCGTGCCGACCGAAAGCGGCCCGCCCGGCAGGTAGTCACCGACCTCAACGACGTACTTCGCGCCGGGGTTGGGCATCAGCAGCCAGTCGTGCTGCACGCGCACGTACGTGAGCAGCAACGCCGCGATGATCGCGATGGCGGGCGACGCCGCCGCCACGCAACGAACGAGTGCAGCAGTCTCGAGGGTGCCGCTGCGCCACCGCGCAACGATGCTCGCAGCGCCGTAGGCCGCACCGACGAGAGCGACGGCGAGCAGCGGATACGACCCCACCAGTCCCGACAGCAGCAGCGTCAGCGCAAACCACAACAACGCACCGCCGCGTTCGCCGCCGAGCACACGATCGAACGACCACAGCACCCACGGAATCCAGTGCGTGCCGATCACCGCCGGATGGTAGGGCAGGTCCACAAGGCGCGGTGTCGCCAGCGCGAATGCGATTGAGCCGAGCGCCGCGGCCAGGGCCGAGGATGTGTGGCGATGCAGGAACAGGAACATCCCTGCAGCACCGATCACGAGGGAGGTGAGCAGGAGAAGGTTGTAGGACGCGACAGGATCGCCCGTCATCAGCCACCACGGCGACGCGAGAACGCCGAGTTCGATCATGTGCTCGCCGAGCGCGCCGGCCTCGGGCAACGGATAGCACTGTCCCTGCCGGATCAGGCGCTGGAGGCTACCGCCAAGCAGTGCCCGCGCATTCTCAGCGGCTCCCCACAGCGACGCGTTCTGGTCATTGGCCAGGATGAGGTCGAAGCCGGCTGAGTCGGCGCCCACGGCCGCGCGGTCGGCGCCGGCCGTTTCCCGCATGAGAATGTGAGTGGAGAGATGAAGCGGCAGCGGCCAGGACCACGCCACGAAGCCGCCGATGACCACCGCGCAAACGAGCGCGAGTCCTGTCCGGGGCCTCATTCGTCGACGTCACGCAGGCGCGCCTTGAGCAGGGCGATCTCCTGCGCGAGACGGGCCACCTGACGGCCGAGACGGGTGAGCACGACGGCGTAGGACAACGAGATGGCGAGCAGGAACAGCAGCGCGAAAAAGAATACCGTCGAGCTCGGCGTCCACGCGCCGATCAGCCGAGTCAGGCCCTCGAGCAGGTTCAGGTTCACCGCGAGCACGAGCACCGCCAGCGCGCAGGTAAGCCAGATCGGCGTCAGGCTCTCCGACAGGCGCCGGCGACGAACTGCCTCGAACACCGCGAGGAACATGGCGATCGCCACCGTCAGCGCCACCACGCGAACCGCGGTCGTGTTGCTGTCGGCGAGCAGGAGGTCGCGGAGTTGCTCTTCGCTCATGCCGCTGTCGCCTTCTCGCGGGCAGGTTGCGGAAGAACCCCGGACCGGGGCGCGTGCGTGGACTGGGGCGCGTGCATGGACTGGGGCGCGTGCATGGACTGTGGCGCGTGCGTGGATTGTGGCGCGTGCGTGGATTGGGCGCGTCGCCAAGGCGACCGAGTCGTGCCGGCCGGCACGCCTGCCACGAGGGACGCCGTCGTATGCGCGGTGTTCCAGGCGGGGATAGTCAGCAGTCGGGCGTCCATCGGTTCCAGTAGCGGTCAGGGTGGCGTAAGGCAGATCCCGGTATCAGCGTCGAGCCGCCGGAACGAGCGCGGACCGACCTGCGCAGGGCCGCCACGTGCGGCAAAGACTGCATCGGAAGATAGCACTGCGCCCCCGGACATGGCGAGTTCAGCGAAGCGGGCTCGCCTCCCGGCGACAGACGTCAACGCCGCGGTTTGCCGTCAGGCCGTCCCGCGTCTCGACGCAGCGCGAGGCCGCGAGCCGACTCGTCGGGGCGGTTCTCCCGATTCGCTGTTGACTTGGCGGCTGGTAGAAAGGCATCGCTACAGGGTACGGCCTCCGACGCCTTCGCTCGATTTCGGCAGAGAGCAGTCGGAGCGCGACGTGCTCCACCCGCCACCCTCGGCCCTGGAACCATCATGTCCACCGTCTTGCTCATCAACCCTTCCTATTCCGCGACCTCCTACGGCACCGCCAAGGGTTCGATCAGCAATCCCATCTATCCAACGCTGGGTCTCGCAACCATCGCGGGCGAGGCCCTGCGCCGCGGTCACCGGGTAGAGATTCTCGACCTCAGTTATCGGCCCTACGACTGGCGGCTGATCAAGAGCCGGATTCTCGAACTCAAGCCGGACATCGTCGGGATCACCGCGACGACCCCGCTGATGAATCAGCTTCGGGACATCTCCATCCTCTGCAAGGACATCTCGACGGATATTCTCGTCGCGGGAGGCGGCGCGCACGTCTCCGCGATGCCGGTGGAGAGCCTGAAGGAATCCATGCTGGACGTCGTGCTCGCCGGGGAGTGCGACCTTTCTTTCGGTGACCTGTGCGACGGGATGTCCCTCCCCTCCGTGCTCGGCGTGTACCATCGCGACAGCAGCGGCGAGGTCGTCCATACCGGCGAGCGTCCTCCCATTTACGACCTGGACGACCTGGCGATGCCGGCCTGGCACCTCTACGACCCGCGAGAGTATCGCGACCGGATCAGCCGCATCCTGGTGAAGCGACCACCAGGGACGATCGCCGAATTTTCCCGCGGCTGCGTCTTCAAGTGCGACTTCTGCGCTTCGAAGATGACGATGGCGCTCGGCTATCGGAAGAAATCACCCGCGCGCTGCGCCGAAGAGGTGAGGCATCTGCATAGCCTCGGCTGGCGCGAGTTCATGCTGGCGGACGACATCTTCACTTCCGACAGCGCGTGGGCCTGCGAGGTGGCCGAGTCGATCGATCGGACCGGTCTTTCCATGGCGTGGACCTGCAACAACGGGATCCGCGTGGAATCGGCCGACAAGCGGTTGTTCACGACGATGCATCGTGCCGGCTGCTATCGCGTGTCGTTCGGATTCGAGACCGGCAACGAGGATGTGCTCAAGGCGTTCGGCAAGGGCGGCAAGGCCACGCTGGAGCAGGGACGCGTCGCGGTGAGAACGGCGAGGGCGGCGGGCATCGACACCAACGGTTTCTTCCTGATGGGACTTTCCGCCGACACCGAGCAAAGCCTCTCGGACACCGTTGCCTACGCCCGCTCGCTGGAACTCGACACGATGGTGTTCGGAATCGCGATCGCGTTCCCGGGCACGAAGATGTTCCACGACTATTTCGCGGAGGGAATGGTCAAGTCGTTCGACTGGGACGAGTACCACGCGAGAAGTTCCGAGCCTCTCTTCAACCATCGCAGCCTGACGCACGAAGCCATCCAGTCCCACATGGCCCGCGCCCACCGCGACGCGATGCTGATGAACCCGGCCTTCCTGGCGCGCCGACTGAAACGCGGCTTTCGCACCGGCGAATTTTTCTGGGACGTCTACTACGGGTTCAAATTCGTGATGGCGCCGGCGGCGGGGCTGAGCGCCGGGCATGAATACTACGCGCAGGATCGCTGGCCACGTCATGACTTCCGCGCGCAGCCGTTGCGGATTCGCGACTATCAGGTGGCTCGTCCGGGCGCGCGGGTCGCGGCGCAACGGGGATCGCAGATGCGTGCGAATCCGGAGATCGGGAACCCGGCCTGAGGAATCGACTGCGTCCGACGGGGCGGATTTTTGCGGGCGTGTGGGCTCGTGCGCCGACAGGGAGAGCTCGGGGATGTTGGGCTGAAGGCGCTTCGTCTCCTTCGTGCGCTTCATACGCTTCGGGATCGCGCCGTCATCGCGCCGTCATCGCTGTCGTCGCGTCATCGCGTCGTCGCGTCGTCGCTTCGTCGCTTCATCGCTTCATCGCTTCATCGCTTCATCGCTTCATCGCTTCATCGCTTCATCGCTTCATCGCTTCATCGCT
>JBHEOD010000124.1:0-10808 GCA_046261745.1 Binatia bacterium
CGCCCGCGATGCGTTCGCAAGTGGACGCGATGCCCGGATGACTGGCCATCTCCGCACCGACGAGACCGACCGTGGCGGCCGCGGAATTCGGGAGGCCCTCGAGGGCCTGGGCGGTCAGCGATTCCGCGCTGCGGTGACGCACGGGCCGGTACATGAACCCCGCCGCACAGAAGCGGCAACCCCATTCACAGCCGCGGCTGGCCTCGACGAGAAAGTAATCGCCGAACACCGAGCCCGGCGCGACGATGGATGTCGCGGTCGGAAAGGTGGCAGGCCCTCCGGCCAGCAGCATCGGCCAGCCGCGCTCGCTTTCGCGGCGCGCGGTGCGGCGCGCGGGGATGCCGGCGCTGTCGAGGATGCGCACGATGTTCGGATAGTCGCTCTCGAAGGAGAGCGAGAACGCCACGATGTCGAACTCGGCCGGCGAACGTCCGCTTTCTTCCGTCTTGGGACGCGAACCGTCGGCGGCGAGGAACACGCGCTCGCACACGACACCGGGCGTGGTCGCGAGGAGGCGATAGACGGCCTGGTAACCGAGGTTGGCCATGCCGACCGCCCAGGTGTTCGGATACGCGAGGCAGATCGAGACGGGGCCCGAGGTGTTGGGACGAAACAGGAGTCGCTCTTCGGGATGCAGCAAGCTGCGAACTATAGGGGGGCGCGCCCGCGGTAGGAAATCGGCCGGCGCGAGTGCGCCGCCGCGAACATCCGTAAGGTCGGGAGGTGCGTGCCGGGGCTCGCACGTCCTCAATCATCCGAGGCGGATGCTCTGCTGGCCACGTGCCGGCGCACGGGCGCCCATCCCGGCAGGATGGACGCCCGTCCGCAGGCCAGTGCGCGATCAGTGCGTGTAGCCGGCCTCGCCATGCTCGACGAGGTCGAGACCCACGCGCTCGTCTTCCTCGTTCGGACGCAGCCCGACCAGCGCCTTGACGATGCTCGCGATGACGACGGTGGCCACTACCGACATCACGATGGTGACGCCCATGGCCTTGAGCTGCTCGATCCAAAGCCCGTTGCCGACGAGGTCCGCGAGATTCGTCGAAAGGTTCGCGTTGGCGTCGACATTCGCGAAGATGCCGGAGAGCAACGCGCCGAGCGTGCCGCCGACGGCGTGCACGCCGAACGTGTCGAGCGCGTCGTCGTAACCGAACATGTGCTTGATCCTGGTGCAGGCCAAGAACGTGACGAGGCCGGCGAGCGCGCCGATGGCCACGGCCGCGCCCGGCAGCACGAAGCCGCAGGCGGGAGTAATCACGACCAGGCCGCCGACCGCACCCGAACAGAAACCGAGCACGCTCGGCTTGCCCTTCTCCAGGTACTCGGCCATCGCCCACGTGAACGCCGCCACCGCCGCCGCCAGCGTCGTCGTCGTGAACGCGTTGGAGGAAACGCCGTCAGCAGCCACGGCGCTGCCCGCGTTGAAACCGTACCAGCCGACCCACAGCATCCCGGTGCCGACCATGCACAGCACCATGCTGTGCGGCAGGAAAGGCTCCTTGCCGAAACCGAGGCGCTTGCCGAGGATCAGGCAAAGCACCAGCGCCGACCAGCCCGAAGACATGTGCACCACCGTGCCGCCGGCAAAATCGATCGACTTGATGGCAGCGTCGGCGTTCCACACGCCGTTCATGAAGCCGTCGACTCCCCACACCATGTGGGCGAGCGGGAAATACACGATGAACATCCACATGGTCACGAACAGCATCACCGCCGAGTATTTCATGCGCTCGGCAATGGCGCCGACCATCAGCGCGGGCGTGATGATCGCGAACATCATCTGGAACATCGCGAACACGTTCTGCGAGACCCAGTACGAGTAGTTGGTGTTCGGATTCGAATCGACGCCCTCGAGGAACATCATGCTGAGGTCGCCGAGGAAGGGGCTTCCGCTGGAGAAGACCAGGCTGTAGCCGCAGGCCCACCAAAGGATGGTGACCAGTCCCGCGATGCCGAAGCACTGGGCGAGAACGGAGAGCACGTTCTTCGACCGCACCAGGCCGCCGTAGAACAAGGCCAGGCCCGGCAGCGTCATGAAGAGCACCAGCGCCGCGCACGTCATCAACCAGCCATTGTGGCCGGGCCCGGGCCCGGGGATTTTCGAGGCGACCGTGGCATCGGCCGAATCCGCGCCGCGCCCGCCGTTGTTGATGTAGGCTTCGAGATCGGCGACCCGCTGTTCCAGGTTCGGCTCGTCGGCTTGGGCACCGGCCATCGTGGGAGTAAAGGCGAAGATGCTCAGCCCGAGAGCGAAACAAGCCGCGGCGGTCAGCAGGCCTGACCTCCTGCGATTGGCGGTCAGCAAGCCTGACCGCATGCGATTGGAAGTCAGCAGGCCTGACCTCCTGCGATGGGAGGAAAACGAAAGCCTCGTAGACATGGTTGGTCCCCTTGCCGTGCGCCGCGTATCCCGCGCCGCAGTTGGTTAGCGCCAGGTCCTCCGCGAGCCGGGCCCGAGCCCGGCAGGATGGCGCGGCCCCAAATGGCAAGATCCGTACCAGCCCCCGAAAGCGGAAAGTGCTGAAGAAGCTGCTCGAAATCTGTATCCGTGCCGCACAATTTCCCGGCACTGAGTACTCAACAGGCAGTGCTTCTCCGGGTGCTCTGGCTCGCCCGCTGGTCCTCAAGCCTGTCCGCGACGTAGTGCCCCAACAAAGAACGGGGCGTACGGAGTCCCCCCGACTCCGTACGCCCCGCCTTGTTCCCGACAGCAGGCTCGCCTGCTGCCGTTTCGCTCCCCGCCCTGTCAGTTCGTCGCCTGGCTCACCTGCAGCGCCTTCGCCGGCGCCGTCATCGGACTGCCCGCAGTGGCCGCCATCGCGTGCGCACCGAAGTGGGAGACCGCACCGAAGTCCGGGTAAGCAGCAAGGCCGTGCTCACCGAGGTCGAGACCTTCCATCTCCTCTTCGGGCGTGACGCGCACTCCCATGAAGGCCTTGATCACCAGCCAGGTTGCCAGCGACAGCGTGAACGTGGTCGCGCCGACCGCCGCGATGCCGGTGAGCTGCGCCATGATGAGCGCGTTGCGGCCGTTCTCGAGCAGGGCCGCGCCGTTGCTGTAGTCGGCGCTCGCGAAGAAGCCTACGCAGAGCGTGCCCCAGATGCCGTTGACGAGATGCACCGACAGCGCGCCGACGGGATCGTCGATCTTGATGCTGTCGAACGCGAGGACCGCCAGCACCACCAGCACACCGGCGACGCTGCCGATCAGGAAGGCCGACGGAATGCTTACCCACAGGCAGGGCGCCGTAATGGCCACCAGACCCGCGAGGCAGCCATTGGCGATCATCGTGTAGTCGGGCTTGCCGAGCTTGGCCCATGACGTGATCATCGCCGCGGCGGTGCCCGCTGCTGCGGCCATGTTCGTGGTGAGGAAGACGTGCGCGATGTCCTTGCCGTCGCCGACTGCCATCGTGCTGCCGGGGTTGAAGCCGAACCAGCCGAGCCACAGGATGAAGCAGCCGGTGAACACGGACGTCATGTTGTGACCCGTGATCGGCTGAACCCTGCCGTCCTTTCCGTACTTTCCAAGGCGGGGACCGAGCACGATGATGCCGGCCAGCGCAGCCCAGCCGCCCACCGAGTGCACGACGGTCGAACCGGCGAAATCCCACATGCCGGCGCCTGCGAGCCAGCCGCCGCCCCAGATCCAGTGACCCGTCATCGGGTAGAAGAAGGCCGTGAGAATCGCCGCGAATACGACGAAGGATACGAACTTCACGCGCTCGGCGACCGCGCCCGAAACGATGGTGGCCGCCGTGCCGGCGAACACGAGCTGGAAGAAGAACTTGGCTTCCAGCGGAACGCCTGTCCACGCGATCGAGGAATACGCGCCGGCGTACGCATCACCCGTCGCCGGGCTGTTGTCCGGACCCGAGAGCATGAACATGCCCTCGCTGCCGAAGAAGCCGCTGCCGTTTCCGAACATCAGGCCCCAGCCGATGAACCAGAACGACACGCTCGCCGCCGCGAAGACCACGAAGTTCTTCGCAAGGATGTTGACCGCGTTCTTCGAGCGGCACAGGCCGCTCTCGAGCAGTCCGAAACCCGTGTTCATGAAGAACACGAGGCAACCGGCAAACAGCACCCAGAACGTGTCGAGTGCGACCGTCGTGGCGTAGGAAGGCGCGGCGTCCTGGGCCCACGCGCGGCCCGTACAGGAGACGGTGAGAACCGTCGCCAGAAAAAGCAGCAGGAAAGAATTTTTGTGTCGCATTGGGTGAGGCCCCTCCTTCGGTGTTGGGAGTGAACGGAACGAGGGCCACTCAGCAGAATCGGTGCCAACGGGGAGGCGCCGACGAAAAGCCTATTTTTCCGCGGGAGATCGGCGCTCGCGGTGCCCGGTGCCTGTGCGTTCCCCGCGCCGCGAACGAGCCCGCGGTGCCCGTTCCTCCGGCACGGCGTGCTCACGGGGCGAGCACGCGGCCAGCCTCTTACTGTGCCATCTATGCCATCATGGAGGAGGTGTCCGGTCGCGGCGCCGGTGAAGCGTGACGGCTGATTCCTCCACACCCCCATCTGGCATTGCGCGGCTGTCCCTGCGACATTTGCCCGACGTGGCGCGCCTTCACCTGTTCGAGTTCGAGGACCAGAAATGGTGTCCGCCCGTGCTGCGCAATGCCGTCACGGGCTACCTGCGCCTCGTCGTCACCCTCACGCAGCAACTCCGCCCGGTGATTCCGGCACTGGCCGACTTTCTCCGTCGCACCGGCGAGACGTCGATCCTCGACCTGTGTTCGGGCAGCGGCGCAATTGCCGGTCAGCTCTCGCACGGGCTCCTCCGGCGCGGCCAGCACACGCAGATCGTGCTCTCCGACCTTTACCCCGACGCGGCTTCGCTAGGGGACATCGCCGAAGCTTCCGGCGGCCGCGTCGAGGTCCATTCCACGCCGCTCGACGCGACGGCGGTGCCGGCCGAGCTTCCGGGCTTGCGGACCATCTTCAACGGATTCCATCACTTCGCGCCGCCGGAGGCCCGCCGCGTGTTGACGGCCGCGGCCGAGTCGGGGCGCCCGATCGCCGTCATCGAGTTCGTCGAGCGCGGCATCCTGCCGCTCTCGGGTGTGCTCCTTTCGCCGATCCTCGTGATGATTCTGGCCCCCTTCCTGCGTCCCTTCCGCTGGCAGACGCTCTTCTTCGTCTACATCGTCCCGCTCGTTCCGCTGATCATCCTGTGGGACGGCGTCGTGTCGTGGTTGCGCGTGTACTCGCTCGACGAACTGCGGGAAATGGCCACCTCGGTGGCGGTGCCCGACTACGCCTGGGAAGCAGGCCGCTGGCGCGCCGGCCCGGTGCGCGTAACGTACCTGCTCGGCCGCAAGCGATGAGCACTGCCAGTCCGCATCACGACACAACGGAGAACCGGGTGGATCCCGACGCGCTGCGAGCCGCCGCCGCCGGCTGGGACAATCGGTTGCACGCGCTGCTGATCGGCGCGCTGATGCTCACGGCCACGCTGTATCCGCTGCTGCTCGAGGCACTCGTCGCGTCGTTCGGTCGCACGGCGGTCGCCGTTGTGGTCGCGTTGCTCGCTGCCGCGTCGGCAATCTCGGAAGCACGTCGCGGCGGCCCGGCCGTGTCGATCGGTGCGCGCGCCGCGGTTGCGCTGCTTGGCGCGGCCACGGCGCTCGGCGCCGGCATCGCTCCGCTGCTGCTCATTCCAGCCTGCATCTACGCCGCGCTCGCCGGGGTCTTCTTCGCGAGCCTTCGACGGGACATTTCGCTGGTCGAGGCAGGCGCGCGAATGATCCAACCGGTCGCCCCCGACTTCATCGGCCCGTACTGCCGGCGCGTCACCGCGTTGTGGGCCGCCGTGCTACTGGTCAATGCGCTGGTGCTTGCTGCCCTGGCGCTGTCGGCTCCGGTCGCCACCTGGCGCGCGGCAGCCGGCTACGGCGTCTGGACGTGGATGGGCGCGATCAGCCTCGTCGAGTTCCTGGTGCGCAAGACGTACTTCCGCAACTACTACTACGGCGGGCCGTTCGAGCGCCTGTGGTCAAGGGTGTTCCCAGCCGAAGCCACACCGATGGGCAGGCGTTCGGCCGCCTACATCCGCGTCGTGCGCGAGAAACTCGCCGAGACCCGCCAGCAGGCCTGAGCGCGAAAAAAACCGGGACAGGTACAGGTTTTCGTATCGAGGACGGGAAAATCCGTACCTGTCCCCGATTTCCTCGAGCTACACGATGCGCAGCATCTCCGGGTCGTTGTTCCACAGCGCGTGCTGGGCCATGAAGGTGAGCAGGCCGAGGCTGTACCAGTGCGTGACGTTCTCGCCGGTGAACACGCGCGGCATGTGCTTTCGGAAGTGCCAATCCACCATCTTGCCGGGCACGGTGCGGCGGATGTGGTCTCCCATCTTCAGCAGGGTGAGCAGACGCCCGTTGTAGAAGATGTCCACGACGCGGCGCCACGAATTGAGGCGACGAAGCACACCGCTTTCCCACTCGCGAAGCGGGTCCTCCCCACCACGCAGCAGCGCGTCGGCAAGATCGCGGGCGCTTTCGAACGCGATCAGCGTGCCGCTCGAGAACACCGGGTCGATGAAGCCGAACGCATCGCCGACCAGCGCCCAGTTCTCCCCGAATCCGCGCGACGACGACAGTTGGTAATTGCTATAGCGGACCACCGGCGTCACGCGCGTGGCCGGTGCGATCCAGCGCTGCATGACGGAATCGCGGCGCAGGAACGTGTCGTACTGCTCCTCGAGGGTTTCGCCGCAGCCGTCGAGCGCGGCGCTATCGACGACGAATCCCACCGAGACGCGGCCGGGCAGCGGAATGCGCCAGGCCCAGCCGTGGTCGAGGCGATCGGTGTGCACGTTGCCCGCGATCTCCACGTCGACGCCGGTGTGATGCGCATGAAGCGCTACGTCCTTGCGGGGACCCTCCTCGAACGGGAGGTCGAGAAGGCGCGCCGCCAAGCGCTTGCGACCGGCGGCATCCACGATGAAGTCCGGGCCTTCGCTTCCCCAGGCCGCCGCACCCGCCGCCAGCGATTCAGGCATCAGTGCGAGGCGGTCGGTACCGTCCACACGCGCAAGCCGCGCCGGCGTATCCACGACGAGCGCGCCGGCGCGGACCGCTGCGCTGAGCAGCGTCGCATCGAATCGATCCCGCGGCACATTGTACGAGTACTCGGTACGTGCGCCGCGCACGTCGTCGAAACGGATGTTGAGACGCTCGGTGTGGTTGAAGACGAATGTCGCGCCGGTCTTGCGGATGCTGTAGCCGGCCACTTCCTGTTCGACGCCCAGTTCGCGCAGGATCGGCACGATGGCCGGCACCAGGCTTTCGCCGATCACGATGACGGGGCGCTTCGGCTGCGTGAAGATGACGACCTTCACGCCCGCCTTCGCCAGGTAGGCTCCGAGCGCGGATCCTCCGGGGCCTCCGCCCAGGATCGCCACGCTGCGCAGTTTGGGGTTGGCCATTGCGCGGGACCCTACGCGACCGGATGGTGACAATCAATTGCCCCGCTCGACTCCCCGGCATACTTCCCGTGCAGGAGAGCAAGCGATGGAGATCGGCAAACTCGGCATCTGGTGTTCCTTCGAAGCAATGACGTCAAGCGACGCAGCGGCAGCGGCCGCGCGCGTCGAAAGTCTCGGCTACGGCACGCTGTGGTTTCCCGAAGCGCTCGGCCGCGAAGCCTTTGCGAGCGCGTCTTTCCTCCTCGCATCCACGTCGAAAATCGTCGTCGCGACCGGCATCGCGAACATCTGGGCGCGCGACGCCATGACGATGGCGTGCGGCAGCCGAACGCTGGCGGAACAGTCCGCCGGTCGTTTCCTGCTCGGGATCGGCGTATCGCACCGTCCGATCGTCACGGGTCTTCGCGGCCACCGCTTCGAGAAGCCGCTCTCCACCATGCGCAGCTATCTCGACGCCATGCAGAACGCTCCGTACGCGGCCGTCGCACCTGCCGAGGAGGCGCCGTGCGTGATCGGCGCGCTTCATCCGAAGATGCTCGCGCTGTCCGCCGCACGGACGCGCGGTTCGCATACGTACCTGGTTCCGCCCGAGCACACCGCGTTCGCGCGCGAAACGATGGGGGCAGGCTCGTGGATCTGCGTCGAGCAGAAAGTGCTGCTCGAATCCGATCCCGCCAAGGCGCGCTCCCTCGCGCGCAACGTCATTGCGATGTACCTCGCGCTGCCGAACTACCGCACCAACCTCGAGCGCTTCGGCTACGCCGACAACGACTTTGCCGCCGGCGGCAGCGATCGTCTCGTCGATGCACTGGTGGCCTGGGGCAACGAGAACGCGATTGCCGCGCGCATCCAGGCGCATCGCGATGCCGGAGCGGATCACGTCTGCATCCAGGCCCTGCACCCCGACGGCCTTCCGCTGCCGGACTGGAATGTGCTCGAGGGGCTTGCGCCGCAGAGGAACCCGTAGCCCCAGGCCCGGCGGAGTTTCTCGGGTGGATGGGGGCACGGCCCCTGCCACCGTCCAACTCGTGGGCTCCGACACGGCAGAGTGCCAGGAGTCCCTTTTCAGCTCCGGCCATATCTCCCGGAACGATTCCGCGCGCTTCTCGGCGTCCGCGCCCTGAGCGCGAGCAACAAAACTTAATCGCCCGGCGGCCTTCCTTCGGTTCCTCCCACGGTCAATGATCCCCTGAACGAGGCGGGGGAACACGATGGGCAACGGAAAGATCGTCGGGATTGATCTCGGCACCACGAATTCGGCAGTAGCCGTCTGGGACAACAAGGGGCCTCGGCTGATCCCGAGCGTTGACGGAAGCAGGCTGACACCTTCCGTGGTGGGGTTTGCTGCCAACGGCGACGTGCAGGTGGGCGAGATCGCGCGTCACAACGCCGTCGCCAACGCCGGCAGCACCATTTACTCCGCCAAGCGATTCATCGGCCGCCCCTTCGACGCCGTCGCCGCCGACCGCGCGGACGTCTCGTACGAGGTGGTCGAGGGCGAGCACGGCGAAGCCGAGTTCGTCGTCGAGGACAAGCTCTGGTCGCCCGAGGAGATCTCCGCGCTGATTCTCGGCGAACTCAAGAAGTCTGCCGAGGCCTTCCTCGACGGCCCCATCGACGGCGCCGTCATCACCGCCCCGGCCCACTTCAACGACGCGCAACGCGCCGCCACCCGCAAAGCCGCGAGCCTGGCCGGCATCAACGTGCACCGCATCCTCAACGAGCCCACCGCGGCGGCCCTCGCCTACGGTCTCGACAAGATGGTCGAGGGCGAGAGGATCGTCGCGGTCTACGACTTCGGCGGCGGAACGTTCGACGTCTCGATCCTTTCGGTCGGCGAGGACATCATCGAAGTAATCGCCACGCGCGGAGACCCGCACCTCGGCGGCGACATGATCGACACGCGTATCGCCGCCTGGCTGCTCGACCAGTACGCTGAGCAGGCCGGCGCGCCGGCCGACGAGGATGCCGCGACCCTCCAGCGCCTGCGCGAGGCCGCCGAGAACGCGAAGATCTCGCTCTCGGCCAGCGAGGTCGTTGTCGTCACTCTTGCGCTCCCGGGAGACGCCCGCCTCGAAGCTTCGATCTCGCGGGCCGCATTCGACGAGATGATCGGTGACCTCGTCGATCGCACTCTCGCCAGTTGCAGCCAGGTGCTCGCCGATGCCGGCAAGCAGCGCGACCAGATCGACGAAGTGGTCCTGGCCGGCGGTTCCACGCGCATCCCGCTCGTGCGCGAGCGGGTCTCCGAGTATTTCGGCAGGCAGCCGCTGTGCACGCTCGATCCGGACGAAATCGTCGCGATGGGTGCAGCCGTGCAGGCCGGCATTCTCGCCGGGGAACTCAAGGGCGTCGTGCTCGTCGACGTGACTTCACTGTCGCTCGGAATCGAAACTCACGAGGGCCGCACCGCGGTGGTCACTCCGCGAAATACCACGCTACCGGTCGCAGCCACCCGCATCTTCACCACCTCGCGCGACGACCAGACCGCCGTCCAGTTCCACGTCGTGCAGGGCGAATCCGAGAGCGCGAAGGAAAATGCATCGCTCGGCCGCTTCGTCCTCGACGGACTTGACCCGGCCAAGGCCGGCAGCCCGCAGATCGAAGTCACGTTCACAATCGACATCAACGGTATGGTGCTGGTCAGCGCGCGCGACCGAAACACCGGCAACGAGCAGACGGTGACCGTCTCCGTCAACACCGCTACGGCTCGCGACAAGCCGGCGCCGAAGACCAAGGCGTCGATATCCGCCGCGAAGGGCGCTCCAGTTCCCTCCGACCAGCTTGGATTGCCTCCGGCCGCGCAGTCCACGCTCGAGGAAGCCGAGAAGTTGCTGAGCGAAGCCGGCGAGAAACTGACGAGGGTGGATCGGGCAGGCCTGATGAAGAACGTCGAACACCTGCGAGGCGTGGCTACCCGGGGTGCGGCCGAAGACGAGGTCGAGTTGTCGCGCGCAGCCCTGGACAAGATCGTCGAGCGCGTGAAGAAGGCCAAGCCGCCACGTCGGCGGGTCTAGCGCCGGGCCCGAACGCAGCGCCTCGCGAGAAACCACCGCTCTGGCGACGAGTTGCAGGATCGCGGTCGGATCGCTCCCAGGAGAGCGAGCCGGTGAGACCGGCCACAATAGAGAACCGCGTCAAGAATCGGCGTGGAGACCGTGGTCATTCCGTGCCTCGCGACAGCGCGCGATCGCCACTTTGCAAGCCCAAAACCCTTTCTATTCGCCGCTGGGCAGGCTACGGTTGCGAGCGTGGAGCACGGCGGGATGGCCTTCCTGTCGAGCCCATGACGGCGCCCAACGGCTGTCCTTTCGAAATCGCAATGCCGACCGGACCGGTCGGGCTTTACAGGCCCCGGGGGGGGCCCACAGATGGAAAC
>JBHEOD010000125.1:0-10797 GCA_046261745.1 Binatia bacterium
CGGTGGACTCGAAGGCAAGATGTTCTTCCCGATGGCGTTCACAGTGCTGTGCGCGCTCGGCGGAGCGATGCTGCTGTCGGTGACGTTCGTGCCGGCGGCCACCGCGGTGCTGCTGCGCGGGCGCATCGCCGAGCGCGAGGGGGTGGTGGTACGCGGGGCGCTGGCGCTGTACGCGCCGACGCTGCGCTGGAGCCTCCGCCACCGTGTGCTCGTCAGTGCCGGCGCCGTCGCGTGCGTGGCCGCCAGCGTGGTGCTGGCCGCGCAGCTCGGGCGCGAGTTTGCGCCGCGCCTCGACGAGGGCGACATCCTGATGCACGCGATCCGGCCGACCAGCACCGCGCTCGGCCAGGCCGTCGACATGCAGAAGCGCCTCGAACGGCGCCTGGCCGGCGTGCCCGAGATCGGCGAGGTATTTGCGCGCATCGGCACCGGCGACATCGCCACCGACCCGATGCCGCCCAACATCGCCGACGTGTTCCTGATCCTGAAGCCGCGCGGGGAGTGGCCCGACCCCGGCAAGCCGCGTGACCGCCTCGTCGAGGAACTCGAGGCTGTCGTCGCGCTCGAGCCCGGGCAGAACTACGAGTTCACGCAGCCCATCGAGATGCGCTTCAACGAGCTCATCGCCGGCGTGCGAACCGACGTGGCGGTCAAAGTGTTCGGCGAAGACATGGAAAGCCTGCGTGCGACGGCCGACCGCGTGGCCGAGGTGCTCGAGCAGGTGCCCGGCGCAGCCGACGTGCGTGTCGAACCGGTCAGCGGCCTTCCGACGCTCAGCGTGGTGCCCGACCGCGAGGCGCTCGCGCGCTACGGCGTGCCGCTGGCCGACCTGCAGGAAACCGTGGAGATCGCGGTCGGCGGCCGCAAGGCCGGTCAGATCGTCCAGGGCGACCGACGCTTCGACATTGTGGTGCGCACGCCCGACGACGTGCGTGAGAACGTCGAGCGTGTGTCACGGCTGCCGGTGCCGGTGGCGCGCGTCGAAGGCGATGCGCCGACCGGGCATTTCGACGAGGTGCGTGCGTCGAGGACTGGTGCGCGCGACTTCGTGCCGCTGTCGAGCGTCGCGCGTTTGGAGATCGCCGAAGGACCGAACCAGATCACGCGTGAGAACGGCAAGCGCCGCGTCGTGGTCACCGCCAACGTGCGCGGGCGTGACCTCGGCTCGTTCGTGGACGACGCGCGTGGCCGCGTGGCCGCTGAGGTGACGGTACCGTACGGCTCCTGGGTAACGTGGGGTGGGGACTTCGAGCAGCTCATCTCGGCAACGAAACGCCTGCGCGTCGTCGTGCCGCTCGCGCTCGCGCTGATCCTGCTGCTGCTGCTGGCCAGTCTCGGCAACCTCACCGATGCGTTGCTGGTGTTCTCGGGGGTGCCTCTGGCGCTTTGCGGCGGCGTGGTCGCGCTGTGGCTGCGCGACTTGCCGCTGTCGATCCCGGCTGCAGTGGGTTTCATCGCGCTGTCGGGCCTGGCGGTGCTCAACGGGCTCGTGATGGTCTCGCGCATCGTCGCGCTGCGGGCGGAGGGTCGGCCTCTCGAGGAAGCGACCGAAGCCGGGGCCGTCGCACGCCTGAGACCGGTGATGATGACGGCCATGGTCGCCGCGCTCGGCTTCGTGCCGATGGCGCTGGCCACCGGCGCCGGCGCCGAAGTGCAGCGGCCGCTCGCCACGGTGGTGATCGGCGGAATCGTCAGCGCCACTCTGCTCACGCTGGTGGTGCTGCCCGGGCTCTACGTGCTCGTGCATCGCCGGGCGGATTAGGCCGGCAAGAGCCGCCGTTCACCGGAACGAGGAGAACGACCCCAAGGGAGTCACGTTCAGGCTGGCGCGTTGTCGCATTGAGGGCCGGCCATGCCGGCGCCGGTCCTCGCGATCAGATGGGCATCAGGTTGCAGGCCGTGCAGTTCATCTCCACGTTCAGGCCCACCGAAGTCCGGAGGATGGCGAGCGCATCCGACACGGAGATGTCGTCGTTGCTGTTGACGTCGCAGATGCACTTGTTGCAAGTCTCGGAGCCGACGGCAGCGCGCAGTGCGAACAGCGCGTCCGGTGCGGTAAGGCGAAGGTCGGCGTTGGTGTCTCCGCAAAGGATGCAGCGGTTGAGCTGGATGTGATCGGCCTCGATTCCGCCGCCGATGTTGCTCAGCAGGATGCGGCTGATCCCTTGCGAACTGGTTATGCCGTAGAAACGGTCTTCCGCCGTTTCGCCGCTGTTGCTGCCGTCCGCGTGCGCATGCGGGCCGTACGGCACCTTGAGGATGGATTCGTTGTCCGGGCCGAAAGCTTCGAAGAAGACGGGTGCCGCGCCGCCGCCGTCCGTCCATACGATGCCGACGGTAGTCGGCAGGCCGTAAGTTCGCTCGGCATCGAAGGTGATCTCGATCCCTGCGGTGCCGTTTCCGCTGAAGTAGGAACGTCCGGCGCTGCCGGACCCGTCGATCGCACCGTCGTCACCGTCCACGGAATCGGCGTTGCCGGCTGGTCCGAAGACGCTGCTGTTGCCCGTCGCCCCCGGGATGTTGAAGACGCCATCCTCAAAGTTCTCGATGCAGAATCCGAGCGAATCGACTTCAAACGGGCTGTCCGCCTCGCTCGTGTACGGGGTGGGGCCCAGGTACTCGGGCGGACTGACGCCGGCCACGGCCGATGTGCCCATCAGCACGCTGAACAATACAGATCCCGGCGCTGTGAATCGGTTAACGCGCAATTCCATCGTGTGTTCCTCCTTTCCCTCTACGGATTTCGTACGTCGTCTCGTAGACCGAACTGAAGCGTCCAATGCAAGGCTCGTGCGAGGAAATTCCCCGGGGAGGCGATGCACGCGCGAGTACGAAACCGGCAGGAGTGAGGTTCAGACGGCGAGATCGAAAAGTTCGCGTGCATTGCGGCCGGTCGCTTCCACCACCCTTTCGAGAGTGGTGCCGTGCACCTCGGCGAGGTGCGCCGCCGTGTGCGCGACGAAGGCCGGCTCGTTCCGCCTTCCGCGATGCGGCGCCGGGGCGAGGTACGGCGAGTCGGTCTCGACCATCAACCGGTCCAGCGGCAACCGGGCGGCGATCTCGCGCATCGCTACCGACTTGGGGAACGTGAGGATGCCCGAGAACGAGATGGTCAGGCCGAAATCGAGGCACCAGCGCGCGTCTTCGTAGGTTCCGGTGAAGCAGTGCACCACGCCGCGGATTCCGCCCGGCGATTCGCTCGCGAGAACCTCGCGAAGGTCGCTCTCGGCGTCGCGGCAGTGCAGCACGATCGGCTTGTCGAAGCGGCGCGCGAGCGCGATGTGGCGCGCGAGCGAATCGCGTTGAACTTCGACCGGGCTGTGGTTGTAGAAGTAGTCGAGGCCGGTCTCGCCGACGGCCGTGCATTCGCGCTGTTCGAGCAGCGCCGCGACGCGTGCCTCGGTGGCTGCGTCGAAATCCTTGGCGTCGTGCGGATGGATGCCGGCCGTCGAGCGCATGAACGAATGACGCCGCGCCAGTTCGAGCGCCTGCTCGCTGGCTTCGACCGGTCCGCCGCCGCCCACCGTCACGATGTGCGTGAGGCCTGCCTCGAGCGCGCGCGCGATCACCGCATCGAGGTCGTCCGCGAAACGCGGGTCGGTCAGGTGGCAGTGCGTATCCACCAGTCCCGCTGCGCTCCCGAGTTCGCAGCCTCCGGAGCGCGCGCCCGGTTCGCCCGCGCTCACGGCTTCGGAATCTCCAAGCGCGGGAACAGCGGTTCAGGCGCCTTCACGACGTGCCCTTCGGGAAACGACAGGCGCCACGGCGGCGCCGCGTCGGCCAGGCGGCCCGGGTCGGCGTCGAGCAACGACGCGATCTTTGCGGACGTCTCCGGCATGGCCGGCGCAATGAGGCGTGCGAGGTGGCGAAGCGCGTCGCAGAGAAGGTGCAGGATGACGCCGACGCGCGGACGCGCCTCTTCGAGCTTCCACAGCTTGAACGGCGCCATCTCGACGATGTACTTGTCGCAAGCCGCCACCGCCTTCCAGATTTCCTCGAGCGCCACGTGGTACTGGCTGCCCTCGTACGCATCGACGGCGCGCCGCTCGGCTTCCGTAAACACCGCCTCGAGTTCGGCATCGGCCTTCTCGACGGTGGTGACCGGCTGGATCGCTCCCTCGAAGTAACGCTGCTGCATCGCGAGCACTCGGCTGACGAGGTTGCCGATACCGTTGGAAAGATCGGCGTTGAAGCGCGTGATGAACGCGTCCTCGGTAAACGCGGCGTCGTTGCCGAAAGCCATCTCGCGCAGCAGGAAGTAACGGAAGCCGTCCATGCCGAAGCGCTCGCGCATCTCGAGCGGACGGATCACGTTGCCGAGCGACTTCGACATCTTCGATTCGCCCATGTTCCAATAGCCGTGCACGTGCAGCGCGCGGTAGACCGGCAGGCCCGCGGCCATCAGCATCGTCGGCCAGAACACGGAGTGCGGCTTGAGGATGTCCTTGGCCACGTAGTGGTGCGCGTTGGCCCAGTACGCTTCCCAGCCCGCGCTCCCGCTCTGGCCCTCGCCCTTGGCGTGCGCGAGGGCGCTCACGTAGTTCACGAGCGCATCGAACCACACGTAGGTGACGTACTCGCGGTCGAACGGTAGCTCGATTCCCCACGTGAGGCGCGATTTCGGACGCGAGATGCACAGGTCTTCGAGCGGTTCGCGCAGCAGGCCCATCACTTCGTTGCGGTAGCCCACCGGCGAGATCATGTCGGGGTTGGCGGCGAGGTGATCGAGCAGCGGCTGCTGGTAGCGGCTCATGCGGAAGAAGTAGTTCTTCTCGCTGATGAAGGTCGGTTCGGTCTTGTGGTCGGGGCACCTGCAGTCCACCAGCTCGCGGTCGGCGTAGAAGCGCTCGCAGCCGTAGCAGTACTTGCCGCCATACTCGCCGAAGTAGATGTCGCCCGAATCGTGGATCTTTTGCAGCATCTCCTGCACGAACGCGACGTGGTAGTCGTCGGTGGTGCGCACGAAGTGGTCGTACGAGATGCCGCAGGTGTCCCACGTGGAGCGGAACAGCGCCGAGACGCGGTCGGCGTACGCGCGTGGCTCGCAGTTCTTGTCGGCGGCGGCCTGCGCGATCTTGTCGCCGTGCTCGTCGGTGCCGGTGAGGAAGAACACGTCGCGGTCCATCGAGCGGTGGAAGCGCGCGGCGGTGTCGACGACGACGGTCGTGTAGGTGTGGCCGAGATGCGGTTCGGCGTTGACGTAGTAGAGCGGGGTGGTGAGGTGGACGCGGGAAGTCATTTCGCGGTCAAGCTCGCACATTCATCAGCAGGTCGCGAATCACCAGGCGGGCGTTGGCGTTGCGCGCGATCATGTCGATGGCCTGCTGGATGCGCGTGGCTTCCTCCACCAGCGTGCGCACCTCGGTG
Organism: Binatia bacterium; assembly: GCA_046261745.1. Taxonomy (GTDB): domain Bacteria; phylum Desulfobacterota; class Binatia; order UBA1149; family CAITLU01; genus DATNBU01. The sequence continues at coordinate 5,368 of JBHEOD010000125.1, forward strand.
GTCACCGTTTCGTCGAGCACCTGGGCCAGTTCGCCCGACGGTTCGTGACCGCGGCGGCCGAGGCGGGCCTCCACCTTGGCCACCTGCCACTCGAGAATGTCGGTCAGCGCGTAGCCGGAATCCTTGCGCGCGACCATGGCCTGCACGAGTGCCTCGGCGCCGGCCGGATCGCGGCGTACTTCCTCCCACGCCAGCAGCAGGCCTTCGCGGTCGGCGAGGCCCTCGGTGTCGAAGGTGAGCGCACGCAGGGCGCTTCCACGTGCGCAGGCCGCAGCGGCGCGGGCTTCGCCGGATTCCTTGCCGAGACGGGTGAGCACTTCGACGATTTCGTCCTCGGAGAGCGCGCCGAAGGCGAGGTGACGGCAGCGCGAGCGCACCGTCGTCAGCATCGAGCCGACGTTGTCGGTGACGAGCACGATGACCGCGGAGCCGGGAGGTTCTTCGAGCATCTTGAGCAGCGCGTTCTGCGCCTCCGGTGTCATCGTGCCGGCCTCGCGCACGATCGCGACGCGAGGGCCGGGCCGCGTGGGCTTGAGCGCAAGACGCTGCAGCAGCGCGCGGCTCTCGGCGATGCCCACCGACTTCTTGCGCTCGATCTCGACGTCGGCCGTCTGCGTGGCGTTCTTGTCTTTCGGAGCGGGGCCGGTCTCGAACACGTCGGGGTGCACGCCCCCGGCCACCAGTCGGCAGTTCTCGCACGCCGGTTCGCACGCGCCGCCGTCCGTGCACTTGAGCAGCGAGGCCCACCAGCGCGCGACGCGAAACTTGCCGACCCCGGCCGGCCCCGCGAAAAGCCACGCATGATGCACCGCCGCGCCCTCGTCCCCCGCGAGTCTGACCGCATATCCGCGCAGCATCGCGCGAATCGAGTCATGCCCGATCGGCTCCGCCACCCCGCTCATAGTTGATGCCGAAAAATGGGGTCAGACCCCATTTTCGAAGACGCGTCCGGCTCCCGCGCGATGCCCAGCAAAAATGGGGTCAGACCCCATTTTTCTGTCGAGACCCCACTCATTGGGAAAAGGGGTCTGACCCCATTTTCTTTAATCGCTGTTCTACTTCGGCGATGCAGTCGGCGGTCACGGCGTCGGGCTCGCGCGCGCTGTCGATGTGCACGATTCGTTCGGGGAAACGCGCGGCCAGTTCGGTGAAGCCGCGGCGAATGCGGGTGTGGAACGCGAGCGGTTCGCTCTCGAAACGGTCGCCGGGACCGCCGTCGCGGTGAGTCGCGCGCTGGAGTCCCACCTCCACTTCGCAGTCGATCCACAGCGTGAGGTTCGGCACCACGCCGTGCGACGCACGCAGGTTGAGCTCCTCGAGCCAGGCGAGGTCGTGGCCGCGACCGTAGCCCTGGTAGGCGAGCGTCGAGTCGCAGTAGCGGTCGCACAGCACGATCTTTCCGGCCTCGAGGGCCGGCCGGATCACGCTGGCCACGTGCTGGGCGCGGTCGGCAAGGAAGAGCATCAGCTCGGCGGTGGGGTCGAGCTGGCTGGCCGGGTCGGCCAGCAGGCGGCGAATCTGCGCGGTGATGTCGGTGCCGCCCGGCTCGCGCGTCAGCACCACGTCGTGCCCGCACCCCCGCAGGTGTTCGGCGAGGCGGCGGGACTGCGTGGACTTGCCGCACCCTTCGATGCCTTCGAACGTGACGAAAAAGCGCATGAGGGCGCGGAGTGTTGCCGCCGCGCGGGGCCAGAGCAACCGGGCCTGCGCGCGCCCCGATCTGGCGTGCCTTTGGCGGTCTTGCGACGAGCGTTCATGAATCATCCGGGCTAAGGCGACGCACACACCGAAATGTCGGCAAGTGTACGCTCGTAGGTCCGCGTTGCGCTTTCGCACCGTGCCGTTGAGTGCAGCACGCACCACGACGGCGACAGAAGCACCCGCGAGACGACGAGGAAATCGGCGCGCGAAGAGAGCAGCGCGGCGGCGCTGCCGTCGCCGGCCGTCGGTCCGCCAAGGGCGAGTCCACCGAGCGCTGCATATCGCGCGCACAGCACGTCGCGCCGCGCGCGCAGTTCGCCGCCGGCCAGCCGGGCGCGGTCGATCAAGGCCGCGGAAACGGCCACCGACGCGCTCGCGAGCAGGATCACCACGAGCAGCACGCTGCCGCGCTCGCGGCGCCTCGCGCAGATCCGACCGGCCGCGTCCACCTTACTGCGCCGCCGGCAAATCGCGTGCCGCATCGACCTTGCACCCCTCGGGATCGCAAAGGCGGCAGCATCGACGCCGCCGCGAGTCATGGCACCGGGCGCGGCGCCACCGAGAACAGCATGCGACGAACGGGCGTGCTCTCGGCCGCGCCGCCGCGACCGGCGATGGAAAGCTCTACCAGCGCTGCGCTCGCGGCGTCGGTGACAAGCCCGTGGTTGTCGAGCACGGCAAGGGCTGCCTCGCGATCCTCGGCCGCCAGAATGGTCATCGTCTGGCGCCCGAGCCGTAGCCGTACGCGCGTTTCTGCGCCCGACTGCCGGACTTCAAGCGCCGTCGTCTCCGAGCTCGAGGTGTCGATAGAGCCGTCGCCGTCGTGATCGGACGCGAACACCACGGTGTCCGCGCTGACCGAAGCGATCGGGGAGGGAACGCCCGGGCCGGCGCCGGCCGCGAGCGCGGCGCGATCGACGAGATGCTCGAGTTGTCGCGCCGCGAACAGTTCGTCGCCGAGCGCGACGCACGCCGAATGCACGCGCGACGCGCCCGTCAGCGACGTTGTCATCAGCACCATCACGGCCCCGGAGACGCCGAGGGAAGCGGCGGTTTCGAGCAGGCCGGACATGTTCAGCTCCCGCAAGCCGGCGCGGGCGCCAGCGTGCGCAGTTCTTCGGCGGCCTGCCCGTCGTCGCGCGAGACGCTGGCGGTGATGCGGTCGGCGACGGCCGTGACGGGCACGCGTGTGATGGTGCAGCGGTATCCGGCCGGGCACACGGGCGCCGCGCCGCACGGCGCGCCCAACTCGTGTTCAAGAAGGTTGCGCGCGACGTCGACGGTGTCGGCCAGCACGCGCGCCTGCCGAACGAGGACTGCCGCCGCCTGGCTTACGCTGGTGGTCGCGGTGAGCACCATGGCGGCGAGGGCCAGCGCGACCGCGCATTCGAGCAGGCTGATTCCGCGCTGGGTCTGTCGACGGCATGCGAAAAGCCGGCGCGACGGCCCAGGCGCCTGCCGCGATATCCAGGCAGCAAGGCGCATCGCGTGAACGACTGAACATGGCGCCGACCGCTTCACCGAATCACTCCGCGCTGGTTCACCACCACAGATGCAGTCGACGCATCGCAAGCAATCGACAGCGTGGCGTTGTCGGCAAAGCCCGTCGGCCTGAACTGGACGTTGCCGTCGGCAGGAACCGCGGAAAGAAGGATGCCGTCGCCGAGGGGCCTCGCGCTACCCGGCGGTCTTACGACCACCGCGTTGTCGCCTTCGCTTGCTTCCACGACGACGGTGGCGCCGCCGGCATACGCTTCGCGCCGCGCCTCGAGCAGTGCGCCCACGAGGACGGTGCGCGCGGCGCCCACGCGCACCGCGCACGACAACGGCCGCATGCCGGAAACGACGGCGACCGCGGCGACCGCGGACAGAGCAAGCGCGGCGCAGGTATCGAGGAGGGTTGCGCCTCTGTCGCGCTCGGTTGCTCTGCGGTGGTGCGGCTGGTCCATGCCGCTGGTATCTCGCACCCGCGGCCCGTCGTGCAATTCCATTGCTGTGATGGAGTGACGGCTTTTCCCGTCGCGCTCCCATTGAACCGCGCGCAACCGCCCGCTAGGGTCCGCGCCCATGCGCGACCCACGCCTCCTCGATCTTCTCAGCGACCGCTCGATCACCCTCACCACCGGCGTCTTCGACGCGCTCTCCGCACGCCTCGCCGAGAAGGCCGGCTTCGCGGCCGCGATGCTGAGCGGCTACTCGGTGGCCGGCACGGCACTGGCCGAACCCGATTTCGGCATTCTCACGCAGACCGAGATGCTCGAAGTGGCCCGTCGCGTGGTGCGCGCGGTGAAGATGCCGATCCTTGTCGACGGCGACACCGGCGGCGGCGGCGTCGTCAACGTGCAGCGCCTCGTCTGCGAACTCGTCGGCATGGGCGCGGCCGGCGTCTTCCTTGAGGACCAGGTGTGGCCGAAGCGCTGCGGGCACATGCGCGGCAAGGCCATCGTGCCGCTCGAGGAACACGTCGAGAAGATCGCCGCGGCCCGCGACGCGAAAGGCGACGCCGACTTCATCATCGTCGGCCGCACCGATGCGCGTGCGGTCGAAGGCCTGGACGAAGCGATCCGCCGCGGGCTCGCAATGAAGCAGGCCGGCGCCGACCTCGTGTTCATCGAGGCGCCGCAGGGCGTGGACGAGATGCGCCGCATCACCGCCGAGATCCCGCCGCCGCTGCTCGTCAACATGGTCGAAGGGGGCCACACGCCGCTGCTTGCGCTGCGCGAGCTCGAGTCCATCGGCTTTGAAGTTGCCGTCTACCCGGTGACGGGTGTGCTCTCGGCCGCGCGTGCGCTCGAACAAACCTACAACCACCTCGCCGCGCACGGTGACACGAGCGCGATTGCGAACCGGCTGATGGGCTTCGACGAGTTCGGTGCGCTGGTCGGACTCGACGAGAAGTATGCGCTGGCGGAAAAGTACCGGCGTTGATCGACGTGTTTCCCCCGGTCAGGCGGAGCACGCCTCACACAGGACGCAACCTCCGCTAACGGTTTTCATCGAGCGGCATAGTGACGGGTACTGCCGGCGCCAAGTCTGAAGGAATCTTCATGGACTCGAAATGGCGCGGACCGCGAGCGGAGCCTATATTCCCGCCCGGTCTCCATCGATGAACCTCATTCGTTTTGCTCTTCGACGGCCGCTTTCCGTCGTGGCCATCGTCATCGCGGTCGCGCTCGGCGCTGCGTTCGCGCTGCGCAGCATGGCGCGCGACGTGTTCCCGCCCCTCGGCGTTCCGACCATCTACGTTGCCCAGCCCTACGGCGGGATGGACGCGGCGCAGATGGAAGGTTCGCTCACGTATTTCTACGAGTACCACTTCCTTTACATCACCGGCATCGAGCACGTGGAGTCGAAGTCGATCCAGGGAGCGGCGGTGATGAAGCTGCAGTTTCACCCTGGCACCGACATGTCCCAGGCCATGTCGGAGACGGTGGCGAACGTGAACCGCGCGCGCGCCTTCATGCCGCCCGGGACAGTTCCGCCATTCGTGATGCGCTTCGATGCGGGCAGCGTCCCGGTCGGATACCTGGTGTTCTCCAGCGACAACCCCGGGCGCACGCTCGGCCAGATGCAGGATGCCGCCCTCAACATCGTGAGGCCGCTGTTCGCGACGCTCCCGGGCGTGTCGGCGCCGCCGCCGTTCGGGGGCAGCGCGAGGACCATCGTGGTCAGCGTCGATCCTGCCCGGCTTCGCGCCTACGATCTCTCGCCCCAGGATGTCGTCGCCGC
>JBHEOD010000126.1:0-1542 GCA_046261745.1 Binatia bacterium
CGACGTGCTGGCGCGCACGCGCGCGGCCCGCGTCGTGATCCTTACCGGCGAAGGCCGCGGGTTCTGCGCCGGACTCGACCTTCAGGAGTACGGCAAGTGGAGCGTGGCCGACGGGCTCGACTCGGTGGACGGCGGCCTGGCGGTGCAGGAACGCATCGCGTCCTTGATGCCGCGCATGCGCGAGGCGCGCCAGCCTTTCATCGCGGCGGTCAACGGGGCTGCCACCGGCGGCGGACTTGCGCTGGCGCTCTCGTGCGACGTTCGCTACGCGGCGCCCGCCGCGCGCTTCAGCGTGGCGTTCGTGAAGCTCGGGCTGTCGGGATGTGACGTGGGCGTGTCGTACCTGTTGCCGCGCGTCGTGGGATCGGGCCACGCGTATGAACTGAGTCTGACCGGTCGCCTGATCGGCGCCGACGAAGCGCTGCGCATCGGGCTCGTCAATCGCATCGTGCCGGCGGAAGAACTCCTGTCGTCAAGCCGCGCGCTGGCCGACGAGATCTGCGCGAACACCGACTACGCCGTGTCGATGACCAAGCAGGTGCTCTCCTGCAACATCGACGCCCCGACGCTGCGTACCGCCATCGAGCTCGAGAACCGCACGCAGGTACTCGGCACGCACGCGGCATCGACCCGCGCCCTCATGTCGAACTGGAAGGACGTGGCGGCGCGGCGCTGAGGATTCAGGCGAGCCGGCCGTCGAGCAGCGTCGCGAAGTTCTCCGGCGCGACCATTACGCCAACGTAGAACGGGCCGAACTCGGCGAACCATGAACTGGTCGGATCGAAGCGCATCTCGTAGATGAGCTTCTTGAAGTGCAGCGGGTCTTCGGAGTGCAGGCTGACGCCCCACTCCCAGTCGTCGAGGCCGGTCGATCCGCCGATCACCTGCGTGATCACTTCGGCGTACTTGTGGCCGATGGAGCCGTGGCCGCGCATCATTGCGCGGCGCTCCTTGAGCGGCAGCGCGTACCAGTTCACGTGCTCGCCGCGGCGCTTGTTCATCGGGTAGAAGCAGATGTAACGCTGCGGCGGAATCGCGCGGAAAAGCCGGTCGTTCATGCGCGTTTTCTGCACTTCCATCTCGGCGGCGAGCGCTTCGTCGTACTCGGGACTGCCGGGCGTGAGGCCGCGGTCGGCGAGGCGGCGCATCGCCATCGCCTGCACTTCGTAGAGGCTCACCTCGATGACGGACAGGTAGGAGTACGCCGGCGTCAGGAACTCGAAGAGAGCGAGGCGACGAAAGCCGAGTTCGATCGCGTTGAGATCGGCTGGGCTGCGCCGGTAGTGGCAGAACATCAGGTCGCCTTTTTGCGTGACGACGCTGTAGAGCTTGCTGTCGCCGATGGACGAATCGGCCGCGAGGCCCTGGAGCCATTCGGTGGCCTCGGCGGTGATCTCGTTCTGCTCCTCGGCGTCGAGCACGCGCCATGCGGTCCAGTCCACCGTGTAGACGTCGTGCAGTGTGTACCATCCTTCGATGGTCTGGGGAGCTTCAACGGCAACGAACTCTGGCACGACGGTTCTCCTTCACGATGCTTCGAAC
>JBHEOD010000126.1:1552-10758 GCA_046261745.1 Binatia bacterium
GGCATTCGAGCCGATACGCTGGGGGAATGAAATCCGGCTCGGCGCCGGAGATCGGGCGCCGATGCCGCCACCGACAGCCGCACAAAGAAATGGGGTCTGACCCCATTTATTCAGGGGGTGCGCAGGGTGAAGGAGAAGACGGTGCCCTGGCCCTCGACGGACTCGCACCAGATTCGGCCGCCGTGGCGCTCGACGATCTTGCGCACGTAGGAGAGGCCGATGCCCTCGCCCGGCGCAGCATCGGCGCGGAAGCGGCGAAACGGCAGGAACGCCTTGCTGCACTGCTCGGGCGTCATGCCCATGCCGGTGTCGCGCACGTGGTAGACGGTCACCCCGTTCTCCATGCGGCTGCCGATCTCGATCTCGCGGCGCTGCCCCTCGCCCATGTACTTGGTCGCGTTGTCGACAAGGTTGCGGAAGATCGCCTCCACCTGCACGCGGTCGCCCACAGTGTCGGGCAACGCTGCCATCGTGAGCTGGATGCCCTTCTCGCGCAGGTGAAAACCCAGCGAGTCGACGATGCCGCGCACCAGCGCGTCAATGTCGAGCTGCTCGAATTCATAATCCAGGCGCGCCACGCGGGAGAAGTCGAGCAGGCGCTGGACCATGCCGTTGAGGCGCTCGACGCTGCGGATGCCGTCTTCGAGCGGCTTGGAAATGCGATCGCCCTCGTCGGCAGCGGGACCTTCGCCGCCACCTGCCTCGTCCATGGCGACGCGCAGGTCCTCGAGTTCGTCGAGCGCAATGTGCATGAACCCGTAGATTGCCGTCATCGGCGAGCGCAGGTCGTGGGAGACCACGTGAAGCATCTCCTCCATCTCGCGCGCCTGGCTGGTGAGCATCTCGTTTTCCACCTGCAGGCGCGTGGCCTCGCGCTCGCGGCGAAGCGTGTGCGTGTTCTCCACCGCAATGCCGACGATGCGCGTGGCCGCCCCGAGCACCTTGAGGTCCTCGGAGCTCACCGTCCTGCCGGCCGCAAACGGTACCAGAAGGTATCCGTAGCGAGCGTTGTCGGTGGCAATGCGCACCACCACCGCCGGTGCGCCGCGGCCGAGCAGCGATTCGCACTCGGCGAGCAGCTCCGGCGGACCGTCGCCACCGTCGAGAATCGTCACGTCGTCGTGAAGCTTCTCCAGGGCCGCTGTGCCGGCGACCGGAACGCGACGCGGCTCCTCGGAACCGAACAGCATGAATTCGTCTTCCCCGGCAACGCGTACCAGCGCGCAACCGCGCTCGAGATTGGTGGCGTGCGCGAGCACCCCGAGCACACGGCCGAGCATGGAGGCAGGTTCGAGCGCGAGGTTGGTGCTCTCGCTCATGCGAAGGAGTGCGTTGGTCTGCCGCCACAGCCGCGCCGTGGCATCGGCCATGTCGCCGACCGTCGTCTGGTGGGCAAGCTCTCGCTCGCAGGCGGCCCAGCAAAGCCGCACGACTTCCGCCGACGGCTTGCCGCACGCATAGAGCCGCGCAACGGGCTTGCCCCCGAGCGTCAGCCGATGACGGGCAACGGCAGGACGATCGCTGGCCACGCTGCCGGCCACCAGCGTGCCGGCGTCATTCTCGAGATAAAAAGAGACATCGCCGCCCGAGGTGTCGCCAAACTCGCGGAAGATGTTCTCGAATGCCGACCAACGTATCCGCATGGTCCGCGCGTCTCACGGCCGATGCCAGAGTCCGTCACGCATCACGAGACGGTTGACGTGGCGACCGGCGGGCTGCCTGGGCTCGGCCGACTCGTAGTCGGCATCACCCGGATAAAGGATCACGACCTCTTCGCCAAGGAAGATTTTCGGAAAGATGCACGGGATCTCGGCGCACTCGAAAGCTGCGAGCGCGGCGTCCGTGTCCGCGAAATCGCAAAGTCGCTCGAGGCTCGCGATGGTGGGGGGCACGAGCTCGATCTCGCGCGCGCGGTAGCGGGCAAGCGCAAGCGCCGGCGTGATCCACTCGCCCGCCGACGATTCGATCTCGCAGTGGCGTGCACACTGGCGCTCGGGCGCCCGCGCCACGAAGAAGCGCGTGTCGAAGCGCTTCTTCTCGCGCTCGGGGGTGATCCAGTGGGCAAACAGGCGAAGGCCGGAGACGTCGATGCGAAGGTGGTCGGTTTCGAGAAGGCCGGCGAAGTCGCCACCGTGGTTCGACAGCTCGGAGCGCCCGGCGGCAAGACGCGTCGCGCGCGCTCCCTCCTCTTCGAGATCAACCCAGTCGCCGTCGGCGTCGCGCGCCAGCAGGATACCCGACTCCTCGAACAGCTCGCGCACGGCCGCCATCAGCAGTCCGCGCGCACGCAGCGGGTCGGGGTGAATGCGGCCGAGGTCGCCGACGGCCTCGAAGCCGGAAGCGAGTTGCTGCAGCTGCGGCTGGCAGTCGCGCGGGTCGACGGCGCCGCCGGGGAAGACGTGGGCGCCGCCGAGGAAGCCCATGCGCGAGTCGCGGCGCACCATGAACACCTGCGGACCGGCCTCGGTATCGCGCAGCGCCAGCACGGTGGCGGCGTCACGAACCGGCAACGGCGTCGCGTCAGTCATCGGCTCTCAACAAAGTGACGGCCCGCATGGCGGGTGACCCAAGCCGGCTTGGGAATTGGAAAGATGGCTGGGGAGGTAGGACTCGAACCTACAATGCCCTGCTCCAGAGGCAGGTGCCTTACCAATTTGGCCACTCCCCAGCAGGCGGAGATGCGTCGGCCGGGCGTCAGAATCGCAAAACCAGACAACCGAGTAAACCCGTCTCCGGAACGTGCAGCGGCGCCGGACACGAAGGGTTGCACGCTGGTCACGCAGCAGCGGCTGGATGTTTCAGACGTTCTTCTCGCGCCACGTGATGCGGCCGCGAGTAAGGTCGTACGGTGAGAGCTCCACCTTCACCTTGTCGCCCGGCAAGATACGGATGTAGTACTTGCGCATCTTGCCCGAGATGTGGGCGAGCACGGTGTGGTCGTTCTCGAGCTTCACGCGGAAGAATGCATTGGGAAGGCTCTCGACGACCTCTCCGTTCACCTCGATCCCGTCTTTCGCCATAGTCTCCTTAGTGGGCTCGGCTGCGCTTGCTGGCCGGCTCGACCGGGCAGTCCTAGCAGCCCATTGCGCCGCCTACAACCGGCGTTCCTTGAGCCCGGAGACTTCGGCGGCTAAGGCTCGCCGCTTTCCACGAACCTTTCTCCCCGGGGACATCCGAAGGGACATCCGAGCATGAGCACTGCCGCCAGCCTGCGTACCGAGATCGATGGCCACATCGGGTGGCTCACCGTGGATCGTCCCGACAGTCGCGGCGCGATGACCCGCGCGATGTGGGAGGCCATGCCGGACAAGCTGGCCGAACTGGCCGCAGCCGACGGCGTCCGTCTCGTCGTCATCCGCGGCAGCGGCGGCTTCTTCATCGCCGGCGCCGACATCACCGAGTTCCGCGAATACCGCTCGGATCCGGACCTGGCCCGCAAGTACGACGAGGGCAGCACCGGCACGCTCGAGGCGCTGGCGAGGCTGGCCGTGCCGAGCGTCGCGATGATCGACGGGCCGTGCGTGGGCGGCGGCTCGCTGATCGCGTTCGGCTGCGACCTGCGCGTGGCGTCCGATCGCGCATTCCTGGCGATTCCGGCCGGGCGACTCGGGCTGGCCTATCCTCATCATGGCCTGGAGAGGCTGGTTGCGGTGGTCGGCGAGGCGCGGGCCCTCGACCTCTTGCTGACCGGGCGCCGCATCGGCGGGCCCGAGGCGCTGACGCTCGGGCTGGTGCATCGCTGCTTCGCGTCCGACGACCTCGAGAGCGAGACGCGGATGCTGGCGGCCGACATCGCGAAGATGGCGCCCAAGTCGCTGCGCTACGCGCGCCTGGCCGCCCGCCGCCGCCTGACGGGCTTCCTCGACCGCGACCAGATCGATGCCCTCGTGGCCGACTGCTTCGCCAGCGAAGACTACCAGGAGGGCGTGACCGCCTTCCTCGAGAAGCGCGCCCCCACCTTCCGCGGCCGCTGACCGAAAAATGGGGTCAGACCCCATTGATTCGCCGGCCACGGAAATGGGGTCAGACCCCATTTCTGGGATGGCCCTCTCGTCTCCCGTTGGCCGGCGACGATGGGATCTGACCCCGTTGTCGCTTTAACTTGAGGACGGCGCCCTGCCGGCCCAACCCCAGCCCCGCCTACGCTCCACTCGTTCGCTGATGTACGGGTCCGTTCGCGCGCGTCCGTCCGTTCCTGGACCTCGCGAAGGCAAATTCAGCAATTTCATGGAGTTACCGCGCTCATCCCCGAGGCACGACATTCGCTTAGGTACCGGCGTCCGAACCAACCCGACCCAGGAGCCGAAAGCCATGAGCCTCATCCGTACCAAGAACGAAACCACTGCGAAGGCCGAGTCGAAGAAGCTGGTGTTCAGCGGCAAGCGCCTGCAGGGCACCTGGATCATGGAGACCAAGCTTGACGTGCCCGTGCGCCGCAGCGCACTCAACAGCGGCGTCGTCGTCGCCGAAAACCGTCGCGTCCGCACCCTCCACTAAAGCCCGACGCGGGCTAGATCCGCGCCTTCACGAAGGGGGCGTCCATCGAAGGTCCACGCGCCCCGCGCGAACTACGTCAGAGAAATGGGGTCTGACCCCATTTTCCGGGGAAAGCGTCCGCACCAATGGCCCGCCCGCCGAAAAAGGGGTCTGACCCCATTTTTCAGCGGAACCACAGGAAGCGGCGATTGGTCAGCAGGGCCAGCGCGGGAAGCGCAACTCCCAGCACGAACACGCGAAAGCCGAGAACCGGCTCCCCCGCCCAGACCTGTGCGGCATCGGCCAGAGAGGCCGCCAGCATCGTCGAGCCAACGCCGACGTACCAGGCGAACCCCGCCTTCCATCCCCAGAACGTGAAGCCCAGGCCGACGCCCGCCGCCCACGCACCGAAGAGCCACTCCTGCCTCGATGCCAGCACCAGAGCCGCGGTGGCCGCGCCGAGCACCGCGAACAGCGCGAGCCACATCCGCCCCGCCCCTTCGTAGACCGCCGCTCCGGCCGCTCCGGCCATTTTGCCGACGCGTCTTTCGTGCGTGAACGAAGTGAGCGTCGCACCGGCCAGGAGCCCGGCCAGCACCGCCGCTGCCGGCGCCGGATGGCCGAGGCGCAGCTCCACGACGAGAGCAACCAGACTCCACGTGGCGAGGTGATACCCGCTGGTCCGAAGGTAGCGATCGCGACGGAAAGTGACCGGATCCAAAGCGTTGCAGCCGAGGGCTCAGCCCGCGGCGAAGCCGCTCACGCGCGTGCGCTTCTTGCCGTCGAAGACGATCTCCTCGACCAGGTTGCGCCCGGCGCAGCGTGGGCACGGGAAGAACCGCGTATCCCCATCGCTGGTCGCCACCTCGATCATGTTGCCGAGAAGCAGGCCCTCGTCCGTCTCCTCGAACGGCAGCAGCGCTCGGCAGGTTTCAGACCCGCAACGCAGCACGTGAACCTTGATGTCCTTCTTCTTGGCGGGGGCGTCACTCACGCTGCCCGAGTAGCCGAGCGTCCCCGGGCAGGCAACTCGAGAGCGTTCACGACCGCGTCCGCGCGATGAGAGCGCGTGATCGACACTCTCGGTGCGCCCGCCGTCGCGACCGATCGCGCGCTGCGTCAAGACGACTGTCTCCGGCTGAAAAAACCGCCCCTGATCGAGCTTCGTCCTTGACCCGACCGCGCCGTACCTGTCTACCTTGCGGGGCCGCGACAGCGGCTGACCAGTTTTTCCGATGATCGACGGGGGGAGGTGCCTGCTTGCAGGATTCCCCGCTGATCTCACTCGAACGAATCCAACCCCGGGGACCGCCATGACGCGAAGCTCGAACGTCGCTCTTCTTCTTTCCACCATCGCCATCACCGCCGTATTCGTGGGCGGGGCTCCTCAAGCTCACGCCCAGCTGTCGAACAAGCAGCAGGGCTGCGTGAACGCACTCAACAAGTCCGGAGGCAAGGTGGCCTCCACCCAGGGCAAGGCGAACTCGGGTTGCGTCAAGGACGCCGGCAACTCGAAGCTCGACCAGCCCACCACCGACCTGTGCCTCACGGCCGACCCCAAGCAGAAGATTGCGAAGGCGGAAAGCAAGACCTCCGACGCGCTCACCAAGAAGTGTGAAGAGCCGTTCCCCACCTTCGCCTACACGACTCCCACCGTGATCAACGATGCCGCCACCAGCGAGGAAATCGCGCTGGTCCAGGCGATCTTCGGAAACCCGGTGCACGCGGCCATCCTCACCGACAACGACGGAAAGAAGTGCCAGTCCTCGGTGGCCAAGGCCTACGAGAAGCTCGCCGCGACCCGAGTCAAGACCTTCAACTCGTGCAAGAAGGATGGCCTCAAGGCGGGCACGATCACCAATGCCACCCAGCTCCAGTCGTGCGTCGGTTCAGATCCGAAGAACAAGGTAAGCGGCACCGTCACCAAGCTCGGGGACACCGTCGTCAAAGCCTGCGAAAACGTTGCTCTGGCCACGGCGTTCCCGGGTTGCAGCGCCGAAGCAGGCAGCAACGCGGCTCTGTCCGCCTGCGTCGCACGCAACGTCGAGTGCCGCATGTGCCAGTACATCAACGCCGCCGACGGCCTGGACACGCCGTGCGACGAACACGACGACGGCAACGTCAACCAGACCTGCCGCCAGTGCGGCAACGGCGCGGCCGAAGCGCCCGAGCCCTGCGACACCGCCGGCGACTCCCTTACCTGCGACTTCGACTGCACCGTCCCGGCCTGCGGCGACGGACACACCAACATCCCCTTCGGCGAGACTTGCGACGATTCGGGCGAGTCGGCCACCTGCGACGACGACTGCTCGGCGCCCTCGTGCGGCGACGGCAACCTCAACGAGGCTTCCGGTGAGATCTGCGACGACGGCAACGTCACCGACGGCGACGGCTGCGACTCCAACTGCACGGTGACGGCCTGCGGCAACGGCATCACGACCGCCCCCGAAGCCTGCGACGACGGCAATCTCTCGAACAATGACAGCTGCCTGAACAGCTGCGCACTCGCGACTTGCGGCGACACCTTCACCTGCAACTCGGTCGGCTGCACCAGCGGCCCGAGCGGCGGCCTCGAGCAGTGCGACGACGCCAACCTCACCGACACCGACGCGTGCCGAAACGATTGCGCCGCAGCCACCTGCGGCGACGGCGTCCTGTGCAACCAGGTAGGCTGCACCACCGGCCCGAGCAGCGGCATCGAGCAGTGCGACGACGGCGGCTCCAACAGCGATGTCACGCCCGATGCGTGCCGAACCACCTGCGGCCCCGCCTCTTGCGGTGACAGCGTGATCGACGCCGGCGAGTCCTGCGATGACGGCGGCAACTCGCTTACCTGTGACTCCAACTGCACACCGGCAGCCTGCGGCGACGGCTTCGTGAACGCTGCGGCCAACGAGACCTGTGACACCAGCGGCGAATCCGTGAGCTGCGATGCCAACTGCACCGCGGCTGTCTGCGGCGACGGCACCATCAACGCCACGGCCGGCGAACTGTGCGACGACAGCAACGCGATCAGCGGCGACGGCTGCTCGTCCACCTGCCAGGACGGCCCGGGCTCGGGTGAACAGGCCGCCGCCTGTCCCGACCTCGGCGAACTCGTGCTCTTCTCCAAGTTGAGCAACCAGGTCTGTGCGAACAACGGCGACTGCACGCTGCCGCGCACCTGCGACCCCACGCTCCTGCGCTGCACGACGGTCGCCGAGCTCGACAGCGGCTGGAACGGCGCAGGCCACGACTCCGACATCAACGACCAGGTGACCGCGCGCGCGAGCCTGCTCTGCGAGGGTCCGGCGTCGCCGGGCTGCGGAGAGTGCGAAGTCACCGGCATCCACCCGTCGGCAGGAAACTGCCGCTGCTCGAACGACGTCCTCATCAAGTGCGACGAGCCCTTCGTGGTGGACGCGGACGACTGCGGAGCAGGCACCTGCAACTGCTTCTTCGGCGCGCCGTTCGGGCTGGCGGCTCAGGGCACGCCGGTGTGTGTGTCGAACCGCTTCGCGCAGGACATCACCGGCACGGCCAACCCCGACCTCGGGTCGGGATCGATCACTGCTACCCTGCGAGCGCAGGTTTTCCTCGGCCACAGCACCGACCTTCCTTGCCCGGTCTGCGGCGGCAAGTGCAGCAACGACAACTCCGGATGCATCTACGACGACCACTGCGACGGTGGAGCCACCTGCGTGCAGGACACGCCGGGCGACGGCATCCGCGACGGCGTCTGCGTTCGCGATCCGGACTTCTACACGGGCGATGGAGTGGCCTGCGACATCGACGGCGAGAACGCGAACTTCCCGGCCATCATCGGCGATACGACGCCGGGGCAGGGCGGCGCGGGGTACAGCATCGATTGCCAGCCCGACGTGGGCAAGAACGTGTCGAACCAGGGCTTGAGCATTCGTCTGGCACAGACGACCGGTCTCTCGTCCCTGTCGGCCGGCCTCGACTGCGACGCCGGCGGCGTCGGCACCGACCTTTGCCCGTGCCTTGTCTGCTCGGGCGACCAGACGGCGCCTTGCTCCTCGAATGCCGAATGCGCGGCACTCGGCGGCAGCTGCGCGGGTGCTCCAAGCGGCGGCGGCGTGAACTGCAACTCGAACACCGACTGCAATTCGGCCAACGTCGGACCGTGCCTGACCGGCATCGACGTGTGCAGCAAGAAGACGACGGTCTCCTGCGGGAGCAACGCGGACTGTCTCGGGCAGAGCGTGGGTCCGTGCAATCTGCAGACCTGCACCTCCGACGGTACGGGCAGCGCGCCGCAGCCTAACTTCTGCGTCGACGACATCTGCACCGACCAGGGCGGCGGTGAGGGCGAGTGCATGGCCGGGCCGGCCTTCTCGTACTGCGACGCGCTCGTCAAGGCCGATGGCGCCGGCATCAATTCGTGCAACAACAACGGCGACTGCTCCGGCGGCTACGGGCTGTGCACGGTGCTCGATCAGGCGGACTGCTACCTCGATCCCATCGTTGCGACGGGAGTCGCCGATCCGGAGTTCCCGGTGGCAGGCGCGGCCTTCTGCATCCCGCCGACCTCGAACACCGGCGTCAACGATTCGGCCGGACTTCCGGGTCCGGGCCGTGTCGTCAGCCAGGGTGCAGCCAGAACGTTCTGCGCCAGCGACAACAACGTCGAGTACACCCCGGGTGGAACCCCGGCCTGCCCCTGAGGCTTTCCACCTGATGTAGCGGATCGGTGCCTTGCCGATCCACGAGACGCCCCGGTGTGCCAA
>JBHEOD010000127.1:0-10618 GCA_046261745.1 Binatia bacterium
GTATCCCTCGGCGTCGAGCCCACCGGCGATCACGTGGAGCGACGCGCGCGTAGCCGCGATGCTGCGAAGGAAGCCTTCCACGAGGTGCAGCGGGCGCGCGGCGGACGACTGGTGAACGAGCGCCTCGCGGTGACTCAGCCCGAGGTAGCCGAGCTCGAAGCGGCATCCGTCCGCCGGATCTTCCTCCGGTGCGGTGCCCGGGCTGGCGGCAGGCTGCACCGTCACCAGCACTTCGACCGGGCGGCCCGACAGCAGCAGGTGCGAGAGGGGGACCATGGCCGCGCCGGCGAGGCGCTCGGCCGACTCCAGCGCCACCACCGGAGGAAGGCTCGCGAGCTCGTCGTCGGTGAACGCATCCCATCCGAATCCGCGTACCAGCAGGTCGTGGCGGTCAGGATCGTAGGCGCCGGCCAGCTCCAGGCGCGCGACGCGCAGCGCGGAGACCAGACGCGCGTATTCGCGCGCCTGGTCGTCGAAGGCAGCGGCGGCCTCCAGGCACACGGCGTCGGCCGCCACCGTCCTCCACTCCACGCCGGATCCCCTGCCGACGAGCGGGGCGTCCGAGCCCGTCACCACCGTCATCAGCGAAGGCTCGGCGGCCAGGTAGCGGTCGAAGGCGGCGATCACGTCCTCGATGCGACGGCGACGCTCGGCATGCAGGCGAACGGCTCCGCGCTTCGGGCCGAGGATGCGCGCGAGCGCCGCAGCATCCACGTGCGCCGAACCGCCGCTGCCGACTGAATCCGCGAGTGTTCCGGGAGCACGGCTGTCCTTGCCGCGATCCACGCGAAGCAGGTCGTCGAGCTTGTGGCGAAGCTTGCCGATCTCCTTGCCGAGCTCCGAGCGACGCAGCAGGGCGCGCCGGCGTGCGGCGTGGGTGAACAGCACCAGCGGTGTCTGCTCGACCAGCGAGAGCAGCGTTCCCCCACGCGGCAGCGCGGCGACCAGTTTGTCGAGGCCGGCGACGAGCTGCGCACGGCTCTGCTCGGCCAGTGCCAGCTCGCCGACCAGCACGTTGCCGGCTTCGCCGATCACCTCGGAGGCCTGCGCGCCGATGACGTCGCCCAGGCGCTCGCGCACGCGCAGTTCCAGGCGGGCGAGATTGTCCTTCAGCAGGCGGGCGTCGTCGGAGGCGGAAGCAAAACCCTGGACGGTCTCGCGCAGGACGTCCGTAAGCGGTGCGACCAGGCGCGCATCGGCGCCGGCATCGGCTGCGAACAGGAACAGCGGGTAGTCGTTGCGCACGGCGGCCGGATTGCGGAAGGGGTGCAGCAGCGCCGGCAGCCACTCGTCCCCGGGCAGCTGCAGCACCGAAGCACACTCGAGGTCACCGCGGTGGAACAGTGATGCCGCGCGCAGCAGATCGGCCGCCGCCACCGCATCGTCCTTGTCCGGGGCGGCCGGCAGCAGCGGCAAGTCGCCGGCTTTCGCGTCACGCCTCCACCCCGCCAGCGTGCTGTCCCCAACGACGGCCGTCGCCGCCGGGTGGTCCGCACCATTGCCGGCGTGCGCGGCCGGGGGCTCCGCGTTCTTCACGCCGCCCGCTTCGACGGTACTGTGCTCGTTGGTGGGCATGGCATCCAGGAGCGGTCCGCCACGGGCGTTCCGCGTGTCTCCTTTTCAGATCGCGAACCTGTCGAGCTCGCTCTCGAGGCCGGCGAGCTTCTCTTCGATGGTCATTTCCGTTCCCACCGAGGTGTGGTCCTCGTAGCAGGGCCGCATCGCGTTGCGGTAGAACAGGCCGATCGGAAGCACGTCCTCGCGAGAGGCGATCTCCTGGGCCGCGGTCAGGCTCGAGGGGTCGTGCTTCGTTTTGTTGGGGAAGACCTTCGCGACCGCCGGATCGAGCGTGATGCCGTCCTCGTGCTCGAGGTAGAGCAGCAGCGACGGATCCTGCTGCGCCTCGGAGAATACCGCCGAGGTGTACTGCGGACAACGCTGCATGATGCGCACGAAGCTGAGGCCCTTGTGCTTGTAGGCCGCGTGCAGCGTGGCGTGCAGGTGGGCCGGATTCCAATCGACCGTCTGCGCGACGAAAGAGCAGTTGGCCACGCCGAGGGTAGTCGCCGTGGGGTTCAGGGGCGGCAGGAAGGCGCCGCGCGGGTGCGTGTTGGTCTTGAGCCCCGGCCGGCTGGTGGGCGAGGTTTGCGCCTTGGTCAGCCCGTAAATGTTGTTGTCGAACAGCATCACGACGAGGTCCATGTTGTAGCGGATCGCGTGGATCCAGTGGGCTGCTCCGATCGAGCAGCAGTCGCCGTCGCCGGTGGCCACCCAGACCGTCAGCTCCGGTCGCCGCGACTTCACCCCGCAGGCCACCGGCAGCGCGCGGCCGTGCAGGCCGTGGAACCCGTAGGTCTTCATGTAGTGAGGAAAACGGCTCGAGCAGCCGATGCCCGACACGCACACCGTCTTCTCCGGCGAGATCTGTTCGTCTCGGCAGATGCGCTGCACGGCCGTCAACACCGCGTGGTCGCCGCAGCCGGGACACCAGCGCGCCACTCCGCCTTCGTAATCCTCCATCGTGAAGTAGCGCGGTAGAACTTCCAGGGACCAGTCCGTCTTCAATCCGAACATCTTCCACTCCCTCGTGCGGCCAGGCCGCGCGTTCGGCGGTGCGGCTCAGGCCGCAGCTTCGGCGATAACGCCGGTCTTCTTCAGCCGGTCGATGATGACTTCCTGGATCTGCCCGGGGCTGAGCGGCTGCCCGGGCGTGATCGACCAGTAGTCGATCTCCCGGCGCATCATGGATCGCAGGTGCAGGTTGAACTGCGGCGGACGCGGCGGCTGCGTGCCGTCCATCAGGCCTTCCGGCGGATCGCTGTAACCGAGTTCCACCGTCAGCACCCGTTTGAAGCCCGCGAAAATTTCCTCGAGGCCCGGCTGCAGCGGGTACAGGAAGCGCGGGTGCACTGACGAAACCGCGTGACCGGCCGCGCGCGCACGATCGACGGCTTCCTCGATCGCCCCGAGGGTGGAGCCCCAGCCCACCACCAGCAGGTCGCCGGTCGGGGCGCCGTGCACGGTGGGAGGTTTCAACGTTGCCCGCAGCGCCGCGAACTTGCGGCTGCGCATCTCGCAGCCGCGCTGGTTGGACGCCGGATCGTACGCGATGCGGCCTTCGCGGGTGTGCGCGAGTCCGGTGACGACATACTCGCCGCCGGCCTGCCCCGGAACCGGTCGCGGCGACAAGCCCGTCTCGTCATCCCAGTCGTAGGCCGTGACACCTTTCTGCCACGGCGACTGGTCGATGGGCGGCGCCAGCCATTCCTCGCTCGGCTTGGGTCGCGGGATCGGCTGCACGCCGGTAGCGAGGTTGGCGTCGCTCAGGATCATCACGGGGCCGCGGAAGGACTCGGCGAGCTGGCGAGCCGTGATGACGAACTGGAAACACTCCTCGATGGTGGCCGGTGCGATCACGATCTTCGGTGCGTCGCCGGTCTCACCGTACAGCGCCGCGAGCAGGTCGGACTGCTCGACCTTGGTCGGCAGACCCGTGGACGGGCCGCCGCGCTGCACGTCCACGAGCACCAGCGGAATCTCCGCCATCACCGCGAAGCCGAGGAACTCGGTCTTCAGCGCGAGTCCGGGTCCCGACGTGATCGTGCAGGCGGTCTTGCCGGCGTAGGACGCGCCGAGTGCGAAGCCGATCGCCGCGATCTCGTCCTCGGCCTGGTGGACGAAGCCGCCGACCTTGTCGAAGGACGCGGCGAGGTAGTGCGAAGCCGACGTCGCCGGCGTGATCGGGTACATCGCGACCATCTCCATGCCCGCCGCCATGACGCCGAAGCCGATGGCCTGGTTCCCGTTCATCACGACCAGCTTGTCCTCGAGCGCCATTGGAGGGACTTCGAACGCATAAGGGACGTTCGCGGCGGCGAACTTCGCGCCGCCGCGCAGCAGGGCGACGTTGGTCTCGATCACCGCCGCGCTCTTCTTCGCAAAGGCGGCCTCGACTTCGCGCACGGCCACGTCGAGGTCGCGCCGGTAGATCGTGCAGAGCATGCCGAGCACGAACATGTTCTTTCCGACACGCGGATCCTTCGTGTAAGGAAGGCAGGCTTCCTCGAGCGGAAGTTCGAGCACGACGAACTCGCGTTTCGCGAGCTCCTCGAGCGCCTCCGCGTACTGGCGCCGAACGTTGTCGTCGGCACTCTGCCCCCACTTGTTCTCCAGCAGCACGACGGTGCCCTTGCGGTAGGCGGTCTGGTTCATCCGGCCGTAAAGCACCTGTTCGTTGAAGGCCACGACCAGGTCGGCCTGATCTCCCATGTTGGTGATGGTCTGCGAGCCGAAGCGGATGCGGATGCCGCTGGCCCCTTCGCGCGAGCGCGCCGGCGGCTTGATCTCGGCGGGGATGATCTCGACCGTCCAGGCGCCGTTGCCCATCTTCGCGCACACGGTCCCGAAGGCCTGGCCGGTCTTCTGCGCGCCTTCGCCGGAGTCGCTCACGACCTCGACGATGTGCTCGCGCACCCGGACCGCTTCTCGCCCCGTCGCGGTGCCTGCCGCATCGCTGCTTGCCACCGCCAGGTTTCCGCTCGTACTGCCCATTCGACCTGCTCCTTCGTGGACCCGGCTCAGCGCGGGGGAGCTTGGTCGATCCTGCGCACGCCGATCCTCCCCCGGAAGCGTCCTGCGATCCGTTCGTCTCTTCGGTCAAGCTGAGCACATTCCGTGCCCAACGCGGGACACATCGAGAGGCGACGCGGAAGCACGATGAACAAGCGGCAGAGGCCCTCGCTGGCCGGAGGGTGGGGGGGCCGGATCGCGTTCTCATTTCGATCCGTGGGAAATTCCGATCCGCGGATTCCGACAATTGGGTCAGCGCCCACGGTCGGTCGCGCGGAAGGTCGGGAAGCGAGGACGGAGCGAGAACCGTGGGGAATGCAGCGCCCCGGCCGGGCCGGCCGAGGGCCGGGATCCGGACGGGGTCCGGTGCCCCGGCAGTCGCTTCCCCTCCGGAGGAAGGCTTTTCTCTCCCTCAGTGCGCCCGCAGGTGCGCCAGCAGCGCCTCGTTGACCGCATCGGCCGCTTCGCTGGCCGCCGCGTGTCCGACGCTTTCGAGCACGCGAACCGTCGCCGCGGGGATCGCCATTCCCAGCGCTTCGCCGCGCGGGGTCAGCAGGTCGGCGCCGGCGGCAAGAACGAGCGTCGGCACCGCCACGTTCGCGAGATCCCCCGTGCGCGTTCCCGACCAGGCCGCGAGGCCGGCCGCCCAGCGGTCGAGCGCGTCCGGCGTCGCCACCGACAGTGCCGCCGCCAATCCGCGGTGCATGCGCTCGCGCAGGCCGTCGTCGGCGAGCACGCGCTGGGAGAACAACCAGGGCAGCAGCGAACGCGACAACGTGTCGATGCCCGCCTCGCGCGCGATCGCTCGCCACGCGCCGGTCACCGCGCGAAGCCGCGGCGTCACGTCCACGAACGGCGTGAGGAGCGTGAGCGAGCGCACGCGGTCGGGAAAGCGAAGCGCCATCTCGAGCGCGATCGCGGCGCCGAGACTCGCGCCGACGACGTGCACCGCGGCGCCGAACGCGGCGGCCAGGGACGCGGCGTCCTCGGCCGCGGTCTCGACCCGGTAGGCATCTTCGACGGGCGCGTCGGAAGCGCCGATGCCGCGTGGATGCACCCCGACGGCTTCGAAGCCGCCGCGGGCCAGGGCCTGCACCTGCAGCGCGTAGCTGGCCACGCCGACTCCGAATCCCGGCAGCAGCATCACCACGGGGCCGCTGCCTTCGCGCAGGACTTCGAGCCTCACTCCCGGCGATGCTTCGACGATTCGCTCGGCGCGCGCGGCGAAGGCCTCGACGTCTTCCCGGGTGACGCGTCCGCCGGGACCCGTCCCGGCCACGGCGGCGACATCGATGCCGAGCGTCCTCGCGAGCGCACGGGCGGCGGGTGTGACGGGTGCCGAGCCGCTGCGCGGCGCGCGGTCTTCGCCGGAGGCGACCACGGCGCGCGGCGCCGGTGCAGCGGGCGAGATGGCCGCCGGCATCGGCCTGTCGTGCTCGCGCCGGAACGCCTCGGCATCGAAACGTTCGTCCATCGAAGCCGTGATCGCACCGAGCAGGCTTCCGCACGGGACCGTTTCGCCGGCCGCGACGAAAATGTGGCGCAGGACGCCGGAGCCGGTGGCGTCGATCTCGACCTGCGTCTTCTCCGATTCGATGACGACGACGATGCGCCCTTTTTCGACGACGTCGCCCACCGACAGCGGCCATTGGACGACGGTGCCTTCCTGCATCGTCATGCCGAGCTTGGGCATCGCAATGACCGTGGCCACGGCTCGTTCCTCCTGTTCTAGAGCAGGCCGCGCACGGCTTCGACGATGCGCGCCGACGACGGCATGTACGCTTCCTCGAGCACGCGCGTGAACGGCACCGGGCACATCGCCGCCGTCACGCGGCGCACCGGCGCGTTCAGCAGGTCGAACCCCTTGTCAACGCAGAGCGCCGCCACGTCGCTCGCGATCCCGCATCGCGGCGTCGCCTCGTCCACCACGACCAGGCGTCCGGTGCGGGCGAGCGTCGCAAGGATAGCGTCCTCGTCGAGCGGCGCGAGCGAACGCAGGTCGAGCACTTCGGCACGGATGCCCTCGCGCTCGAGCGCGTCGGCCGCCTGCAGCGCCAGGCCCACCGTCGCGCCCATCCCGACCAGCGAGACGTCGCTGCCGCTGCGCACGATCTTGGCCTTTCCGATCGGCACCTCGTAGTCGCCCTCGGGCACGTCGGTCGAAAGGAAGAGGATGCCCTTCGGTTCGCAGAAGATCACCGGATCGTCCGAGCGGATGGCCGCCAGCAGCAGGCCTTTCGCGTCGGCCGCGTTGGAGGGAATGACGGTCTTCAAGCCGGGAATGCCGGCGGTCATCCAGTAGAGCGACTGCGAGTGCTGGGCGGCAGCCTGCATGCCCGCTCCGGTCACCGTGCGCACGGTCAGCGGGACGCGTGCCTTGCCGCCGAACATGTAGCGGAATTTGGCGGCCTGGTTCAGCAGGGGGTCGAGGCAGGTACCGAGGAAGTCCATGAACATCAGCTCGACGACCGGACGCAGTCCCGTGACGGCGGCGCCGACGGCCGTCCCGAGGATGCCCATCTCGCTGATCGGCGTGTCGAGCACCTGATTCGGAAACTGCGTGGCCAGCCCGCGCGTCACGCTCATGATGCCGCCGATCTCGTCGGTGCCCTCGGGACGTCGTCCGCCGCCGGCCACGTCCTCTCCCATGAGGATCACGTTCGGATCGCTGGCCATCGCGATGCGCAGCGCCTCGGCAATGGCGAACGCGGTCGGGATCTCGCGCGGCTCCCTTTCGGTCCCGCCGCTCATCGCGGTGCCTCCACGTACACGTCCTGCATCAGCTCGCCCGCGTCCGGGAACGGCGCGGCCTCGGCGGTGCGAACGGCGTCCGCGATGAGGTCGGTGACTTCCCCGTCGATCGAACGGAGGTTCCCGGCCTCGAGCAGGCCCTCGCCCGTCACGCGTGCCTCGAAGAGCTTCAGCGGATCGCGGTTGCGGATCCATTCGTCGGCTTCGGCCCTGGCGCGGTAGACGAGTGGGTCGCCGACGTAGTGACCGACGAAACGGTAGGTCTTGCATTCGAGCAGTGTCGGCCCGCCACCGCTGCGCGCCCTCGAGATCGCCTCGCCGGCCTTCGCGTACACGTCGAAGAAGTCCATGCCGTCGGCGATCATGCTGTTCATCGCGTAGGAGCGCGCGCGTTCGGCGATGTCTTTGACCGGCACCACGAACTCGGTCGGCGTGAACTCGCCCCAGCCGTTGTTCTCGCACACGTAGACGGCCGGCAGCTGCCAGTTGGCCGCCATGTTGAGGGACTCGTGGAAGGCGCCCTGGTTGGACGCGCCGTCGCCGAAGAACGCGAGGCCCACGCCGCCGGTCTTCTTGAGCTTGGCGGTCAGCGCGGCTCCGGTCGCCAGCGGGATGCCCGCGCCGACGATGCCGTTGGCGCCGAGCATGCCCTTGTCGAGGTCGGCGATGTGCATCGAGCCGCCGCGACCGCGGCAGGTGCCGGTACTGCGGCCGAACAGCTCGGCCATCATGCCGCGCACCTCGACGCCCTTGGCGATGCAGTGCCCGTGGCCGCGATGCGTGGACGCGACGTAGTCGTGGTCCTTCAGGTGCGCGCAGACCGCGGCCGCAATCGCCTCCTGGCCGATGCAGGCGTGCAGGAATCCGCCGAGCTTGCCCTGGCTGACGAGCTCGATGAGCTTCTCCTCGAAGCTTCGGATGGTGCGCATCGTGCGATACGCCACCTGGAGGATCTCGGTCGTCGGTTGCATGTTGCGCTTTCTCCCGCGGCTTCGGTGGTCAGTGAACTTCGCCGCCTCCGGCCACCGTGAGCGTGATGCCGGTGACGTTCTCGGCGCGGCACAGGAACACGGCCGCCTCCGCGATCTCCTCGGGCGTCTGTTCCCTCTTGGTGAATGTGCTGCGCTGGATGAATTCATCGAACGCGTCGGACACCGGGAGTCCCGTCATCGCCGAAAGCATCGGGCTCAGCACCTCGGTCCACATCGCCGTCCGGATGAAGCCGGGACATAGCGCGTTGACGGAGATGCCCGCCGGGCCCAGTTCCTCGGCCAGCGACTGGGTCAGCGAGATGACGGCGGCCTTCGACGCGCAGTAGGCGGAAAGTCCCGCGCGCCCCGTCTTGCCCGCCACCGACGCGATGTTTACGATGCGCCCGGACCCGCGGGCGACGAGATGCGGAATGGCGGCACGCGCCGACAGGAAGACGCCGCGCACGTTGACCGCGAAGATCCGGTCCCAGAGTTCCTCGTCCATCGCGACCACCGGCGCGGCAGCGATGATGCCCGCGTTGGCGACGAGGATGTCGAGGCGGCCCATTTCCGCGACGGCAGCCGCCGTCATGCGTTCGACATCCTTTGCGCAGGTCACGTCGGCGAACACCGCGAGCGAGCGACGACCGCACGCGCGCACCGCCGCAGCGGTGGATTCGAGCTCGTCGGCGCCGGCCAGCGCATAGCCCAGCGGGGCGCGATCCGACGCCGCGAGATCCGAGACGACGACGTCGCAGCCTTCACGGGCAAGCGCCACGGCGATCGTGCGACCGAGGCCGCGAGCGGCGCCGGTCACGAGAGCTGTCCTGCCGTCGAGTTCCATGGGCCTCCTTGCGCGAGGCATTCCCCGCCGGGCACCCGGCCGCTACCACACACCACGGATCGAGCAAGGGGCTCCGTCCCACGCCCTCTGCCCGTCACCTCCGCCTTGCCGAAAGCGTCGAGGAACGTGGCAGGCCGCCGTGAGGTCGTCGCCGACCTCCTCGAAGACTTGGGCGACGGCGTCCATGCCGGGACGCTACGCCGCGTGTGCGACGGGGGTGTCCCCGTCGCGGGGGCCGCTTGGAAGGGGAAAGGAGCGCGGTCCCCGGCCAGGGCCGGGGACCGCGGGAGGGAGGGGGCTACTTGAAGCGGAAGAAGAAGCTTCCGGTGATGGGAATGAGGTCGAAGCTGCGTCCGCCGCCGAGGTCGCCGGTCAGGGGCAGGATGTAGGCGGCTTCGAGGGCGAAGCCGATGCGCTCGGTGATGTAGGTGGCCAGGCCGAGGCCGAAGCGCATTCCGAACGAGCTCTTGTGCAGGTCGTTGGCCGCCTGGTCGGCCTGCACGTTCACCCATCCCATGCCCATCAGGGCGTAAGGCTGGAAGCGTCCCTCGAGGGGAGTGACGCGGGCGTTGAGGCTGAGCATGCGCGCCTCGACGTCGGGAAGGGTGGCGCCGGTGACCGGGTTGGTCGCCGTGCGGTCGAAGTCGGTGAGGGACTGCCACTCGGCCTCGATGGCGACCATCTCGTGGACCTCGTAGCCGAGGCGCAGGTCGTAGCCGCCGCTGTTGGAAAGGTCGCCGTCAACGTCGGCATTCTCGATGGCGAAGACGCCGCCGACGCTGAAGTAGGGGGCCTTGCCGCCGAAGGCCGCTGCTTCTTCCTCGGCCAGGGCAGGGGCCGCGCCGGCCAGCAGCAGGGCCGCAGCGGCCAGGGTGGTGATCTTTCTTGCGATCATAGGGAATGAACCTCCGCGTTGAATTCGAGATGTGGGATCGACCGGCTGCCGCTACTGCAGCGGATCCGCTTCCGCGACCGCTCCATCGAGGGTCCCTGCTTGCGGCCCTCGCTCCACCCGCCGGACAGGGGAAGGAAGCTGGAGCCTACACGCTGGAGCGGCGACGCACAACGCAGGCGGGGGCCGCGCCGCGCTGCGGCGTAACGTCGTCACGTCGCCCCGGCCTCGCGACGATGGCGGCCCCGCTGCTTCGCGCGCGGTCAGGGCTGGCCCGGGGAATCCTTGCCGTCGAGGAGGCGCAGGAAGTCGCTGTCGGGCGACAGGACCACGGTGGTCCCTTCACGGATCGTGCGGCGATAGGCCTCGAGGGTACGCACGAATT
Organism: Binatia bacterium; assembly: GCA_046261745.1. Lineage (GTDB taxonomy): Bacteria > Desulfobacterota > Binatia > UBA1149 > CAITLU01 > DATNBU01. The sequence goes on from JBHEOD010000127.1 coordinate 10,413, forward strand.
CGTAGAAGCCGGGATCGCGGCCGTAGGCTTCGGCCAGGATCCTCACCACCTGGGCGTCGCCCTCGCCGCGCCGGATCTCCGACTGCTTGCGGGCCTGGGCCATCAGGATCGTGACTTCCTTGTCGGACTCCGAGCGGATCTTGCGCGCTTCCTCGTCGCCTTCGGCGCGGAACTTCTTGGCCAGCCTCTCGCGCTCGGTGCGCATG
>JBHEOD010000128.1:0-9846 GCA_046261745.1 Binatia bacterium
CACGAGATCTGGGGCGCGACGCACCAGATCACGAGGAACTTTCTCGAACTGGTGGGGGAGGCGCGGCGCAGGGTTGGCGGCTGAACGCGCTTATCTCGACGCGCTCGAGCGCTCCTTCCTGACGCTGCTTGTGCCGCCCACCTCGTAGACCATCCCGTCTTCGACACGCTCGAAGCGGAAATCCGCGGCCGCGCGAACGTCGGCGCCGAGATGGGTCAGCAGCAGTCGCTTGCAGCCGAGTCGGTCGCGATTGGCGAGCAGTTCGGTGTAGCTGGTGTGCATCGGAACCGTCGGCTCCATCGTGCAGCACTCGCACAGGAACAGGTCGGTTCCCTGGCTCTTCGCAACGAAATCCTCGTTCCACGCGGAGTCGCCGGAAAACAGCATCGTCGCCTCCGGCGAAACGATGCGGTAGCCGAGAGAAAACGGCTCGGCGTTGTGCTTGACGCGAAACGCCTCCACCTCAAAACCCGCCACTGTGGTGCGCGAGCCCGGCTCGAGCTCCACCAGGTGAATTTCGAAGGGCAGATCGAAGGTCTGGAGCTCGCGGTAGAGGGCAGCGTAGACGGCGAAGCTGCGCTCGAGGATGGTGGGCGGCCCGACGATGGTCAGCGGCCGCTCGCGCGGATTCTCGAAGAGGTACTCAAGAAACAGGAAAGGAATGCCGCCGAAGTGATCCCCGTGGAGATGGGAGATGAGAAGTGCGTCGGGAGCGTCGGTGGGAATGCCCATGCGCTTCATGCCGGCCAGCACGCCGGGCCCGCATTCGAGCATCACCGTTCCCCCGGCGTGCTCGAGCAAGTTGCAGCTATGGAGCGCACCGCCCGAACAGAACGCGTCCCCCGACCCGATCACTGTCAGCTTCACGGGAGCAAAGTAGGGGGCCGGAAAGCGGCAAGTCAAGGCGACGCCGGGATTTTCCACGCCGGGCGACATCTTTGGGTATGCAATTCGAACGCGCGCGAGCGCGCGAGACGCGGGTTTGCAACCGAACTCCCCTGCCCACACTTACCAGCGGTGGAACTCGACGTCTCGATTGAATCGCTCGCCTACGGCGGCAAGGCCGTTGCCCGTCACGACGGCAAGGTACTCTTCGTCCCCGGCGCGGTGCCCGGCGACCGCGTGCGAGTCCGGCTCACGACCGATCACGGTTCCTGGGCCGAAACCGAAATTGGGCAACTTCTCGAAAAGAGCCCCTCACGCGTCGATCCGCCGTGCCCGATCGTCACCGAGTGCGGCGGTTGCCCGTGGCAGCACATCGATTACGCCACGCAGCTCGACGCGAAACATCAGGCCGTGTCCGAAGCCTTGCGCCGCATTGCGGGGCTGGACGACGTGCACACCCAGCCGATCGTGCCGTCGGCCGACACGTTCGGATACCGCAACCGGCTCAGTCTTCGATTCGAAGGCGGCAAGATCGGCTTCTACCAGGCTCGCACCAATCGCCTCGTGCCGGTCCCCGATTGCCTGCTCGCGGTGGACGAAGTGCGCCACGCGCTGCCGGCCGTCGAGCGATTCCTCGCGTCGCTGGACACTCGCGTGATGCGGGTCGAGATCGCGTCGCGGGGCATCCTGCCGGGCGTTTCGGTGGCGGTTCAGAGCGCAGGACGTCTTCGCCACGGCGACACGCTGGCGGCTCACGCCGTCGTCGAGGATCGTCTCGGCCAGATTCGCGGCCTGGTGATGCACGGCCGCGGCTGGAAACGGGCGTGGGGCGATCCGCGCCGCCGTTTCGAAGTTGCACCCGGCGTAGTCGTGGATTTTCCCGGCGCGTCCTTCGGGCAGGTCAACAGCAAGGCCAACGTCGACCTGGTCCGGATGGTGGTCGCGGCCTGCACGGAAACACCGCCGGCCCGCCTGGTGGAGCTTTACGCGGGCGCCGGCAACTTTTCCTTCGCCGTCGCGCAGCGCTCCGGCCGGGTACTTGCCGTCGACGAGGACGAAAGCGCGATCGAGGCCGGACGCGCAGCCGCGCGCGAGGCCGGACTACGCAATCTTCGCTTTGCCGCAGCCAAGGCCGAGGCCTGGCTTGCCGATGCCAAGGAGCCCGTTGACGTGCTGCTTCTCGATCCGCCGCGCAGCGGGTTGGCCTCCGCCGCCGCTTCCGCAGCGGCCCTTGGCGCCTCGCGCGTGGTCTACGTGTCCTGCAACCCGGCTACACTCGCCCGCGACGTGCGCGTGTTCGTCGCGGCCGGATACCGCGTCGGGAACGTCGCACCCATCGACCTCTTTCCGCAGTCCTTCCACGTCGAAACCGTCTGCACTCTGGAATTGACATGAGCCGGACCTGCTCTTAGGCTCGATCCCGGACGCGCAGAGAACACCGGACCATGAAGAAAAAGACGCCAGTCGCCAAGACCACCCCGGGCCCCCGGACCAAGATCACCATCATCCCGGGCAAGGGCGTTTCCCAGGCCATCAATTATCTTCTCGAGGATCGAGACGAGCTCGAGTGGCTGGTGGCGGTGGGGCGCAACAAGGACGGCGAGATCTTTTTCTACGACACCGGCGGCGACATCATCGAGGATCTCGGGACTCTCGAGTACCTCAAGGCCCGAATCGCGCGCGCCCACTTCGGCGAGGACGTCGAGTAGCGACACCCCCTTCATCCTGTTGATCTGCTGCCCCCCGGCGTGTACCCACATCCATGCCGGGTTCACGCTGGCGACCGTTCGTTCCCAAGCTGGTCACCGTGATCGGCGAGGGCTACCACGGCGCCGATCTTCGCGCCGACGCACTGGCCGGCCTCACGGTCGCCATCATCGCCCTGCCGCTGGCGATGGCCCTCGCCATCGCCTCCGGGACGACTCCCGACAGGGGACTCCTCACCGCCGTCATCGCCGGCTTCCTGATCTCGGCCCTCGGCGGGAGCCGGGTGCAGATCGGCGGGCCGACCGGCGCGTTCGTCGTCGTCGTCTTCAACGTCATTGCACAGTACGGTTACGATGGGCTGGTGCTGGCCACGCTGATGGCCGGCCTCATCCTCGTCGTCGCAGGGCTGGCGCGCCTCGGGACCTGGATCAAGTACATCCCCGATCCGGTTGTCACCGGCTTCACGACCGGCATTGCGCTGATCATCTTCTCCAGCCAGGTGCGCGAGTTATTCGGACTTTCGATGGAATCGGTGCCGGCCGAATTCGTGGAGAAGTGGGTGGCCTTCTGGCACGCGCGCGCGACGGTGAACCACTGGAGCGTCGTGATCGCGCTCGGTTCGCTCGCGCTCATCCTGTGGCTGCGCCGCACAGTTCCCCGTTTTCCGTCCTTCCTTGCCAGCGTCGTCGCCGCCTCCGCGGCGGTCGCGGCCTTCGGTCTCGACGTGGACACGATCGGTTCGCGTTTCGGAGCCATCGGCGCCGCGCTGCCGTCGCCGTCTCTACCGGAGATCTCGCCGTCGCGCGTCCGGGAACTGTTGCCGAGCGCGTTAACCATCGCGTTCCTGGCGGGCGTCGAATCGCTGCTGTCGGCGGTTGTCGCCGACGGAATGACGTCGCGCCGTCATCGCTCCAACTGCGAGTTGGTCGCGCAAGGCATCGCCAACGTGGCCTCTGCGCTGTTCGGCGGAATGCCGGCCACCGGCGCGATCGCGCGCACGGCAACGAACATTCGTTCGGGAGCGCGCTCGCCTGTCGCCGGCATGCTCCATGCGGTGTTCCTGTTGGCCTTCATGCTGACGCTCGCGCCGCTGACAGCATACGTGCCGCTGGCCAGCCTGGCGGCCGTGCTCGTCGTCGTGGCGTGGAACATGGCCGAGATCGGGCGCTTCCGCCGGCTTCTCGGGGCTCCTGCGGGCGATCGCGCCGTGTTGCTCGTGACGTTCGGGCTTACCGTGCTGGTCGACCTTACCGTCGCCATCGAAGTCGGCGTGGTGCTCGCGTCGGTGCTGTTCATGCATCGCATGGCCGAAGCGGTCGCGGTCGAAGGCGGGCCCGTCCTCTTCGCGGACGACGAAGAAGAAGAGGATGCCGCTGGAGTGATCGCACGCGAGTCGCTGCCCGCGGGTGTCGAGGTGTTCGAGGTACGCGGACCGCTGTTTTTCGGGGCTTCCGGGCGTCTTCTCGACCTTCTCGACGCCACCGCGCACCAGCCGCCGGCCGTCTTCGTGCTGCGCATGCGTGCCGTTCCGCTGGTGGATGCCAGCGGCGAGAGCGCACTTCGCGAGTTCGTGCGCCGCTGCGCGGGAATGGGAACGAGGGTGGTCCTCACCGAGTTGCAGCCGGCCGCGCGGGTATTGCTCCAGCGCATGAAGTTCATGGGGCATCACCCGGGCGTCACGATCACCGACGACATGACGGGGGCCCTGAGGGTCGCTGCGCCCGCGTGATCCTTTGCACCGCCGCATCGGCATACGCACCGCCGCACCGGCACCCGTCCTGGCGGCGCGGGCATCGCAGCAGGAATCATGGTAGAGCCGGGCCGCTCGCGGTCGTCCCGAGTCCCTTCCCCCTTATGGTCCGCAGCCTGAACACGGAGCACTCGTGAACCACGAACCAGGGCGACTGCATCGCCTCTTCGCCGCCATCGTCGCGAACAGCCGCCTCGTCATCGCCATTTACGCGATCCTGCTGGTGCCGTCGGTGTGGTACGCGATCCGCGTCGGCCAGGACAACTCGATCGACCGCCTGATCGTCGCCAGCGATCCGGATGCGATCGCGACGCGCGAGTTCCAGAAGGTGTTCGGTTCCGGCGAGTACGCGTTCCTTCTGGCCGAGGCCGACGACCCGCTTTCATGCGAAGTGGTCAAGCGCGTGGACGAGGTGGAACGGGCGCTTGCGGGCATTCCGGGAACCTCGGCCAACTCGGCGCTGTCGATCTTCCGCCGCGCCAAGGCCGGCTTCGACGCAACGCCCGAGCAGTGCGACGCGTTTCGCAAGTTCGTCTCGGGCACCGACCTGCTTCGCAAGCAGGGCCTGGTCGGTCCGGACTTCCTCGCCATCGGCGTCATCCTGAACGTGAAGAACACTGCCGAGCGCGCGGCCACGCTCGCGGCCATCGACAAGGCCATCGCACCCGTCGTTGCCGATCCCGCTCCTTTGACCGGCCTGTATACGCTCGGCCAGCCCTACGTGAACCGGTATCTCGACGACACGCAGCGCTCCGCCCCGCTCTACTTCCTGCTGTTCACGGCTTTCGTGATCGTGCTGAACCTGTCGCTGTACCGCTCCGCCCGCACCTTGCTCGCGTTCCTCATCACGCTCGCCGTCAACCTGGCGATGGCGGTCGGTTTCATCGGGCTCACCGGCGGCAACTTCACGATCGTTTCGCCGATGGTGCCGATGACCATTCTGGTCACCGCGACGGCTTCGCTCGTCTACATCCACTCGCGCTTCGTCGACTGCCCGGCCGGCAGCAGCTTAGCGGAGCACCAGCTCTTTGCGCTGGGCAACAAGTTCGTCGCATGCACGGCGTCGATCTTCGCAACCGCCGTCGGCTTCGCGGCGCTATTGGTGTCCGACATCCGCCCTATCCGCGAGATGGGAGTCTGGGTGGCCGTGGGCCTCATGATGACCTGGGTCATCGTGTTCACGTTGTTCCCTGCCCTCCAGAAGGAGTTTGCGACCCCGACCGAGGGCCGGCGTCGCTCCGCCGGAGCCTATCTCCAGCGCGCCGCCTCGTGGCTACCGCTGTTCACGTATCGCTGGCGCCACTCCCTGGTGGCGGTGTCGCTGGTGCTGAGTGCGGCCGGCGGCGTGGCGTTGTTCGGCCTGCCCGGCGTCGTGACGCCGTTGCGCATCCTGACGGATCCGGTCGAGTACATGGACCCGTCCAACCAGCTCTACAAGGACACCAAGCGGCTCGGCGAAATGATTCCGGGCCTGTCGGTCACGCAGGTCTGGCTCAAGGGCGAACTCGCCAGCGTTTCCGAGCCTGACGTGCTCGCCGCTCTCGACAAGTTCCAGGCCGACCTCGAAAGCGATCCCGACGTCGGCGCCGCGATCGGACCGACCACGATCCTGCGCCTGATGCGTTACATCGGCGGCGAGGCCGAAGAGTGGCCCACCACGCCGGACGGGCTCGAGGCGCTCGCCGTCGAGCTCGAAGGCCTCGTGCGCATGGAAGCGATGCTGCAGCGCTTCGTGCAGCCGCACGAGCTCGCGCAAACCCATTACACGGTGATCAGCCGCGTCGTCGAGCACGAGGGTTTCGAGCGCCTCGACACGTCAATCCGCGATCGATGGAAGACAGCGGTCGAGAAGTACCCCGCCCTGGCTGTCTTCGAGCTGCAGATCGTCGGACTGAGCCCGCTCAATGCAAAGATGGCTCAAAGCCTGGTGCCGACGCTTGTCGAGAGCTTTCAGATCACCGTCGTGGTCATCTTCATGGCGTTCCTGCTCGTGTTCCGCAACGGCACCGCGCGCGTGCTCGCGATGATCCCCTCCCTGTTCGCCATCCTCGTGATGTTCGGCGTGATGCGCCTCTTCGACGTCCCGCTCAACGTCGCCACCATCCTGATCGCATCCACCATCCTCGGCACCTCCGAGAACGACCAGATCCATTTTTTCTACCACTTTCAGGAAGCGCAGCTGGGCGGCTCGAGCGTCGAAGAATCGCTGCGCCACACCTTTCTCGTCGCAGGCCGCGCGATCTTCTTCGCCACGCTGATCAACGCCGGTGGCTTTCTCGCTTTTGCGCTGGCGGAGTTACCGGCGATGCGTCAGTTCGGCGCGCTGGCCGCGCTGGCCTTCGTGCTGTCGATGATCGCCGATTTCTTCGCGCTGCCGGCAGCCTTGTGGATCCTGCTGCGCGCAAAACCCGACCACCTGCGAACCACCGGGTAAAAAAACCCAACGCCGCGTGCAGGGCGGGGGCGTGCGTGCCCGCGTCTCGGAGCGGAGGGGAGTGGAGCGGCGGCGGAGCGAGGACGTAGCAGGCACGCGCGCCCCCGCCGCCGGACGCGGACGGTCGAGGTATCAGGCTAATCTCGACGTCGCGCCACGCGGCGTCAGTCCGACTTGTCGTCAAACCGGTCGGCATCGTCCTTGCGGAACGGATTCGAGTACGTCGCGCCGAAGCACGCCCCCGTCGCAACGTTGCGCAACTCGGCCGACAGCGTCACCGATGCTCCGAAGCCGAGGCCCGGGACTCCAAGCGCCGCGCCCTGGCCCTTCACCTTGATCTTCGCGCGGCCCGCGTCGCCGGTCTTGAACAGGATCTGCTTGATGCCGTCGGGAGTGAGGCCCTTGTCCTTGTACTTGAGCTTCGAGTCTCCGACGAAGGTCCACTCTGGGCCCCCCGGTGCCAGAGCGCTCAGCACCAGCGACGAGGTGACGCCGTCGCTTGCGAACACGCACAGCGCGTAGTCGTCGCCCACGGTCGGATCGCCGAGAGAGGCGAGGGCGACGGCCGGTCCCTTGCCCCAGCTCCATCCGAGCCTGTCGCCCGACGGGGGCCGGTCGCGCAGCGTGAGGCGCGATCCTTCGGACGCCGCATCGGGCACCGCGCAGGAAGGTTCGAGCTCGGCCGAGCCCGCGCACTCGCCGGCGCCGTCGCAGGAGTCTTCGAACGTGCAGGTCTCGCCGTCGTCGCACGGCGAACCGTTCGCTTCGAATGCGCACAGGGAGCTGCAGCAGTCGCCCGCGGCCACGTTGCCGTCGTCGCAGTCCTCGCCGAGCGTCGCGATGCCGTTGCCGCAGGCCGTGACGGTGCAATTGGCGTCGCAGCCGTCTCCGCTGGTGAGATTGCCGTCGTCACAGTCCTCGTCGCCTTCGGTCACGCCGTTGCCGCACGCGAGCTCGTCGGCGCCGATGTCGGCGGCCGCGCCGGACACGCGCGGAGTGCCGTCGATGTCCTCGGTTCCGGCGACCAGCGGCAACAGTGCGACGGCTGCGCCGACGGCCGGCGAACCCGGGCCGAGATGCAGGTCGCCGGTGGCGGGACTGACCAGCATCGGATCGACGAACATGGAGTTCATGTCGTTGCCGGTGGCGGCCTGCCAGGCCGCGAAGCCGGTGTGCGACGTGGTCGTCCATGTCCACTTCGACGACGCGGCGCCGCCCGCGCTGAAGTAGATGTTGTGGTCGATCACGTTGCCGGTGTTGGCGGTGAACTCGTTGGCGATGAACTGGTTCTGCGCGTTGGCGTGGAAGATGTTGTTCTCGACCAGGTTGTTGCGCGTGTCGTGCTGCACGAGCAACTCGCCGCCGGTGGACTGGTCGGTGTCGTTGTCGAACAGCGTGTTGTGCACGATCACGCAATCCTCGGTGCTGCCGCGGCCCGTGTCGTAGCCGCCCATGGCCATGCCGATCACGTGCGAGCGGTACACGAAGTTGTTGCGCACGATGACTTCGCTGGTGGACTTGCCGTTATGCTCGCTCGCGATCTCGATGCCGATGTTGCAGTCGTGCACGATGTTCTGCTCGATCACGATGCGCGTGCCGCCGTCCACGTAGATGCCGTCGGCCGAGCGCGAGCCGTGGTAGGACGGATTGCCGAGCGAATCGATGTTGTAAACGTTGTTTCCCGCGATGATGCCGTCGCGTGCGCGATCGAACGCGTCGCTGCAACCGGCGCACTCGCCCTCGAAGCCGATCGCGACGATGCCGATGTTGTTGTTGTCGTGGACCACGTTGTTCGTGATCTCGAAGTCCTCGACGTTCCCGTTGACCACCAGCGACTCGCTCCAGCCGACGACGCAGTCACGTACCTCGTTGCCGTCGATGCGGATGTCGTGGATGGAACCGCTCGCGCTGGTGCCGTACACGGCGATGCCGTGTGCGCCGCAGTTCGAACAGTCCGCGTTCTCGATGTGGTGCACGACGTTGTCGAGAAGCTCGATGTGATGCGAGGTGCCGCGCACCCAGATGCCGGAGGGGAAATGGCCCGGGCTCGAGGCCGAAAGGTTCGCGATCTCCATGCCGGAGACGACGATGTAGGAGCGGTCCTCGATGTAGATGAGGCCGTCGAGGTCGGTGGTGCCGAGCGTCGTGCCGTCGATCACCGGCGTGTGTCCCGCCTTGGCGGTAAGCGTGATGGGGTTTCCCGCGGTGCCGCTGTTCGGGAAGCTGACGAACTCGGCGTAGGTGCCGGTGGATACTTCGACGGTGTCGCCCGGCATGGCGGCGTTGACGGCGGCCTGGATGGTGGCGTACGACGCCGGGACTTCAAGGATGGCCGCCCCGGCCGGGGCGGCGAGCGTCGTGGTGGTCAGGCAGGCAAGCAGCAAGTGTCGCGAGAGAAAACCTCGCGTTCCATTCCGAATCATCGTGAACCTCCCCCCAGTACGCGCCTTGGCACGCGCTGCGGTGCCACCATAGCCGCGCTGCGCTGCCATTAGCCAGCGACTTGCGAACCCTCGCGCTCGGCAGTTGTCGCGAGCAGCCACTGCATCTCGAGTCCTGCGGCGCGGTGCGCGCCGATTCCGGCGACGAAGGGGTCCATCGCGATCTCGACGAAGGCCTTGCGCGACGGGTACTCGACGACGGCGATCGTGTGGAAGTCTTCGCCGCCGGTGCCGATCACCTGGGAAGTGAGGCGTCCGGTCCAGATCACGCGACCGCCTCTCGACTCGACGAACGGAACCATCGCCTCGGCGTAGCGCTGGTAGGCCTCCTCGCCGGTCAGGCCGCTGTCCGGCGCGTCTGCGCGCGGCTTGTAGCGCAAGAGGTTCACCATCACGACAGGGCCTTCTTCGCTGCTGGCAAGCAACTCCTGGAACTGTTCGGGAGAAGGATAGATGGCCATCGCGATACCTCCGTTGCGCGGCAGACCGGCGTAACCGGCCGAAAGGGAGCGCGCTTCCTTCATGGAAATTCCGGTGGATGGCAACCGGCGGGGCGGCTCGGTCTGCGCGCGAGCGGTACCTGTCCCCGTCCTTCCGCGCTAGAACACAAGTGATGCTTCCAACAGACG
>JBHEOD010000128.1:9856-10411 GCA_046261745.1 Binatia bacterium
ACACGCCGCTAGTGCCGGAAGAGCCATCGGCGCGCATCCGTCGCCGAAGGCGCTGGCCGTGGGTGATTCTGGCGCTGCTCGTCACCAGCGTGGTCGGGCTTCGCGCGGCGCTGCCGCTGCTGGTCGAGCGCGGCGCCGCGTACGGCTCACGCTACTGGCTTGGACTTCCGGCCCGTATCGACAACGCCGATTTCGCGCTGTTCGACGGCATCGTCGTGCTCGAAGGCGTCAGCGTCGGAGCGGAGCCCGACGCCGTCGAACCGCTGGATGCTGCGCTCGAGCCGCCGTTGCTCGACGCGGCCACCGCGCTGCTCCACTTCGACCGCATCTCGCTTCACCTGGGGTGGAAGGAGCTTCGCGAAGGAATCGTGCACCTGACCGGCGTGTCGCTCGAGGCGCCGTCCGTGCGCGTGATCCGCGAAGCCGACGGCGCGATCGATCCCCTTCGCCACGCCCGGCCTCTGGCGCCGCCGTCGACCGGGCCGGAAGAGCCGGAAGAACCGGGAGAGCCGTGGCTGGTGGCGGTGGATCAGTTCACGCTGAGCACTCCCACCG